>JAHFGX010000042.1 GCA_023247215.1 Candidatus Omnitrophota bacterium
GCAGCGCCGCGCGGCACCAGATGCCGTTGTACGAGCCGATGGGAAGCTGCACGGACTCAAACCGCACCACGTGCAGGCCTGCGGACGGGCAGCGGCGAGCCGCTTTGGCGACGAACGCCGGCGTGCCGTCCATGCCCTCCACCTGAAACTTCCGGGAGCGCAGCCACGTCAAATCCGTGCCGATGCCGCAGCCGTAATCCAGGATGCGCCCGCCTTCCGAGCATCGCTCGGCGAATTTCCGCAGCCACGGCGAGGGGCGCACCGTGCGGCTCCAACTGGCGATCGCCGCCGGCGCGTGGCGCGCGTACGCCGCCAGCGTGCGGTTGGCCCAAATCGTTTCGCTCATGTCGTCTCCAGTTGCGTACCCGGCGCTTGGGCGTGCTGCCGCAGCGCCTCGTGAAATTCCCGCACCACCATATAAGCGTCGGTGAGCGCGCGCTGGTATTCCTGCGCGAACCGCGGGTGGCTGACAAACGACGCCACCCACGCCGGGCCGTGCCCTTCCCGCGTCCGAAACGCCTCCTGGATGCGCTGCATCGCTTCCTGCACCAGCGGCTCGCCCAGGTGAGGCCGAAGCGCTTCCGCCACCGCCCGCGGCCCGCCGCGATGGTGCGCGGCCAGCGCATGGATGTCGTAGGCGTCCTTTTCCCGGAACCGCTCGCCCAGCACGATGCCCTTCATGGTCAGGCAGGAGACCAGATCGGCCATCCGCACCGGCACGGTCAGCGTGCCACCGCCCGGCAGCGCGCCGGTCAGCTCGATGATTTCGTGATGGCGCAAGGCGGCTTCGCACCCCCGCACTTTTCTGGCGAAGAGGTCCTCCTGCACCTTCGCCGCGCCGGCGCGGGGCGGCTCGCCGGAGGCCAGCGGGGCGAGAAAATCCACGCGGATCGCATACGGTTTGTCCGTCGTCGGGGCGGCCACGGTCCGCTCGAAGCTGGACGGGATCGGTTGGCCCCGGCGGTCCGGCGCCGGGCGGTAGCCGCGCGCCATCAGCAACTCGACGATCGTGGCGTACTGCGGCCCGCCGATCTTGTCCGCGTCCACCACCAAATCAATATCAATGGACCCGACGTGCACGAACCGATCGCCGGGCTCCCGGTGGAACTCCAGCAGGTAGTACGGCGCCCATCCGCCGATGAGGATCAGCGCGTCCTGGTACGCGCGCAGCACCGTCATCACTTCCAACAGCACGCTGCGTGACGCAGCGGTGATGCTCGGCCCGTAGCTGGTGGCGGTGCGTTCCGGTCCCATCAGATCTTCAACGTCTGCTGCCGCAAAAATTCCGCTTGCTCGCGCCCGCGACCGGGATCGCTCCACAGGTCGAGGTAGAGCTGGATGGAGCCGACGACGGCCACGCCGTCGGCGGTCTGCGCGCGGTGCCACACGCCGCGATCGCGCGGGATCAGCATAACGGCGTTGGCTCCGTCTTCCACCGGACGCAAGTCCAGCGCGTCCACCCACTGCGCGCGCGCCAAGGCGTCCGGCACGTACCACGACACCGTTCCCGCGCCGTGCACGAACGGCGCGATGAGCGCAGCGCCGGCTAACCCAGTAACAGCATAGCGCCATTGCCGCGCCTTCGCCACTTCCGCCAGGCGGCGCATCAGCGCCTGCGGCTCCCGCTCGAAGCTGTAATACACGGCGGCTTCATGCCGGGCCGGGTCGTACCGGTCCTGCCACGCTTCCAGCAGCTTTCCCGGCTCAGTGAGCGTCAGCCGGCGGTCCCGGCGGATAGCATAGGCGTCGTCAATCAGGCGCCGGCAGACATTCGAGGCCTGGCCCAAGCTCACGCCGGCCGTCGTGGCTACCTCGATCACCGCCCAGGCGCGGGCCGGCTCTTCCAACAGCGCGCGGATCACCCGGCTGGAAACCGGCGCAAACACCGTGGCCGGCCGGCCGCGTTTGGGAAAGGGGTTGCGATCCACCACTTTCTCGAGGTAGACATCCGGCAGCGCGATGCGGCAGTTCCCGGCCACGTCCACATAGCCCACGTTTTCCTCCCGGCAAATCTCCCGAACCCGGGGGCTCAAAAATGTGGAGGCGACCATCGGGTACGCTTCGCCTTTTGGCAGCGATGAGCGCCATCGGCGCAGCGATTCTCGAATCCGGCTTGGGATGGCGGTCGCCTGCAGCAGCAGCGCCAGCCGGTGCTGGCGGCCCACGGGAGTCACCACGTGCAGAAATAATCCGGGATGCGCGATGCTGCCGTGTTCCACCCGCTTCACCTTGATGGATGGCAATAAGGTCGGCAGCGCCGCCACGAGGAGTGACTGCAGACTTGATGAGCTGATATATTTCGTTAAATTAGTTTGTTTCATTGACAGTTGAAAGTATATATTAAAAAATAAAACATGTCAAGCTCTTATGATCCAGACTCCCGTTGGGACCGAAGTCTCATCTTCGAATCAGACTGCCGCTTGCGGATGCGGATGGACTTGGGCGTGACTTCCAGCAGCTCGTCCGGACCGATATATTCCAGCGCCAGCTCTAAGGTCATCTCCCTGGGGGGGGTGAGGTTAATGGTCATCTCGCCGGTGGCGGAGCGCATGTTGGTCAGCTTCTTTTGCCGGCAGATATTGACGTCCACGTCCAAATCCCGGTTGGCCTGGCCGACCACCATGCCTTTATAGACCGGAACCGCGGGGGCCACGAACAGCTCGCCGCGCTCCTGGATGCTGGTAATGGCGTACGCGCTGCTCACCCCGTCTTCCGTCGCCACGAGCGACCCGTGCGGCTCCGGCGGGGGCACCTCCGCCACGATCGGCTCGTAGGCGTCGAACACGTGGTGCAGGATGGCCGTGCCGCGCGTCTTCTTCAGGAGCGTGTTCTTCAGGCCCAGCAGCCCGCGCGTGGTGATGAGATACTCCATGTGGACCTCGTGGCCGGTGGCGGCTGGGGCCATCTCCTGCAGCTCGCCGCGCCGTCGGCCCAGCTCCTCGATCACCGTGCCTTGATAATCGGCCGGCACGTCGATGGACAAGAACTCATATGGCTCGCACTTCTGCCCCTCGATGTCGCGGTACACCACCTCCGGCTGCGACACCTCCAGCTCGAACCCTTCCCGCCGCATCGTTTCGATGAGGACGGCCAGGTGCAGCTCGCCGCGGCCGGACACGACGAGGGTGTCCGGGTTGTCGGTGTCGGCCACGCGCAGGGCGACGTTGGTTTCCAGCTCTTTGTACAACCGCTCGCGCAGCATCCGCGACGTCACGAACTTGCCTTCGCGCCCGGCCAGGGGGCTCTTGTTGACGGCGAAGGTCATGCGCAGCGTCGGTTCCTCAATCAGCATCGGGGGCAGGGGCGTGGGGCGCTGCGGGTCAGTGAGCGTTTCGCCGATATTGATTTCGGAGAACCCGGCCACCGCCACGATCTCGCCGGAGGACGCCGATTCGATCTCCACCCGCTCCAACCCTTGATACGCCAATAGGGCGGTCACGTTGCGCGTTTCCTTGGCGCCGTCGGTTCCCACGCGCATCACGGACTGCGTGCGCTTGAGCGACCCCGCGTGCACCTTCCCAATGCCCATCTTGCCCTTGTAGGTATCGTAGGCTAGCGCCAGGACGAGCAGTTGCAAGGGCTCATCCGGCCGCACCGTCGGGGCGGGGATGCGCTGAATGATCGTGTCGAAGAGCGGGGTCAGGTCCGTCCCTGGCACGTGCGCGTCCAGGCTGGCGATGCCGTGGATGCCGGAGGTATAGACGATGGGGAAATCCAACTGCTCGGAGGAGGCGTTGAGATCGGCAAAGAGGTCGAAGGTGCGATTGACGACTTCGTCAATCTGGGCGTCGGCCCGGTCAGTCTTGTTCACCACGACGATCGCGGGCAATCCCAGGCCGATGGCCTTGCGCAGCACGAACTTGGTCTGCGGCATCGGGCCTTCCTTCGCGTCCACGAGGAGCAGGGCCCCGTCCACCATCCGCAGCGTGCGCTCCACCTCGCCGCCGAAGTCCGCGTGGCCCGGCGTGTCCACCAGGTTGATCTTATAGTCGCCGTAGCGAAGGCTGGCGTTCTTGGCCCGGATGGTGATGCCTTTCTCACGCTCCAGGTCCATGGAGTCCATGATCAAGGCGCCTTCCGGCACCGCCGCGTGCGCCGTCTTGGTGTGGCGCAGCATGGCGTCCACGAGCGTGGTCTTGCCGTGGTCCACATGCGCGATAATGGCAATATTTCTGAGCTGTGCTGCGTCCATGGGTTCCACCGACGATCAGGGAGGGAAATATCCGTCCGTCAGAAGCCGTAGTATAGCACGCCGCGCGCCTGATGGCGAGTCTGATAGCAGGCTGCGGGGCCGGCCGGCACCTTCGTCGAAGCGGGACGATCAAGCAACCACAGGGAGGCGCCGCGGCTCACCCGCCACCGGGGCGCTGTTCGAATTCCTCGGCCGCGTACAGGAACTGGCGGCGCTTCTTGCAGACGTACAGCACGCTGTAGGCCGCGAAGACGCCGGCTTGCCAGAGCACCGCGTGCGCCGCGGAGGCCTGGGCCGCCTCCCATCCGCCGACCCCATAGATCCGCCACACCGGCAGGAAGATCAGCCCGGTGCACAGGCCCAGCAGCGTGCTCAGGTCTTTGCGGATGGCGCGCCGCCACTGATAGCGCTGGCCGGAGAACGCCGCGCCGGCGCGCCGGAGGTCCGGCCACCACCGCGGCACCGCGGCGCAGTACTGCGCATAGCGCTCGCCGAACCGCCCGCGCAAATACGCTTCCTCGGCCGCCACGATGGCCTGGTACACGAACAGGAAAAACGGCAGCACCAGGCCCACCATGAGCGGGGAGCCGGCCACCAACACCAGGCCGGCGGCGATGAGGGCGTTGCCCAGGTACATCGGGTTGCGCGTGAGCCCGTACACGCCCTTCTGCGCCAGGAAGCTGGCATAGACCTGCTTGTTTTTTCCGCCCCGCTCGATGTACTCAAACCCGATGGTCCAGAGCCGGATCGCCGCGCCCGCCAGGGCGATCACCGCTCCGAGGCCTTGCAGGAGCGGCGTTAGGTCCGGGCGATGAAAGAAGACGCCGGGGCGCAACAGGGCCACGGCCAGGGTAAACACGAGTGGAAACGCGGTGTTGCGGTAGCGGAAGAAAAAATTCCCGACCGCGATGTTCCAATTCATTTGATGGCGATCATCCCGCAGAAGTTGTACCACTTGAAGAACACGTCGCACTGGCTGAAGCCGCTGCTCAGGAGCAGCTCCATGTTTTCCTCCAGCCGGTAGGGGACGAGGACGTTTTCCAAGGCTTCCCGCTTCTGGGCGATTTCCATCTGGCTGTAGCCCTGGCGCTGCTTGAACGCGTAGTAATACTTGATGAAGAGCCGGTTGAGCAGCGAGGTGCTTGGGATCACTTTCTCCACCAGGATGAGGCAGCCTTGCTCGCGCAGGCCGCCGGCGATGGTGCGGATGAGCTGCTGGCGGTAGAGCGGCCGGACGAACTGCAGCGTCAGGTTCATGATGACGACGGAGGCGTCGTTGATCGCCACGCCCTGGTTCAGGTCGGCGTGCACCAGCTCATGCTCGCGGGTAAACTTGGCTTTGGCCAACTTGTCTCGCCCGCGCTGCAGCATTTCCGCGGAGGAATCCACGCCGATGAACCGGACGCCCTTCGCCACGGACGCATCCAGGGCGAGGAAGGTCGCGCAGGTGGAGCAGCCAAGATCGTAGAGCTGGCTGCCCTCCACTGCGAAGTCCGAGGCGATTTCGCCGATCATCCGCTGCACCTCGGCATAGAAGGGCACCGAGCGATGCAGCATGTCGTCGAAGACTTCGGCGGTGTGCTTGCCGAAATTGAAGTCGCTGACCACCCGGCGTTTTTTGTTGAACAGGCGATCTTTGGGCATGGCCAATATTGTAGGGGGTCTCCGCCTCCACGTCCATCGGCTCCGCGGTCAGGCGCCGCAGCGGCCCACCTGACACGCGACTGAACGACAAAAACGGCGCCCAGGTTTCCCCGGACGCCGTTCTTGAGACTGCTTCAGGTATCAGGAAGCGGAACGAGGCTTACTGATTCCCCTTCCGCTTGGCGAAGCAGGCTTTGCAGTACACCGGGCGGTCGCCGCTCGGCTTGAAGGGCACTTCGCACTCTTGTTTACATTCCGCGCACACGGCCTTGTGGACCTCGCGCGGCCGCCCGCCGTACCCGCCACCGCCATACCCACCACCTGATCCGCCTGACCAATCTCCCATCCGACCCTCTCTTGATGTGGGCAAACTCACCCACCACCGCTCATCTCGCCTGGCCGCCATGGCCTGGCGCCTATCCGAAACTCAAGATGTTGATTATAACAGATTTCTCCACGTGTTTCGAGCCTGATCTTCTCCCCCGATACTGACGATCCAGTGTGGCAGGCGTTCCTGGTGGAGTTCAGGGCGTGGTGTCTTGAACTCAGGACTGCGTCTCGCTTATGATCGCGTCGGCCTCAAGAGTCGTCGCAACGCAACAGCGTTGTTATGGTGCTCATCCCGGGCGGCGTACACCAGCGTAACCACCCGATGTGTTCGCACGAGCGCTCGAAGGCTGCTCAGCTCTGACGGCTGTTGGCGCAGCTCGTGCCTATACCGTCGTATAAATTCCGTCCACTTCTCCGGATCGTGTCCAAACCATCGCCGCAGCTCGGTGCTGGGTGCCAATGTCTTCAACCAGTCGCTGATCTGGGCTCGCTGCTTTGAAACGCCGCGAGGCCAGATTCGATCCACCAGCACCCTGCACCCATCCTCGCGCGTTGCGGGTTCGTAGATGCGTTTCGTCCGGATCATGGTGCGCCCATGTTAGGCCAACAGAGCCAGTCGCGGCAACACGCAACTGGCTCTCTAGCTGAGAGCTATAGAAGAGAACGGGAGCGACGGGACTCGAACCCGCGACCTAAGGATTGACAATCCTTCGCTCTAACCAACTGAGCTACGCCCCCAAATATCAAGATGATCAGAAAGCGTGGGCGATCCTGGGCTCGAACCAGGGACCTCGTGAATGTAAGTCACGCGCTCTGACCAACTGAGCTAATCGCCCGTCGAGCCTGCCGATATTATAGCCCACACTAGACCTGCCAGCCAGCATCTCAGCGCGGCATGAGGGGCATCTGGAGCCAAATCCCCGTCATGGCGATCGCCAGCGTCACGGCCGACACCACCAGCCCCGGCCACAGCCAGGTCATGAAGGAGATGCCGCCCAGCTTCTTGCGCTCGAGCAGCCCGATGGCCACGATGTTGGCCGTGGAGCCGATGATGGTCATGTTGCCGAAGAGCGTGCCGCCGAAGAGCAGCCCCCACCAGACCGGTGTCGTGTGGACGCCGGCCTTGGCCAGCTCGCCCATCACGGGGATGAAGGTCGCCACCGCCAGCACGTTGTCGAGGAACGCCGTCAGCAGCGACACCGCGCCGGTGACCAGGCCGAGCACCATGCCGAAGTTCTCCCCGGAGACGCGCAGGACCCAGTTGGCCAGCTCGGTCGTGACCCCGGTGAGCTTCAGGGTGCCGACGGAAGCGAACAGCACGATGAAGAACGAAAGCGTCCACCAGTCAATGCGCTTCTCCACCAGCTCGCGGGCGTTCTCCTTGCTCAGCCACAGCGTCACGCCGGCGGCGATCAGGGAGGTGCCGAGGAGCATCGTGTTCTTCTCCAACCCCAGCCAGGACTCGAGCTGCGAATGCAGGATCAGGAACCCCACGGTGAGCCCGAAGAGCCACCAGCAGGTCTTGAGGGCCTTGGCGCCAACCGGGGTCACCTCCACCGTCTCCGGGTGGCGTTTGGAGTGGTGCTCGCGCATTTTGTGATCCAGCTCGCGCACCGACCCGCGGAACCACCAGAGGCAGATGGGGATCGTCACCAGGGCGCACAGCAGCGAGAGCGGCGCCGCCCAGCGCAGGAAGTCTTCAAACGTCAGGCCGGCCCGCAGGGCGATCATCACGCCGATGGGGTTGCCCACGACGGTGGCGCTGGAGCCGATGTTGGTGGCGAACACGATCATCATCAGGAAGGGGATGGGATTGACTTTGTACTTGCCGGTCAGGTGGAGCAGGGCGGTCAGCATGAAGAGGACGGACGTCACCTCGTCCACCAGCGCCGCGCTGACGAACGCGGCCAGCATCAGGATCGCCACCACCCGGACCGCGCTGATCCCCACGCGGTTGATGAGCCCCTCGATCACGTGCTCGAAGAAGCGCCGCTCTTCCAGGAAGCCGACCACCGCCATCATCCCGACCAAGAAGAGGATGATGTCCAGGCCCGCGAACTCGATCAGGTGCGGCAGGTCCAGCAGCTTCAGCGCCAGCAGGAGGGAGACGCCGATGAACGCGAAGGAGAGCCGCCGCTCCCAGTAGGTCAAGGTGCCGCCGATGATGGTCAAGAAAATCAGCGTCGCGGTGATCTGGGCCGCGTTGAGATGCACGGACCGCAGCCACAAGCCCACAATGAAATCAAATACAATCAAGCCGAAGAGCTTCTTCGAATCGGATGACATGATCCGCCTCCTACGGGCCCGGCAACGTGCCGGCGGGGCGCGCCTCATGCGCCTCGTCGGAAAGGTTGGAGACTGCGTCAGTCAGAATGGTCAGGCGGTTCTGGGCGATTTCCAGCAGGCCGGCGCCGATCCGCCGGGCTTGCGCCGGTCCGAACGGCCGGCGCCACGTCAGCTTGCCGGGCTGCAGCGTGGTCACCAAGGGCGCGTGATTGTAGAGGACGCCGAGATAGCCCAATTCCCCCGGGGCCACCACGGAGACCGCGTCGTCCTCCAACACCAGCCCTTGGGCGGTAAGGACGCGCACATGGATGGTCTTGGATTCCATCGGTTCAGCGCGCCGCCGCTTCGGCCGGGGCCGCGGCCTTCGCGTTGGCCCGCGCGGCTTCTTCCCGCACTTCGTCAATGGACCCGCGCATGTAGAAGGCCTGCTCCGGCACATCGTCCAGTTCGCCGTTCACGATCTGCTTGAACCCGCGCACCGTGTCCTGCCGCTTCACATAGCGCCCGGCCTGGCCGGTGAAGGCTTCGGCCACGAAGAAGGGCTGTGAAAGGAACCGCTGGATCTTGCGCGCCCGGTAGACGACGGTCTTATCCTCGTCGGTGAGCTCGTCCATCCCCAGGATGGCGATGATGTCGCGCAGGTCCTTGTACCGCTGCAGGGTGCGCTGCACCGCGCGGGCCGTCTCGTAGTGCTCCTGGCCGACGATGTGCGGATCGAGGATCCGCGAACTGGACTCCAGCGGGTCCACCGCCGGATAGATCCCCAGCTCCGCGATCTGCCGCGACAGCACCGTCGTCGCGTCCAGGTGGGAGAAGGTGGTCGCCGGCGCCGGGTCGGTTAAGTCGTCCGCCGGCACGTAGATGGCCTGCACCGAGGTGATGGAACCGCGCCTGGTGGAGGTGATGCGCTCCTCAAGCTGGGCCAGCTCGGTGCCGAGGTTGGGCTGGTAGCCCACGGCGGAGGGCATGCGGCCCAGCAGGGTGGACACCTCCGAACCGGCCTGCACGTAGCGGAAGATGTTGTCCACGAAGAGCAGCACGTCCTGTCCCTGCACGTCGCGGAAATATTCGGCCATCGTCAGGGCGGAGAGGGCCACGCGCAGCCGCGCGCCCGGCGGCTCGTTCATCTGCCCGAAGACGAGCGCGGTCTTGTTGATGACGCCCGAGGCGTTGAGCTCCAGCCACAGGTCGTTGCCCTCGCGGGTGCGCTCGCCCACCCCGGCGAAGGCGGACACGCCGCCGTGCTCGGTGGCGATGTTGCGGATCAGCTCCATCAGAATGACCGTCTTGCCCACGCCGGCGCCCCCGAACAGCCCCACCTTGCCGCCCTTGGGGTAGGGCGCCAAGAGATCGATGACCTTGATCCCGGTTTCGAAGATGTGGCCGACCGGGAGCTGCTCTTCGAAGGACGGCGGCGCGCGGTGAATCGGCATGCGCAGATTCGGCTCCGCCAGATCCCCGCGCTCATCCAACGGCGTGCCCAGCAGGTTGAAGATGCGCCCCAGCGTCTGCTTGCCCACCGGCACCGTGATCGGCCCGCCGGTGTCCACCGCCTTCATGCCGCGCGACAACCCGTCCGTGCCGTCGAGGGCGATGCAGCGCACCGTGTTGTTGCCGACGTGCTGCGCCACTTCCAGGGTCAGGCGGATGCCGCGCGACTCCTCCTCGATGCGAATCGCGTTCAACATGGCGGGCAACCGATCCGCCGGGAAGCGGATGTCCACGCTGGGGCCGATGACTTGCACGATCGTGCCGTAATTGGCTTC
>JAHFGX010000043.1 GCA_023247215.1 Candidatus Omnitrophota bacterium
GTGGACGCCGTAGTGCTGCTTGGTCCAGAACCAAAACGGCAGCACCAGCGCCAGACTCAGGTCCCACGGGCCGATCGGCCCCATGGCAGGATCGCGCAGCTCCAGCATGGTTTCCAGGTCCGGGAGCAATTCCCGCTTGGCCAACCGCCACGACGCCTCCGCGCGCTCGACGGTGAATTTCAGTGCCAGTAAGTCCGGCTGGGACTCCGACGCCATGAGCCAGAGCTCGTCCGGAGAGAACGCCACCGGCTCAAGCGCGATCGGCTCCGGCGAACCGATCGCATGATGGACGGGTTGGCTGAGGAGATGGTTCAGATGCGCTTCCGTCATCCGCCGCTGATGCTCCAGCACGGTCAGCTGGTTGGAGCCTTCCAGCGCCTCAGCCTGGGCCCGCAGCAGCTCCGCGTGTGGAGCCGATCCGGTGGCATAGCGCGCTTGCGCGGACGCGGCGGCCTGCTGCAGCCACCGCACCTGCTCCTCTTGAATCCGCTGCTCCTGGTCGATCAGAAACCACTCGTAGTAGGCGGACTTCAAATCACTGAGGATCTCCCAGACCGATTGCTGATAGCGCATCGCCGCCACTTGTCCTTCCGCGACAGCGACCCGGCGGCGCAGCGACAGCTTGCCGGGGAACGGGAGCGACTGAATCAGTTGGTACATGATGGCGGCCTGGTTGACCTTGAACGTCCCGCGGGGGATCTCTTCAAACTCCACCCCGATGCGGGGGGCAGGCAATCCGGTGGCCTGAGGAATGCGCGCTTGCGCGGCCTGCCAGCGCAGCCGCGCCTCGGCAATGGCCGGGTTGGCGCGCATCGCTTCATGCAGCAGCGAGGAGAGCGAGATGGGGGCCGGCGCGGACTCCGCCAGGCCTGCCTGCGCTGCGCTCGTCGCGGCAGGCAGGCAGACGGACGCCCACATCATCGGCACGAGCATCATCCACGCCGCCAGCCGACGGCACCGACCGCGACCCACGTTGAATCCTTGTTTGTTAGAGATGGCCCACATGTTCGACCTCCGCGCTGCCAGACACCACGACACACCCAGGCAGGAGGAGATCACGGGCGCAGGGGGAAACTCAGCAGGGGGATGGCGAGCTCGCACGGCGGGGCATGCACGGACACGGACGCCCGCAGCCGTCCCACCGGCGTGACATGAAGCGGGCGTGAAATCAACACTGGGCTGACCCGGAGCGGGGTCACGCGAGGGGAAGCGACCGCCAGGAGCGGAGGACGTTCGGCCTTGAGCTGACACCGGGGCGCAGAGGTCGCGCAGGAGGACGTGGGGCAACGGGCGGCGCGCACGACGGCCGGGGCAGCGTGAGGAACGGCGCAGCAGCCGGCCGCAGCGACGTCTGGCCACCCCGCCATCGCTCCGAGCGCACCAGCGGCGATCAGCGCCGCAGCGATGCGGGGCCGTCTGGTCATTTGATGAACTGATGGATGCTGGCCATCAGCTCCGTCACTTTGGCGCTGCCGTCTTTGGACCGGATCGCCTCCGACACGCACGAATCAATGTGCCGGCGCATCACTACCAGCCCCACCTGCTCCAGCGCCCGGGTCACGGCGCTGACCTGATTGATGATGTCAATGCAGTAGCGGCCCTCCTGGACCATGCGCTGAAGGCCCTTGACTTGCCCCTCGATGCGGGCGAGCCGCTTGAGGCTGTCCTGCTGGGTTGACGGGTTGATCATGCCGCGCTCCACGTTGGTGATACCATATACCTGTAGGGAGTATACCCCTCCTGCCGGGGGCCTGTCAAGCGGATTGGCGTTTTCTGCGCGATCCTCTATGATGAAGGAGTCACCGCCATGAACGAGCCGCTGGTCATGTGGGGGATCGCCCTCCCCGCCCTGGGTCTCATCGCCTACCTCGCTTGGCGGGAGTCCGCGGTCAGGCTGCACCGGCGCGAATCCACCCAGCAGCGCTTCGAGCTGCGGCGGGCCTACCAGGAAGCTTCCGCGGAGCGCGACCGGCTCTTCGATCAGCTCGAATACCTGCAAACCGCCGGGCGCCAGCTCAGCGCCGCCTCCACTCGACGCGACATCTACCGGCTCCTGCTGCGCCTGTGCGCGGAGTTGGTCGGCGCGCGGCCCTCATCCGCCTTGCTGAGCCTCTGGCGGTACGATCCCACCCAATACAGCCTGATCTGTGAAGCCGCGCTGCCCCACAACCGGGATTGGCTCAGCACGGAGCGCATCGCGCTCACCGAGGCGCCGATCTCCACCGTCATGGCGGAGCGCAAACCGATGATGCTTCCGCAAACGCCGGACACCCTCCGGCGGCTCCTGGCCAGCCCGCCGCCGCCGGAGTGGGGCGCCGCGCTGCTGCCGGTGATGGTGGAGGAGCAGCCGGACTCCCTTCTCCTGCTGCTGTGCCCCACGGAGGATGTGGAACGGGTCCAACACCAGCGACGGGCCGTCTCCCTGCTGCTGCTCCACGCGGGATTATGCCTCGAAAATCTCCTGCACCGCGAGCTGGCGATGTTTGACCACCTCACGCGGGTCCACAATTTCGCCTACTTCCAGGAACGGCTGACCCAAGAATTGCAGCGATGCCACCGCTTCGAGCTGCCGCTGAGCGTGCTGCTGATTGACCTGGACCAGTTCAAACAGGTGAATGACACCTACGGGCATCAAGCCGGGGACTGGGTGCTGCTCTCGACCGTGCAGGTCATCAAGGGGGTCATCCGGTCGGTGGACCTGCTGGCGCGGTACGGGGGGGATGAGTTCGTGGTTATGCTGCCGGAAACCGGCAGGAACGGGCCGGCGTCTGCGTCGGAGGCGCTGGCCGCGGCGCAGCGCATCCGCGAGGCGATCGCCGCGCACGACTACCAGATCGCCGGACGGCAACTGCGCGTCACCGCCAGCATCGGCATCAGCGTGCGGGATCCGCACGCGCCGCCCACGGTGACGGCAGCGGCCCTCTTCAAACACGCGGATGAGCAGCTCTACCGGGCCAAGCAGGCCGGCCGGAACCGCTGCGCGATCGGCGGGGAATCCTTGCAGGAAGGCGCGGAGCTCGCGGGCGGCGTCTAGCTCACCACGTCGCCGCCGACCGGCTCCACCTTCACGCCTTTCTTTTCCAAGAACGCGACGGCCTGCTTCAGCTTCTCCTCGGATCCTTCCAGCTCCAGCGTGACTTCCCCGGAGGTTTCCGTCACGCGGGCTCGCCGGATGTTCGGCAGGATGTCGCACTCCTTGGACATCATGTAAATGACCGGTTCCTTGATGAGATGCTGCGGGAAGATCAAGGTCACTTGCTTCTTGGCCATCTCACGCCCCTCCCTCTGAAGCGGCGACCATCGGGGTCGCCGCGGCCGGAGCCCCGCCGGCGATCGCCGGGATGATCGAGACCTCGTCGCCGTCCTTGACCGGGGTCTGATCACCCTGCAGAAACCGGATGTCCTCTTCGTTCACGAAGACGTTCACGAACCGCCGGAGCTTGCCCTGCTCGTCGCAGATGCGCTCCTTGACCCCGGGGTGCTTGCGCTCCAAATCCGCCAGCAGCTCGGAGATGGTCGCGCCGTCGCACGGCACCTCGCCTTTGCCGCTGGTGATCCGCTGGAGCGGGGTGGGAATGCGTACCGTCACTGGCATGCGCGTCCTCCTGTGTTACGCGGAGCGCGGCTGGCAGGCGGCCAGCGTCTCCTGCAGTTGCTGTTCGAACGACGACAACGTGGGCTTGATGCGTGTTGGCGCCCCCAAGCGGTTCATAAGCGGTTCCTGCGTCTTCAGGCCGTTGCCGGTAATCGCGAGGACGATTGATTCATCGCGGGGAATCACGCCCTGCTCGATGAGCTTTCTGGCCGCGGCCACCGTCACGCCGCCCGCCGTCTCGGTGAAGATCCCCTCGGTCTGCGCCAGCAGCTGCATCGCCTCCACGATCTCGTCGTCCGACGCCGACTCCGCCGCGCCGCCCGACTCCAGCACCGCTTTGGTGGCGTAGTAGCCGTCGGCCGGGTTGCCGATCGCCAGCGATTTGGCGATCGTGTTGGGTTTGACCGGCCTGACGATGTCCGCCCGCTCCTTGATCGTGGTCACGATGGGCGCGCAGCCGGTGGCCTGGGCGGCGTACAGCCGCGTGCCGGCGTCGCTGATGAATCCCAGCATTTTCAGTTCCTTGAGCGACTTGGCGATTTTGGTGATCAGCGACCCTCCGGCCGCCGGGATGACGATGTGTTGCGGGGCCCGCCAGCCGAGTTGTTCGGCGATCTCATAGCCGTAGGTCTTGGAGCCTTCGGCATAATACGGCCGGATGTTGATGTTGACGAACGCCCAGTTGTACTTGGCGCCGATTTCGGCGCAGAGGCGGTTGACCTCGTCATAGGTCCCTTCCACCGCCACCACCGTCGGTTTGTAGATCAGCGAGCTGACCACCTTGCCCGCTTCCAAGTCGGCCGGGATGAAGATGAACCGCCGCAGCCCCGCCCGCGCGCCCAGCGCGGAGACGGAGTTGGCCAGGTTGCCGGTGGAGGCGCAGGCCACCGTGTCGAAGCCGAACTCCATCGCCTTCGTCAGCGCCACCGACACCACGCGGTCCTTGAACGACAAGGTCGGGTGCGACACCGAGTCGTCTTTGATGTACAGCTCGCGCACGCCCAGCACCTTCCCCAGCGCCTCGGCTTTAAAGAAGGGGGTGAAGCCGGAGGCGTGCCCGACGCGGGGCTCGCCGTCAATGGGCAGCAGCTCGCGGTAGCGCCAGAGGGATTTGGGCCGGGTCGCGAGCGCGGCTTTCGTGAAGGTCTTCCGGATGGCGTCGTAGTCGTAATCCACCTCGACGCTGCCGAAGCAGTACTCGCAGACGAAGATGACGTCCTTCGGATACAGCCGCCCGCACTCCCGGCACTTCAATCCCAGCACGTAGCTCATCGACCCCCGAAAAATGAATGGATGCTCAGGTACCGTTCTCCCGTATCCGGCAACACCGCCACCACGGTGCGGCCTGCTCCGAGGTCCTTCGCCACGCGCAGCGCCGCCCAGCACGCGGCACCCGAGGACACGCCGACGAAGATCCCCTCCTCCCGCGCCAGGCGGGAGGACGTCTCGTAGGCCTGCTCATCGGTGACGGTGACAATCTCGTCAATCACCGACCGGTTGAGCACCTCCGGCACGAAGCCGGCGCCGATGCCTTGGATCATGTGCGGCCCCGGGGCCCCGCCCGATAGCACCGGGGAGCTCTTCGGCTCCACGGCGATGATTTTGACGCCAGCGCATTTCTTCTTCAAGACTTCGCCCACGCCCGTGATCGTGCCGCCGGTCCCCACCCCGGCCACGAACGCGTCCACGTCGCCGTCGGTGGCGCGCAGGATTTCCTGCGCGGTCGTCCGGCGATGCGCCTCGGGATTGGCCGGGTTGCGGAACTGCTGCGGCATGTACGCCCCGGGCGCCTCCTGCGCCATCGCTTCCGCGCGCTTGACCGCGCCGATCATCCCATCCGCCGACGGCGTCAAGACGACCTGCGCGCCGTAGCCCTTGAGGATCTGCAGCCGCTCCGCGCTCATCGTCTCCGGCATCGTCAGGATCAGCCGATAGCCCTTGACCGCGCAGACCATCGCCAGGCCGATGCCGGTGTTGCCGCTCGTTGGCTCAATCACCGTTGCGCCGGGTTTCAGCAGCCCGCGCGCCTCGGCGTCTTCGATCATCGCCAGGCAGATGCGGTCTTTCACGCTGCCGCCGGGGTTGCCCATCTCCAGCTTGGCCAGCACCGCCGCCCCGGACGCCGGGGCCATCCGCCGAAGGCGGACCAACGGCGTGTTGCCGATCAGCTCCAGGACGCTGCCGTCGACTTTCATGGGGATTTTTTGATCCACAGCCGCCATTCGTCGTCGTGACGGCCCGAGGCCACCACCGGATGCGCCAGGGCGCGCGCCCAGCTGCGCACATCGTCCCGGACATCGTCCGTCGTGCAGCGGATCGCCGCCACGGCGCCGGGGGGCAAGGCGGCGAACGATTGGCTGACGCGGGCCAAGGCCTGGGCGCAGGTCATGTCGCGCACGTCAATGGTCTCATCCGCGTCTCTGGCCCCGTTCATTATACCCCAGCCGCACTACCCGATCACCACCGGTTCCGGGGTGATGGTCTGGCCGTCAATCCGGTAGCTGTTGAAGTCGGGGCGCGCCCGGTCTTTCAACGACACCAGCACGTACGAAATATCCGGCGAGATGGCCAAGCGCACATCCACCGGCGAGGGGTAGGCGGCGCTGGCGGTGTGCGAGTGATAGATCCCCAGCATCCGCTGGCCCGCCTGCCGCATCTGCCGCTCCACGCGGAGCTGCTCTTTCGGGTCCATGCTGTAGCCGATGGGGCTGTCTTCGACGTTCGTCATGGGATAAGCCTGGGAGACCACCCCCGCCGCGCCAGCGAGCGATCCCGCCAAGATGCCGCACGCTTCCTTGGGGTAGGCGCTCACGCAATGGCGGATGACCTCCTCCTGGAGGACCGCCGGAATCCGCAGCATGACGGCGGAGCTCCAGCTGCTCAGGAGGCGGCAGCCGACGGCTGCCGCATCGCCTCGATCAGCACGCGGGCGACCTCCGGCCGGGACACTTCCTTCGGCGGCGGGGTCCCGGCGCTCAACAGCTCCCGGACCTTGGTGCCGCTCAGCGACACCCGGTCAGATTCGGCGTGGGGGCAGGTTTTGGTGGACGCCATGGAGGCGCACACGGTGCAGTAAAAGCTGTTCTCGAAAAAGAGCGGGGTGATGCCGATGGCCGCCGGGTCGAACTCGTCGAAAATGCGCTGGGCGTCGTACGTCCCGTAGAACTTCCCCACCCCGGCGTGGTCGCGCCCGACGATGAAGTGCGTGCAGCCATAGTTCTTGCGGATCAAGGCGTGGAAGACCGCCTCATTCGGTCCGGCATACCGCATGGAGGCCGGGTTGACGGCGAGGAGCACGCGGTCCTTCGGAAAATAGCTCGCCAGCAGCGCCTCGTAGCTCGTCATCCGGACGCCGGCGGGCACGTCATCGCCTTTGGTTTCCCCGACGAGTGGGTGCAGCAGCAGCCCGTCGCACATCTCCAGCGCGGTCTTCTGGATGTGCTCGTGCGCGCGGTGGATGGGGTTCCGGGTCTGGAACCCGACCACACGCTTCCAGCCGCGCTCTTCAAACAACTGGCGGGTCCGCGCCGGGTCCAGCCGGTAGGGCAAAAATTTCGTGTGGGCGGGCCGGGCGATGACGCTGACTTTGCCGCCCAGATAGACCGGACCGGTCGCCTTCAAGCGCGAGACGCCGGGGTGCGCCGCGTCCGTCGTGCGGAACACCTGCTGCGCCTCGCGCTCCTTGTCGGGCCGGTAGAGGTCCTCGAGATGCAGGACCGCCGCGGGCGCGCCCTGCCAGACCAGCGCGACGTCCGTCTTGAGCGCGAGGCGGGCCGCCGTGGATTCGTCGACGGCCAGCGTCACCGGGATGGTCCAAATCGCGCCGCCGGCCAGCCGCCGCTCGCTGAGCACCCCGTCGTAATCCCGCTTCGTCATAAACCCTTCGAGCGGGCTGAAGCCGCCGATGGCGATCATCTCGACGTCTGAGATCGCCACCGGATCGAGCGTGATGTGCGGCAGCGATGCGACGCGGCTCGCCAACTGCTCGCGCGTTGGGCCTTCAACGATCCGGTTGACGAGGGTGCCGCCGTGGGGCGCGATTGTGCTCGGCATCAGGTTAACTTGCGGGAGGTCTCGCCTGCTCGCTTAATGCTTGACATGCAAGCCGCACTCTTTCTGCTCCGGCCGCTCCCACCACCACCGCCCGGCCCGGAAATCCTCGCCCGGCTTGACGGCCCGGGTGCAGGGGGCGCAGCCGATGGATGGATAGCCTTGGTCGTGCAGCACGTTGTATGGCACGCCGTGCTGCTTCACGTAGTCCAGCGTCTGCTCCCAGGTCCAGTCGGCCAGCGGGTTGATCTTGGCGATGCCGCCGTGGTCCGCGTCAATGTCCACCTTCTTCACGCTGCCGCGCGTCACCACCTGGTCCCGGCGCAGCCCGGTGATCCACGCGTCCACCGTCGCCAACGCCCGGTTCAGCGGCTCCACCTTCCGGATGCCGCAGCAAAGCTTGCGGTTCTCAATGGAGTGGTAGAACAAATTCAGCCCATGCTGGCGCACCATCTGCTCCACCGCGTCCGTGTGCGGGAACATGATTTCGATGGAGACCTTGTAGGTGTCCCGGATCTTGTCCATCACGTCGTAGGTTTCCTGGTTGAGCCGGCCGGTGTCCAACGTGAAGATGCGGGCCTTGGGGTCAATCTGCGCGAGCATATGGATGATCGCCACATCCTCGGCGCCGAAGCTGGAGGCGAGGGCAATCTTCCGGCCGAAGGTTTGCAGCGCCCACGCGATGATGTCCTCGGCAGACTTAGATTCCAGTGATCCGTTTTCAATCTGAGCTTTCACAGCGCCGTTAAGCATGTAGCCTCCCTCAAGGTGCCATGGTTGTCATTGGTCGTCGGTGGGGGACGATCTTACGAACGCGGATTACGATAACATATCTGATAAAACCCGTCAATGAACATTTGCCTCGCAAGACTATTATACGACTAATTTAGTCAGGTATTATTTCTTCCGCTTCAGTTGCGCCAGCCAGGCTGTGATCGTTTTCTCAAACCCCTGCTCGGTCGGCTGGTAGTATACCCGCTTCTCCGGAATGTAGTCCTGCTCCACGTGGTGGCCGGGATAATCGTGGGCGTATTTGTACCCGGTTCCGCGCCCCAGTGTTTTCGCGCCCTTATAGCTGGCGTCCTGCAGGTGCTTGGGCACCTCCAGCGTCCGCCCGGACTCCACGTCCTTCATCGCCTGCTCGATGCCGAGATAGGCGGCGTTTGATTTGGGCGCGCACGCGACGTACACCGCCGCCTGCGCCAACGGGATGCGCCCTTCCGGCATGCCGACGAACTCCACGGCGTGCAGCGCCGCCGTCGCCACCACCAAGGCCTGCGGGTCGGCATTGCCGACGTCTTCCGCGGCGCAAATCACGATCCGCCGGATGATGAACCGGGGGTCTTCCCCGGCATAGAGCATCTTGGCCAGCCAGTAGAGGGCGGCGTCGGGATCAGAGCCGCGCATGGATTTGATGAACGCGGAGATCGTGTCGTAATGGGCGTCCTCGTCGCGGTCATAGACGACCGCTTTCTTCTGGATGGACGCTTCGATCTCCGCGACCGTCAGGTGGATGCGCCCATCGGCGCCGGGCGCGGTGGTCAGCGCCGCCAGCTCCAGGGCGTTCAGGGCGCGCCGGGCGTCGCCGTCGCACACCGCCGCCAGATGCGCCAGCGCCGCATCGTCCGCCGCGATCCGCGCGGCGCCCAACCCGCGTTCCCGGTCAGCCAGCGCCCGCCGCAGGATCTCCAGGATGTCGTCCTTCCGCAGCGGCCTGAACTCGCACACGAGCGACCGGGACACCAGCGCAGGCGTGAGCGCGAAGAACGGGTTGAACGTCGTCGAGCCGATCAGGATGGGATTGCCGGACTCGACGTCCGGCATGAGGACGTCCTGCTGGGCCTTGTTGAAGCGGTGGATTTCGTCAATGAACAGCACCGTCCGCTTCCCGTCGAGCCGCGCGCGCTCTTTGGTTCTCGCGAGCGCCTCGCGCACCTCGGCGACCCCGCTGGCCGTGGCGTTGAGCTGCTCCACCGGGGCGCGCGTGCGGGCGGCGATCACGTGCGCCAGGGCGGTCTTGCCGCACCCCGGCGGCCCGTAGAGAATGACGGAGGTCAAACGGTCCGCTTCAATCGCCCGGCGGAGGAGCTGCCCGGGGCCGACTAGATGCTCCTGGCCGATAAACTCCTCCAGGGTGCGAGGCCGCATCCGGGCCGCAAGCGGTTCAGGCGTCTTTGACGAGGACGGTGTGGTGGGAGGCGATTCAAACAATTCCATGGCAGGAATTCAGTATAGCAGACGGCTGTCTGCTGGTTTCGCCAAGAAAAAACCCCGCGGCTGCCGTAGGCAACTTGCAACGGTGAACCCAACCCTCAACAGGTGGGCACCCCCTCCGATGGGTCTGCGCTTCCCTCATCACTCGCCGAGGGCCTGCACTCTCCAACGGAAGTCAGATTCCCGGTCACGTGGTGTTGGCTCACGTTGACTGGTGCCTCACGCGCAGCGCAGGGCAACT
>JAHFGX010000012.1 GCA_023247215.1 Candidatus Omnitrophota bacterium
GCAATCGCTCGCTGCTGCGGAGAGTCGCGCGAGTCAGCTGGGGATGAGTTGCCACCGGCCTTTTTGCCGACGACGATTCAGGGTTTGGCGCCCTCCGCGCGTCTGCATGCGCTGGAGGAAGCCGTGCGTGCGTTTGCGCTTGATGTTGGAGACGGGACGCAAATGCTTCTTCATGCGGCGGATTATACCGTCTTTGGCCTCGAGAATCAAGTCTCCATATCTTTCCCTTGAGCCTCGAAACCCCGCTTGTTATAATAACGCTTTCCCCCTGTGCAAAACGTGTGGATACTGTGTAAAACTATGCCATCAAGTTGGACTGACGCTGTTGAAAGCCTTCGGAACCGCTTGGGCAACGAGATCGTGTCGCGGTGGATTGCGCCCCTGAGGCTTCGGGAGTTTTCTGAGGCCGAAGCGGTTTTGGAGGCTCCGGATGCCTACTTCCGAGATTGGGTCGAGTCGCACTACCAGAAGACCATCCAGGAGAGTCTCGGCGCCCGCCGATTACGCCTCGTGGCCGTTGCCTCGGTTCCGGCTGCCCCTGAACCACCGCCGCCCGCCTTGGCGCCGGCGTCGCCAGTGGTGGAGGGAAAAGCGCGCGAGTTGAAGTACACGTTTGACCGGTTTGTCGTCGGTCCAAGCAACCGGTTTGCGCATGCGGCTTCCTTGGCCGTCGCTGAATCCCCGGCGAGAGCGTATAACCCGCTGTTTATCTACGGAGGGGCGGGGTTGGGAAAAACCCATCTGATGCAGGCGATCGGCTACGCGATACTCCAGCGCAGCGCAACGGCGAAGGCGTTTTACCTCTCCAGCGAGCAGTTCACCAACGAGCTGATCTCGGCGATCCAGACGCGGACCACCGCCAGGTTCCGCGAGCGCTACCGCACCGCCGATGCGATCCTGATCGACGACATCCAATTCATCGCAGGGAAAGAGTCCACGCAGGAGGAGTTCTTTCACACCTTCAACACCTTGTACGACGCCCACAAACAGCTGGTGATCTCCAGCGATCGTCCGCCCAAGGAGATCCCCGGCTTGGAGCAGCGCCTGGTATCGAGGTTTGAGTGGGGGCTGGTGACGGACATTCATCCTCCGGATTTTGAGACGCGCATGGCAATTTTGTGCAAGAAAGCGGCGGAATCCTCGATCGAGGTGCCAGGCGACGTGCTGGACTTCATTGCCCGGCAGATCACCTCCAACATCCGGGAACTGGAGGGCGCGCTGATCCGCGTCGTGGCCTACAGCCGGTTTTTCTCCAAACCGCTCACGTTGGGAGTGGCGCAGGAGGTGCTGCGCGACATGGTGCGTGAAGTTGGGGCGCGGATCACCATCGAGTTGATCCAGCGGCGTGTGGGGGAGTATTTTCAGCTCTCGCCTGAAGAACTGAAGAGCACGCGCCGGCAGCGCTCCATCCTCCATCCACGACAAATGGCGATGTACCTCTGCCGAAAACTCACCGAATCTTCCTTGCCGGAGATCGGGCGCGCCTTTGGCGGACGCGATCATTCGACGGTGTTGCATGCGGTGGAAAAAATTGAGGGGGAAATCACCCAGGATGACCACAAGAAACGCACGATGAATTACCTGGTGCAGATCATCACAACTGCTTCACCGACAACCGGTAATTGATCCGTCAAAGGAGGTTGTTGGTGTTTTCCACACGCCCTACGATTACGACGACTATACTTAGTTCTTAAACAAAACATATAGTAAGAGCCGCAGGGGGTGCCATGTTGTTCACAATTGAGCAGACTAGATTGCTACGGAGCCTGCAGTTGGTAGAGCGGGCAGTGAATGACCGAAGTGCAATGCCGATTCTAGCCAACGTGTTGTTGGAAACCACCGAGAAGGAATTGGTGATCACCGCGACGGATTTGGATGTCGGCATGAAGCACCGGCTGCCCTTGCTGCAATCGGCCGAGCAAGGAGCGATCGCGCTGCCGGCGCGCCGGCTGACGACGATTATCCGGGAGCTTCCAAGCGAGGCGGTGGTATTGGAGGCCAAGAAAAACCATACCGCTACGGTGTCGTGCGGGCCGAGCCATTTCCGGATTCCCGGGCTGCCGGCGGAAGATTTCCCCATATTTCCCCCCATTGAGCCGCATCACACGCTTAGCATTGGGCAATCCACATTGAAAAGCTTAGTGGCCACCACGGCGTTTGCGATGTCGCTGGAAGAAACCCGGTTTATTTTGAACGGCACGCTCCTTCAGGTGCAGCCTGGGACAATGGTGTTGGCCTCGACGGACGGACGGCGGTTGGCGGTGGCGACTGCCCGGGATGTCGCGGGCGCGGATTGGAGCGCTCGCATGGTGGTTCCGGCGAAAACCATCCGGGAACTAGGACGGGTCCTCCAGGACGGCGAAGGACAGGTGCGGGTGACGATGTTGAGCGACAACCAGTTGGCGTTCCAGTTGGAGGACGTGACGGTGGTGTCCCGGCTGCTTGAGGGGCAATTCCCGGAGTATGAGCGGGTGATTCCTCCCCCGGCGTCCACCACGTTGACCTGCAGCCGGGCCGCGCTGACCAACGCGATTCGCCGGGTCAGTTTGATGACGACGGCCGCGTCGCAAGCGGTGGTGTTCGAGGTGGCGGCGGACCGGCTGGTGATCTTGAAGGAATCGCCGGAGCTGGGCAGCGCCCGCGAGGAATTGCCGGCGCGGTTCACCGGGCAGCCGATGACGGTGGCGTTTAATCCGGAGTTTTGGCTGGATGTGCTCAAGGTGCTGGAGACAGACGAGGTTACCATCGAGCTGGCCTCGCCGGATAAGCCCGCCATGCTCCGCTTGCCCAACCTGCTGTATCTCGTCTTGCCGATGAAGCTGGCATGATCCTGAGCAAGGCCCAAAGGCCGCGTCGAAGGATCCTGGTGAGCGGAATCGAACCATGACGCGCACGTCCGGCGCGTCGCAGCCGCTAAGGGAGTTGTTGCCGGAGGTCGTGCGCCAGGCCGGCGCCCGCCACCAGGCGCTGCAGCAGGTGCAGGCGGCGTGGGCTCACGCGGTCGGCCGCGGGATGGCGGCGCACACCAAGCCGGTCAGCCTCAGGCGCGGGGTGGTCTACGTGCAGACCGACGAGCCGGGGGCTAGCTTTACGCTCAACCTGGAGAAGCCTCGCTTGGTGCGAGCGTTGCAGCAGGCGGTGCCCGACGCCAAGATCGAGGATGTGGTGCTGCGAGCCGGCGACGTGCCGGCCGAATGACGGCGGCATGGCCGGCTATTGGATTGACCGCGAGCAGGCGTTCCTGGACGAGAACGTGGTCGCGATTCTGGCGGTTCGCCAGCGAGGGGCGCGCAGCCGCGTCCTGCTGACGGATGGCAGCCTGGTTCAGACGCTGACGCGCTGCCCGACGATTCAACGGAAGCTTCACAGGGGAGACTACGGACTGAAGGGAGTTGTATGGCCAAAAACGTGAAATCGTCTCGCAAATCATCGACTGCCCAAGGCGGCTCCAGCTACGACGCCAGCGCGATCCAGGTGCTGGAGGGGCTGGAAGCGGTCCGCCGCCGCCCGGCGATGTACATCGGCGACACCGGCGCCAAGGGGCTGCACCATCTCGTCGAGGAGGTGGTGGACAACTCCGTTGACGAAGCCATGGCCGGATTCTGCACGGCCGTCCACGTGGCGATTCATCAGGACAATTCCGTCACCGTCACGGATGACGGGCGGGGCATCCCGGTGGACCTGCACAAGACGGAGAAGCGCTCGGCGCTGGAAGTGGTGCTGACGAAGCTGCACGCCGGCGGGAAGTTCGACGCGCGCACCTACCAGGTGGCGGGCGGCCTGCACGGCGTCGGGGTGTCGGTGGTGAACGGGCTGTCGGAATGGCTGGAGGCCGAGGTGCGCCGCGACGGGAAGCTGCACCGCCAGCGGTATGCCCGCGGCAAGCCCGCCTCGCCGATGACGGTGATCGGGAAAGCGACCGGCACCGGGACGCGCATCACGTTCAAGGCCGACCGCGAGATCTTCACGGGCGGGATCGTCTATAACTACGACGCGCTGTCCAACCGGTTCCGCGAGCTGGCGTTCCTGAACAAGGGGCTGACGATCAGCCTGACCGACGAGCGAAACGACAAGTCCGCGACGTTCAAGTTCGACGGCGGCATCGCCGAGTTCGTGGCCTTCTTGAACAAGAGCAAGACCCCGCTGCATCCCGTGATCGCCTTCTCGGACACCCGCGACAACGTGGCGGTGGAAGTGGCCCTGCAATACAACGACGAGTTCGGCGAGCGGATGTTCTCCTTCGCCAACACCATCAACACCGTGGACGGCGGGACCCACCTGTCCGGCTTCAAGTCGGCGTTGACGCGGACCATCAACCAGTACTGTAAGGCGAAGAACCTCTTCAAGGGCGACGACCTGACGCTGGAAGGCGACGACGTGCGCGCCGGCTTGACGGCGGTGGTGAGCGTGAAAGTGTCCCAGCCGCAGTTCGAGGGCCAAACCAAGGCCAAGCTGGGCAGCTCGGAGGCGGAAGGGGCGGTGGCGTCCGTCGTCAACGAGCGGCTGGGGGAATATTTCGAAGAGCACCCGCCGGTGGCCAATAAGATCGCCGACAAGTGCGTGATCGAGGCGCGGGCCCGGGAGCGGGCGCGCCACGAGCGGGAGCTGGTGCGTCGGAAAGGGTTGCTGGAGTCCAACACCCTGCCCGGGAAGCTGGCCGATTGCTCCGAGCGGGACGCCGCGCTGTGCGAGCTGTACATCGTGGAAGGCGACTCCGCCGGCGGATGTTTTTCTGGGGATACGAAAGTGGCGCTCGCCGATGGGCGCGACCTTTCCTTCCGCGAACTTGCCGAAGAAGCGCGTCAAGGGAAAGAGCATTTTTGTTACACAGTCTTACCGGACGGCACCCTCGGCATCGAACGGGTCCTTCATCCTCGAAAAACCCGGACGAATGCAGAGGTGCTTGATGTGCTCCTCGACAACGACGAGCAGATCACCTGCACGCCGGACCATCTCTTTATGCTCCGGGATGGACACTATCGCCGGGCTGACGAGTTGCGCCCTGGCGATTCGTTGATGCCGTTGTATCGCCAGCTTTCCCGGATTGGCCAGCGGATCACAATCGAGGGATATGAGCTGGCCTGGGATCCGTCACGGGCGCGGTGGATCTTTACTCATCTGTTGGCGGACGCGCACAATCTCCGGCACGGCGTGTATGCGGAACGCGCCGGGGCGCACCGCCACCATCTCGATTTCAACAAACGGAACAATAACCCAACAAATGTCCGACGCCTGACGTCGGAAGAGCATCTGGAAACGCATCGTCAACAGGCGACGAAGACGCTCGGTCGGTCGGACGTGCTGGAGAAATTGCGAACCCTGAGGCAATCCGATTCCTACCGCGCACACATCCGGCAAACCATGCTCAAGCCGGCGATGCGCGAAATCTTGCGACAGCGCGCGCGGCGGCAATGGCAAGACCCGACCTATAAGCAATTCATGGCCGAAAAGTTTCTAGAGTTCTATCGCCGCTCGCCCGAATACCGCGAACGCTCACGGCAACGGCTCGTCGAGGCGCAGCAAGCGCATTGGGGCCAGAAGGCCAATCGAGCGAAGCAGGCCGAACGCACGAAAGCGTTCTATCAGAAGCATCCCCATGCGAGGGAGCGGCTCGCTCAAACAGCTTCCGCCCAGTGGGAAGACCCGGGACTTCGGCGCTGGCGGAGCGAGCAAACTCAGAGGCAATGGACCGAGACGTTCCGAGCCCAGCGTCGGCAGGCCTACGATCAGACCTATTTGCGCCACTCGTTGCGGTTCCTGGCGGATGTCATCCAGCAACAGGGCGATGCTCAAGCATATGAACGGCTGCGCCGAGCGAAACGAAACAACAACCTGCTGAAATTCGAAACCCTCTGCCGGCGTTTCTTCGGCGGAAATGCACAAAGCGCGATCGAGGCCGCCGCGCGGCACAACCATCGGGTTGTCGCGGTTCGAGCTCGAGCGGAACGCGTGGATGTGTATGACCTTGAGGTGCCTGGGACGCATAACTTTGCGCTGGCCAGCGGGGTGTTCGTGCACAACAGCGCAAAGCAAGGGCGGGACCGGCGGTTCCAGGCGATCCTGCCGATCAAGGGCAAGATCCTCAACGTCGAGAAGGCGCGGCTGGAGAAGGTGCTCACGAACGAAGAGATCCGCACGGTGATCACCGCCTTGGGCTGCGGGATCGGCAACGAGCAAGTGCTGGAGAAGCTGCGCTACCACAAGATCATCCTGATGGCGGATGCCGACGTGGACGGCAACCATATCCGGACGCTGCTCCTGACCTTCTTCTACCGGCAGATGCCCAAGCTCATCGAGAACCAGCACATCTACATCGCGCAGCCGCCGCTGTTCAAGATCAAGCGGGGCAAGCGGGAGGAATACATCGAGACCGAGGACCAGATGTCCACGATGCTGCTGGAGCTGGGGGCGGAGGGGCACGAATTGACCCACGCGAAGACCAAGCGCAGCTACAAAGACAAGGCGTTGTTGAACCTGCTGAAGCTCTTGACGGAGATCGAGCGGTTGGCGCGCGGGATCCACCGGCACCGGCTGGACCCGGCGAGCTACTTCGCCCGCGCCGATAAGAAGAAGGGCCTGCCGCTCTACCGCATCCGGCTGGAGCAGGAAGAATGCTTTCTCTACAGCGACGAGGAGTTGGCCGCGTTCGCCAAGAAGCACGACATCAACGTGGAAGAGCTGGAGAAGCCCGGCGCGAACGGCCACGTGGCGTTCACCGAGCTGTTCGAGGCCGCGGAGCTGGAGACATTGGCCGGCGAGCTGGCGAAGCTTGACCTCAGCCTGCAGGACTATTACCCGTCGGAGGGGAAGCCGCTCCTGAAGCTGTCGGAGGAGAAGCAGGAGCAGGCCTTCACCGGGCTGCGGGAGGTGCTCCTGGCGGTCGAGGAGTCGGGACGGAACGGCCTGGCCATCCAGCGATACAAGGGGTTGGGGGAAATGAACCCGCAGCAGCTCTGGGACACGACGATGGACCCGGCCAAGCGCACGCTCTTGAGAGTGACCGTCGAGGACTCGGTGGAGGCGGACCGCATGTTCACCGTGATGATGGGGGAGGCGGTCGAGCCCCGCAAACAGTTTATCGAGGAGCACGCGCTCGAGGTCAAGAACCTCGACGTCTAACCCCCAGGAGACGATGTACGCCCAAGGCGAAAAAATTATCCCTCGGCAAATCGAAGCCGAGGTCAAAGATTCGTATCTGTCGTACGCGATGAGCGTCATCGTCGGGCGGGCGCTGCCCGACGCGCGCGACGGGCTCAAACCCGTGCACCGGCGCATCCTGTACGCCATGCAAGGGTTGGGCCTGGTGCCGGGCCGGCCGTACAAGAAGAGCGCGGCCGTCGTCGGGGAAGTCCTGGCCAAATTCCATCCTCACGGCGACATGGCCGTCTATGACGCCTTGGTGCGGATGGTGCAAGATTTTTCTCTCCGGTATCCGCTCGTGGACGGGCAAGGAAATTTCGGGAGCGTCGATGGGGACGCCGCGGCCGCCTACCGGTACACCGAGGCGAGGTTGCAGGCGATCGCGATGGAACTCCTCGCGGATATCGACAAAGACACCGTCGAGTTCGCGCCGAACTTCGACGGCTCGCTCACCGAGCCGCGCGTGCTGCCCTCCCGGTTGCCGAACCTGCTGGTCAACGGCTCCAGCGGCATCGCCGTGGGGATGGCCACCAACATCCCGCCGCATAATCTCAGCGAGGTTGTGGAGGCGCTGATGCTGCTCATTGATGAGCCGAGCGCGGACGCGAACGCCCTGATGAAGCTGGTGCGCGGCCCGGACTTTCCGACGGGCGGCATCATCTGCGGCCGCGGCGGCATCGCGGACGCCTACCAGACCGGGCGCGGCAGCATCAAGATCCGCGCGAAGGCGCACGTCGAGCAGCTCAAGGGCAACCGCGAGGCGATCATCGTGACCGAGCTGCCCTACCAGGTGAACAAGGCCACGCTGATCGAGCACATCGCCAAGCTCGTGCAGGGCAAGAGCCTTGAAGGGATTTCGGACCTGCGCGACGAGTCCGACAAGGACGGCATGCGCGTCGTCATCGAGACCAAGCGCGATGCCAACGCCCAGGTGGTGCTGAACCAGCTCTACAAGCACACGCAGCTCGAGAACAGCTTTGGCGTCATCATGCTGGCCCTGGTGGACGGGCGGCCGCGCGTCTGCTCATTGAAGCAGCTCCTGCAGCAGTTCCTCGAGCACCGCAAGGAGACGGTGATCCGGCGCACGCGCTACGACCTGGCGAAGGCGCAGGAGCGGGCGCACATCCTGGAAGGGCTGAAGAAGGCGCTGGATCATCTGGACGCGATCATCAAGGCGATCCGCCAATCCAAGACGCCGGCGGAAGCCAAAGAGACGTTGATGAAGCGTTGGGACTTCAGCGATCGCCAGGCCCAGGCGATCCTGGAGATGCAGCTCCAGCGCTTGACGCACCTGGAGCGGGAAAAAATCGACCAGGAGCACCTGGAGCTGATCAAGAAGATCGAGTTCTACCAGGCGATCCTCGCCAGCGAGCGCCGAGTGTTCGAGGTGGTCAAGGACGAGTGCGCGGAGCTCAAGAAGCGCTTCGGTGACGAGCGGCGCACCGAGATCGTCGGCGAGGTGAAGGACCTGGCCATCGAAGACTTGATCACAGAAGAGAGCGTCGTCATCACCATCACCCACACCGGCTACATCAAGCGGCTGCCGGTCTCGGCCTACCGCAAGCAGCGGCGGGGCGGGATCGGCGTGACGGCGATGGAGACGAAAGAAGAAGATTTCGTCGAGCATCTCTTTGTGGCCTCCACCCACGAAACCCTCATGTTCTTCACCAACCAGGGGCGCTGCTATTGGGTGAAAGTGCACGAGATTCCCCAGGCCGGCCGGTATGCCAAAGGCACGGCGATGGTGAACCTGCTGTCGCTGCAGAAGGATGAGCAGCTGGAGGCGTTTGTCGCCGTGAAGGCGTTTGAGCCGGAGCGGTTCGTGGTGATGGCTACGAAGCAAGGCACCGTCAAAAAGACCCGGCTCGATGCGTACGCCAACCCGCGCAAGGCGGGGATCATCTCGATTACGCTCGACAAGGGTGATGCGCTCATCGGGGCCAAGGTCATCGACGCGAAGCAAGAGTTGATGCTGATCACGCGCAAGGGGGTGGCCATCCGCTTTCCCGTCGATCAGGTGCGCGAAGTCGGCCGCTCCGCGCGCGGCGTGCGCGGCATCCGCCTCGGCAAAAGCGACGAGGTGGTCTCGATGGCGGTGGTGGATCTCGACAGCACCGTGTTGACGGTGACGACCCTCGGCTTCGGGAAGCGCTCGCCTGTTGAGGACTACCGCGTGCAGAGCCGCGGCGGGAAAGGGATCATCAACATCCGGGTCACCGCCAAAAACGGCGACGTGGTCAGCGCGAAAACCGTGACGGATCGGAGCGAGCTGATGCTCGTGACGCAGGAAGGCATGATGGTGCGCTTCGCGGTCAAGGACATCCGCGTGACCGGCCGCGCCTCGCAAGGCGTCCGGCTGATCCACATCAAGAGCGGCAAGGACCGGTTGTCGTCGGTGGCCAGTGTGGCGCCGCAGGAAGAGGAAGACAAGCCGGTGGAAGCCGCTGGGACGCCGCCCGCGCCCGCCCCGGAGACCGCGCCGGCTGAAAGCGAGGCGCCCGCCAGCCCTGCGCCTGCGGCTCCAAAGAAATCAAAGCGGGCCGCCCCCAAGGCGAAGCGGAAAAAGTAACATCGTTGTGGCATGTCCCCATCGTCTAGTGGCAGGACAACAGCCTTTCGAGCTGACAACGCGGGTTCGATTCCCGCTGGGGACACTTCTTCTCGCACTCCGGCATGAATCACGCTGAGCCCGCCTGGTTGGTTCACGGGCGCCTCCTCACGCCCACCGGAATCCGCCGCGGCGCCGTCGGCATCCGAGGCCATCGGATTGTCGAGGTGTCGAGGCAGCCCTCGCGCAGCGGCCGGCGAGTGGATGCCCGCGGATGTTACATCGTTCCGGGATTGATCGACCTGCACGTGTGGGGAGATCCGGACCTCGTCGCGCGCGATGCGGTCCGCGCCGGCACGACGGCCTTCCTGTCCGCGATCGGTCCAGCGTCGCCGGAGGAGCTGGCCAAGCAGTTTGTCCGGCACGCCGCGCGCCGCAGCGAGCATGCGGGTGCAGAATGCCTGGGCATCCACCTGGAAGGCCCGTTTATCAATCCGGCCAGGGGCGGGGCGCTGGCGAGCCGATGGCTGCGTCCGCCGCGGCTGAAGGAGCTGAGCCGGCTCCATCGCGCCGGGCGCGGCGCGCTCAAACTCGTGACGATCGCGCCGGAGCTGCCGGGCGGCGCGCGCGCGATCCGGTGGTGCGCGGCGCACGGTGTTGTGGCGTCGCTGGGGCACAGCGCGGCGAGCGCGGAGCAGGCGGCCACCGCCGCGGAGGCCGGCGCGAGGGCGGTCACGCACGTCTTCAACGGCATGGCGCCGCTCCATCATCGCCACCCCGGCCTGATGGACGCGGCGCTGACCGATGACCGCCTGACCGCCATGGTGATCCTCGACGGCGTCCATGTCAGCCCGCAGGCGTTTCAACTGCTCGTGCGCTGCAAGGGGCCGGCGCGCATCGTCCTGGTGACGGATTCGATCCGCCGCCAAGCCGGTTCCGGCGGGCCGAGATTCTTGCGCTCGGCGCAGGCGCGGGGCGGAGCGTTCTATACGACCAGTGGACGGCTGGCCGGCAGCCGCCTGACGATGCTGGAGGCGGTGCGTAATGCCGCGCGCTTTGGTAAGATGAATCTAGCCGACGCCGTCCGCATGGCGACGGCGAATCCCGCGCGGCTCCTGGGAATGGAGCGCGAGCGCGGGGCGCTGCTGCCGGGCCGGCGGGCGGATCTGGCGGTTTTTGATGAGCGCTTCCGCGTCCGGATGACGTGGGTCGCCGGCCGCATCGTCTATCAACGAGGGTAAGCACACCGCGCAACGATGTGTGGCATTGTCGGGTACGTCGGGAAATCCCCGGTGGTCAGCACGGTGCTGGACAGCTTGCGCCGGCTCGAATATCGCGGGTACGATTCCGCCGGGATCGCCGTCTTCAACGGCCACGGCATCCAGGTGCGCAAGCGCACCGGCAAGCTCAAGGAGCTGGCCGCATCGCTGCAGCACCAGCCGCTGGAGGGCCGCCTGGCTGTCGGGCATACCCGGTGGGCGACGCACGGCGAGCCGACCGAATTGAACGCGCATCCCCATACGGACTGCCGGGGCGAGCTGGCGCTGGTGCATAACGGCATCATTGAGAACTATGCCCAGCTCAAGGCGTCGCTGCTGGCGCGCGGCCACCGGTTCCGATCCCAGACCGACACGGAAGTGATCATTCATCTCGTTGAAGAGTATGCCAAGCGGCTTCCCTTGCCCGTCGCCTTCCGGCGCACCCTCCAGGACCTGCGCGGTTCGTACGCGGTCTGCCTCCTCGCCGCGTCGGACCCCAAGCGGCTCTACGGCGCGCGCTGCGGCAGCCCCCTCGTGGTTGGCCTCGGCCGCGGCGAAACCTTCCTCGCCAGCGACGTGCCGGCGGTGCTGGCGCGGACCCGGAAGGTGCTCTACCTCAACGACCAGGAGGCGGTGGAGATCAGCGCCGAGGGCGCGCGGGTGACGACGCTGGAAGGCAAGCCGGTGGCCCGCAAACCGTCGCTGGTGGCCTGGGACGTGGCCTCCGCGCAGAAGGACGGCCATGCGCATTTCATGCTCAAGGAAATCCACGAGCAGCCCGCCACGATTGAGCAGACGCTGACCGGCCGCCTCGGCCGCGCGCAGATCACGTTTGACCGGCGCACGAACGCGTTCCTGAAGGAGCTGAGCCGGGCCGAGCGGCTCATCCTCATCGGCTGCGGCACCGCCTACCATGCCGGGCTGGTGGGCGAGTACATGCTGGAAGAGGTGGCGAAGATCCCGGTGGACGTGGACGTGGCCAGCGAGTTCCGCTACCGCGGCCCGATGCTCGACCGCAACACGACGGTGGTGGCGATCACGCAGTCCGGCGAGACGGCCGACACGCTCGCGGGCGTCAAGCTGGCCAAAGAACAGGGCGCGAAAGTGCTCGCCATCTGCAACGTGATGGGCTCGTCCATCGCCCGGCAGGCCGACGCGGTGCTCTACACGCACGCCGGGCCGGAAATCGCCGTGGCGTCCACCAAAGCGTACACCTCGCAACTGACGGCGCTGTGCCTGCTGACGCTGTCGCTGGGCAAGTTGCGCGGCGCGATCCCTGCTGCGGCCTGGCGGCGTTACCTCGCGGGGTTGCAGGAGGTGCCGGAGCTGGTGCGGCGCGCCCTTCGGGTGGAGCCGGCGGTCAAGCGGGCCGCGCAGCGCTACGCCTCAGCCCGCGACTTCTATTACTTGGGGCGCCGCTACAACTACCCCAGCGCGCTTGAAGGGGCGCTGAAGCTCAAGGAGATCTGCCCGCTGATCCACGCCGAGGGATATGCGGCCGGCGAGATGAAGCATGGGCCGATTTCGCTGATCCGGCGCGGCTGGCCGGTCGTCTTCCTGGCGACCGAGTCGCCGGTCTACGACAAAGTCGCCTCAAACATCGAGGAAGTCCGCGCGCGCAAAGGGGAGTGCATCGTCATCGCCTCCGAAGGCGACCGCAACATCCGCCGCCATGCCGACGCCCTGATTTTCGTCCCCCGGACGGAGGAGCTGTTCTCTCCCATCGTCAATGCGGTGCCGCTGCAGCTCTTCGCCTATCACGTGGCGCGGGCGAACCGATGCGACATTGACCAGCCGCCGAACCTCGCCAAAAGCGTCACGGTCGAATAGCCGAGGGGACGATGGCCGGCACGCTCTCCGTGGTGGCGACGCCGATTGGCAACCTGCAGGACATTACGCTGCGGGCGCTGGAGACGCTGAAAGCGGCATCGGTCATCGCCTGCGAAGACACGCGGCAGACCGGCAAGCTGCTGAACCATTACGGGATCCGCACGCCGCTCGTCAGCCTCCACGATCATAACGAGCGGCAGCGCGCGCCGCAGCTCATCGCACAGCTCAAGTCCGGGCAATCCATCGCGCTGGTCTCCGACGGCGGCACGCCGCTGGTTTCCGATCCAGGCTGGCTGGTGGTCCGCCAGGCGATTGATGCCGGCATCACGGTGTCGTGGATTCCTGGGCCCTCGGCGCTGATCGGCGCGCTGGTGCTGTCAGGCTTGCCGGTGGAGCGGTTCATTTTTGAAGGGTTCTTGCCGGTCACCAGCGGCCGGCGGCGAGCGCGGTTTGAGGCGCTGAAGCACGAAGCGCGCACCGTGGTGCTGTACGAATCGCCGCACCGCCTCCTCAAGACGTTGAACGAAATTCGGGACGTCATCGGCGACGTCCCGGCGGCGTGCGCCCGCGAGCTGACGAAGCTGTTCGAGGACGTCCGGCGCGGCCGCATCAGCGAGCTGATCGCGCACTTCGAGCAGAAGGCGCCGAAAGGCGAATTCGTAATCGTGCTCTCGTCTCGGAATCTCGGGAACGGCGATGAATAACATCCATCCCAGCGCGGTCATCGGAAAGCGCGTCCAGCTCGGCGAGGAGAACTCCGTCGGGCCGGGGTGCGTCATCGAGGACGGCGCGGTGCTGGGCTCCCGCAACCGACTCTGGATGAACGTCTACGTCGGGCCCGGGACCACGCTCGGCGATGAGAACCAGATCCACATGGGCGCGGTGATCGGGCATGCGCCGCAGGACCTGGCCTTTACTGACGAGCCCAGTTTCACCAAGATCGGCCACCGCAACACGATCCGGGAATACGTCACGATCCACCGCGGCACCAAGCCCGGCTCGACGACGGTGCTGGGCGACGATAACTTTCTGATGGCCAATGCCCACGTGGCGCACAACTGCCGCCTCGGCAGCAAGGTCGTCTTCGCCAATCTGGCCACGCTTGCCGGCCACTGTGTCGTCGAGGACGGCGCGTTTCTCTCGGGCTTCGTGGTGCTGCACCAGTTCGTGCGGGTGGGACGGCTGGCGATGCTGAGCGGCCTCTCGGCCGCGAACAAGGACGTGCCGCCCTACATGCTCTGCGGCGGCCGGCCCGCGGTCGTCCAGGGGATCAACGTGGTGGGGCTGCGTCGGGCCGGCGTGTCCGCCCCGGTGCGCCAGGAGGTCAAGCAGGCGTACAAGCTGCTCTACCGCTCCGGACTGAACGTGCCGAACGCGCTGGAGGCCATTGAGGGGGCGTGCCAATCCGACGAGGCCAAGCACCTGGTCGCGTTTGTCCGCGCCTCTGAGCGCGGCATCTGCGCCGGGATTTCTCAGGACGCCGAGGATGCGGAAGCCGGCGAGTCCATCTTGCCGCGCAAACTCCATCCACAACCAGAGGAGGCGCGATGAGAGAGACGAAGGTGACGTGGTGGATGGTCCTGATCGTGCTCTTGGGCGTGGCGATCTACGCCCTCGCGGAAGACCTCACCCTTACCACCTACTACCCCTCCCCCCGCGGGGTCTATAAGGAACTGCGGGCGAGCGAGTCGGTGGCCATCGGCGCCACCCGGGGGCCCTGGCAACCCGGCAGCTCCCCCCTGCCGGCCCATCGGCTGCTGGTGGCAGGCCAGGGGGTCAACCGGGTGGATCAGCTTACCTGCCCGGCCGGCACAGACTGGTACAACGAGGATAGCAGCGGCTTCGTGGATGACGGGGAGTGTAAGCCCACCGTCCTCGTCACCCCCACCGGCCAGGTGGGGATCGGCACGACGAGTCCCAACACGGCCCTGGACCTGGCGGGGGCGCTCTCCGTGCGCGGCATGGCCGCCCCGGCCGTGGCGCCCTCCGGGCAAGGCCGGCTCTATTTTGACGCTTCGGCGAACAAGTTTCAGGTCTCAGAACATGGCGGGGCGTACCGAAACCTTGGCGGGACGTCCTGGCAATCGTGGACACTGGTGGGATCCTATAACGCGACGTTGAATAGTTGCCTTGGCATCAACTGTGATACGGGAATTGCGATTCCTGACGATAAAGAGGTCTTCTATGCGGTTGTCAGCGCGGGAGATGAAATCGCGCTGGCGGCCCCTGCGATTCCCGCCTATGCCTTGCAGGGGGGATCCAATGGCTCTCTGTATGCGGGGACGTGTTTGTATTTTCACCCTGGGCTAACGCCAAACGATCGCGATCATCACTGTGGGATCAGCTATGATCTCTACTCGGTCACAGGCACCGTGGACGTAGTGCAGCAGAACTCTGCTGGAAGCGGGCATGCGTGCACGCTCGCCTTTAATGGTTCGCCAAAGACTCTGACTGTGCGGATGAGCCGGTACAGCAGCGCCTATAACGTGGATTGCTTCGTGGCGGTGTGGCAGCGTTGAAATGGTCCGGAACCCCCATTCCACAAAAGTGTAAGGAGTGTACAGGTAACGGAGGGAAGCGCGAATGACTCGCAACGTGTCTGGCTGGTTCGTCGTCGTGGTGCTCCTGGGTGTGGCGATCTATGCCGTGGCCGAAGACTTCACCTTGACCACCTACTACCCCTCCCCCCGCGGGGTCTATCAGGAGCTGCGGGTCGCGCAGCGCCTTGCCCTGGGCACCGGGGTGCCGCCGGCCCGCCTGACGGTGACCGGCCCGGCCACCAATCCCACCGGCGGCGTCTGTCCGGCCGGCTCTGACTGGTACAACGAGGATGGGGATGGCACGGTGGATGCGGGGGAGTGCAAGGTGACCGGCCTAGTGCTCACGGATGCGGGGAGTCTGGGCCTGGGCACCAAGAACCCCTTCCCCCGCCTGAGCGTCATCGGCCCAACCACCAACCCCGTCAGCGGCACCTGTCCCGCGGGCTATGACTGGTACGATGAGAATGGCAATGCCATCCTGGAGGCCGGGGAGTGCAAGCAGATGGCCCTGCGCGTGACGGAGACCGGCCAAGTCGGCATCGGGAAGTCGAGCCCGGCCGAGCGGCTGGAGGTCAACGGCAATATCAAGCTCTCGGGGGCGACGCCAACCTCGCGCATCATGAACGTGGCCGATCCGCGCGTCTCGCCCACCGGCGACTACGATGTCGCCACCAAAGCCTACGTGGATGCGGCGGCGGGGGGCGGAGGCGCCGTGCTGACGCTGATCGGGGCGACGGGCGGGCCCGCCCTAAGTTGTCCTTCCTCGGGGGGATGGTCGGCGGCTCAAACAGGATACTGGAACTGTCCGATATGTCCTTCCGCAGGCCCGTGCGCAGGAATATGTTTTTGCGGCGCCGATGGCAACTATACCTTTGGAACGAGCGACGGGGACAACCAGGGGTATAAGGGGTACTACTCCGACTACAGCAATGATTTGCACTACATACGATGCACCGTCTGCGTGAAGTAGCCCAACAGTAGCCCAACGATCCTTGACGGCTCAGAATTTTTAAGCTATAGTAGGACAGTTAGCCACCTTTAAACTCCGTCCTGAGAGACGGGAAAGGCGAGCAATGTGCCAGCACTCTCTCCACATCCAGCAGGTTTGTATCCCAGCCTCGAGGCGACCTCGGGGTTTTTTTGGTGCCCAAACCGCCGCATGACGACGCCTGCCGCGAACGTCAAAGCCAAGCTCATGGACTCGGACGCCGTGCGGCGCGCGGTGACGCGGATCGCCCACGAGATCGTCGAACACAACAAGGGCGTGGCGAACTTGGCGCTGGTGGGCATCCGCACGCGCGGCGCGGTGCTGGCCAAGCGCCTGGCCCGCGAGATCGAGGCGATTGAGCGGCAGGCGGTGCCGGTGGGCGCGCTGGACATCACCCTCTACCGCGACGACCTCTCCCGGATCGCCCGCAACCCCGTCGTGCATGCGACGGACCTCACCTTCGACATCACCGATTTGCGCCTCATCCTGGTGGACGACGTGCTTTTCACCGGGCGCAGCATCCGAGCGGCGCTGGATGCGCTGATTGACCTCGGGCGCCCGACCGCCATCCAACTGGCCGTCCTGGTGGACCGGGGCCACCGCGAGCTGCCGATCCGCGCCGATTACGTCGGCAAAAACCTGCCGACGTGCCTGACGGAGCGCGTGGACGTGCGGCTGCAGGAGACGGACGGGCTGGATGAGGTGGTCATGGTCGAGGAGTCACCGAAGCCGGAGGAGCTGTCGCATGGCTGAAGCGACGATCACGCGCGAACACGCCCAGGGCCTCCAGTGGATCAAGAAGGACCTCCTGGGGCTGGAAGAGCTCTCCGCCGAGGAGATCCGGCTACTGCTGGCCACCGCCGAATCGTTCCGCGAAATCTCGCTGCGGCCGATCAAGAAAGTGCCGGCCTTGCGCGGCAAGACGGTGGTGAACCTCTTTTTCGAGCCGAGCACCCGCACGCGCACCTCCTTCGAGCTGGCGGCGAAACGGCTCTCCGCGGATATGATGAACATCACCGCCGAGGCCTCCAGCATCACCAAGGGGGAGACGATCCTCGACACGATCCGCAACCTCGAGGCGCTGAAGGTGGACATCCTGATCATCCGCCACGCGGCGGCGGGCGTGCCGCACACCATCGCGCGGCAGACGAGCGCGTCGATCATCAACGCCGGCGACGGCGCGCACGAGCACCCCACCCAGGCGCTGCTGGATTTGCTGACCATGCAGCAGCAGAAGGGGCGGATTGAGGGGTTGCACGTGTCTATTATCGGCGACATCGCGCATTCGCGCGTGGCGCGGTCCAATCTCTGGGGCTTGACCAAGCTGGGCGCTCGCGTCACGCTGTGCGGCCCGCCGACGCTGCTGCCGGCACAGGTGGAAGAGCTGGGCGCCCGCGTCACCTGGGATGTGGACGAGGCGATCCGCGGCGCGGACGTGCTGATGCTGCTGCGCATCCAGCATGAGCGGCAGGAGGCGGCGCTGGTGCCGAGCCTGCGGGAGTACCGCCTGCGCTATGGCTTGGATGAGGCGCGCTTGAAGTCGGCCAAACCGGACGTGCTGGTGATGCACCCGGGGCCGATCAACCGCGGGGTGGAGTTGGATTCGTACGTGGCCGACGGGCCCAACTCGGTGATCCTGGAGCAGGTGACGAACGGTGTCGCGGTGCGGATGGCCGCGTTGTACCTGGTTTCCGGTCCGCCGAAGACCGAGGAGGCGAACGCATGAGCGGCGCGAACCTGCTGATCTCAGGCGGCACCGTCGTGGACCCGGCGGCGAAGCGCGAGGTCCGCGCCGACGTGCTCATCCAGGACGGCCGGATCCGCGACATTCAGCCGACGATCGCCTCCTCGAACGGCCTGCGCCGCATGGATGCGGCCGGCAAGCTGATCCTGCCGGGTTTCGTGGACCTGCACGTCCACTTCCGCCAGCCGGGCCGGGAAGACAAAGAAACGGTGGAGACCGGTTCCCAGGCGGCGGTGCGCGGCGGGTTCGTGGCCGCCTGCCCGATGCCCAACACCTCCCCGGTGATGGACCATCGCGGCGCAGTGGAGTGGGTGCGGCAGGAGGGCCAGCGCGTGGGCCTGATTGACGTGCGGCCGGTGGGCGCCCTCACGCGGGGGCAGCAAGGCGCGGAGCTGACCGATTTCGGCGAGCTGTTCGACGCCGGCTGCGTGGCGCTGTCCGACGACGGCAAGCCGCTCTTGAACAGCCTGCTCATGCGCCGCGCGCTCGAGTATGCGCGGGTGTTCGATCGGCCGGTCATCCAGCACGCGGAGGACACCTGCTTGAGCAGCGGCGGGGTGATGCACGAAGGGCTGGTGGCGACCACGCTGGGGTTGCGCGGGGCGCCGGCGGAGTCCGAGACGGTAATCATCGCCCGGGACCTGGCGCTGGCGGAGCGGACCGGCGGATGGCTGCACGTGGCGCATCTCTCCAGCGCGCGCTCCGTGGAGCTGATCCGGCAGGCCAAGCGCCGGGGCGTCCGCGTCACCTGCGAGGTGACCCCCCATCATCTCTCGTTGACCGAGGAGGCCGTGCGCGGCTTCAATACGCTGGCCAAGGTCAATCCCCCGCTGCGGACCGAGCAGGACCGGCTCGGCCTCATCGAGGGGCTCAAGGACGGCACGATTGACTGCATCGCCACCGACCACGCGCCGCATACGGCGTGGGAGAAGGACGCGGATTTTGACTCAGCGCCCTTCGGCATCGCCGGGCTGGAGACGGCGCTGGGCGTATGCGCGACGGCCCTGATCGGCCCCGGCCATCTGACGTGGAGCCAGTTGGCGGATCGCCTGGCGGCCGGCCCGGCGCGCATCGCCGGGTTGACGGACCACGGCCTAGCCGCCGGCTGCCCCGCCCACGTGGCCATCGTTGATCCGGCGGCGGCCTGGACCGTGGACCCGGCGGCGTTCGCCTCCAAAGCCAAGCGCTCGCCCTTCACTGGCCAGCGCCTCACCGGGCGGGTCACGACGGTAATCCGCCACGGCCTGGTGGTGTGGGACGCCAACGCATGACGACCACGACGGCCAAGCCGGCCTGGTTGGTGCTGGAAGACGGGACGACATTTCCCGGGCGCTCCTTCGGCGCCGACGGCGAGCGGTTCGGCGAGGCGGTGTTCAACACCGCCATGACCGGCTACCAGGAGATCCTCACCGATCCCTCGTACAAGGGGCAGATCGTGTGCATGACCTATCCGCACATCGGCAACTACGGGGTGAATGAGGAGGACGTCGAGTCCCATCGCCCGTGGCTGGAAGGGTTCGTGGTGCGCTCGCTCTCCCCCATTGTCAGCAATTTCCGCGCGCAGATGTCGCTCGAGGCCTATCTGCAGCAGCATCAGATCGTGGCCGTGGACCAGGTGGACACCCGCGCGCTGACGCTTCGCCTGCGGCGCGAGGGCGCGATGAAAGCGGGCCTCTCGACGGTGGAGCCTGATCCGGAGCGCCTGCTGAAGAAAGTGCGCGAGTCGCCCGGCATCGTCGGGGTGGACCTCGTGCAGTCCGTGACGTGCCGGCAGCCGTACGAATGGCCGGCCGGCGGGACAGCCCCGCTGACGGCGGCGACGAGGGCCGGAGCGTCGTCAGCCAAGTGCCACATCGTGGTCGTGGACTACGGGGTGAAATACGGCATCCTGCGGCAACTGGCGGGCCTGGGCTGCTACCTCAGCGTCGTGCCGGCGGCGATGCCCGCCCGCGGCATCCTGGCCATGAAGCCGGACGGTATCGTGCTCTCCAACGGGCCCGGCGACCCCGCCGCGGTGACCTACGCCATCGCGACGATCCGCGAGCTGGTGGGTCGCGCGCCCCTGCTGGGCATCTGCCTCGGGCAGCAGCTGCTGGGATTGGCCCTGGGCGGGCGGACCTTCAAGCTCAAGTTCGGGCATCACGGCGCCAACCATCCGGTCCAGGACCTGGCGACGGGCAAGGTGGAGATCACGAGCCAGAACCACGGGTTCACCGTTGACCTGGACTCGATCCCGCAGCGGCAGGTGGAGCTGACCCACGTGAACCTGAACGACCGCACCGTCGAGGGCATGCGGCACCGGCAGCTTCCGATCTTCAGCCTGCAGTATCATCCCGAGGCCAGCCCAGGCCCGCACGATTCCCGCTACCTGTTCCGCCAGTTTCTTGACGCCGTCGAGGGCGCGTCTCGCTCCGCCTAACCCGATGCCGGAATTCGCCGCCGACTTTCACATCCACTCGCGGTACAGCCGGGCCTGCTCGAAGGACCTCTGCGTGCCGGAGCTGGCCAAGTGGGCCAAGCTCAAAGGCATCGGCGTCCTGGGGACCGGAGACTTCACGCACCCGCTGTGGCTGCAGGAGCTGAAAGAGACGCTGCGCCCCACCGGGACCGGGCTCTACGACTTCCACGGCCAGAAGTTCATGCTGACCTCGGAAATCAACACGCTGTTTTACCAGCGCGGCAAGGCGCACAACATCCACCACGTGCTGCTCGCCCCGTCCATCGAATCGGTCGAGCGCATCAATGCGGAATTGGCGGCGTTCGGTTCGCTGGAGATTGACGGCCGGCCAATCCTGCACCTGGAGGCGTGGCGCCTGGTGGAGATCGTGCTGGGGATCGAGCCGCGCTGCCTGATCGTGCCGGCGCACGCCTGGACTCCGCACTTCGCGCTCTTCGGCTCGAATTCCGGCTTCGATTCGGTGGAGGAGTGCTTCGAGCACCAGACGAAGAACATCTTCGTCCTGGAGACCGGGTTGTCGTCAGACCCGGCCATGAACTGGCGGCTCTCCGCGCTGGACCGCTATGCGCTGATCTCCAACTCGGATTCCCACAGCGCGCGCCGCATCGGGCGCGAGGCCAACGTGTTCAACTGCGCCTACGACTATGACGAGATACTCACCGCCCTCAAGACCAAAGACCGCGAGAAATTCCTCTACACCGTCGAGTTCTTCCCCGAGGAGGGGAAGTATCACCTGGACGGCCACCGGAACTGCAAGGTGCGGCTGACCCCGGCGGAGACCAAGCGGCAGAACTTCCGCTGCCCAACGTGCGGCCGGCGGGTCACGGTGGGCGTGATGCACCGGGTCGAGACCTTGGCGGACCGGCCGGAAGGCGCGCAGCCGCCGGGGGCCATCCCCTTCAAGAGCACGGTGCCGCTGGAGGAGATCATCTCCGACGTCTTGGAGGTCGGGGTCGGCACGCAGAAAGTGGACCGGGAATATTTCAATCTGGTGGAGCGGTGCGGCACGGAATTCGACGCGCTGCTGAAGACGCCGGAGGAGACGCTCCGCAGCGTCGCTCCGCCGAAGATCGCGGAGGGCATCCTCCGGATGCGCAACCGCCAGGTCGCCATCGAGCCGGGCTATGACGGCGAGTATGGGACAATCCACCTCTTCGGCGACAGCGAGCCGGCGCACCAGCCGCCGCCCGCCGAACAACAGATGACGCTCTTTTAGGACCAACGACCCATGCCGAAACGGACGGATATCCACAAAATCCTGGTGATCGGGTCCGGCCCGATCGTGATCTCGCAGGCGTGCGAGTTCGACTATTCCGGCACCCAGGCCTGCAAGGCGCTCAAGGAAGAGGGCTATACGATCATCCTGGTCAACTCCAACCCGGCCACCATCATGACCGACCCGGAGGTGGCGCACCGGACCTACGTGGAGCCGATCACCGCGGACGTGGTTGAGAAGATCATCGAGGCGGAGCGGCCCGACGCGCTGCTGCCGACGCTGGGCGGGCAGACGGCGCTCAACGTCTCGGTGCAGTTGGCCGAGCGCGGGGTCTTGGAGCGCTTCGGGGTGGAGATGATCGGGGCGAAGTTGGACGCCATCAAGCGCGCGGAGGACCGCGAGCTCTTCAAAGAGACGATGGAATCCGTCGGCCTCGAGGTGCCCAAGGCCGGCTACGCGCGCACCCTGGAGGAAGCCAAGGGCTTCGCGCAGCAGCTTGGGTTTCCCTGCGTGATCCGCCCCAGCTTCACGCTGGGCGGCACGGGCGGGGGGATCGCCTACAACATCGAGGAGCTCGAGCGGATCGCCAAGCTGGGCCTGGAGCTCTCGATGATCCGGGAGATCTCCGTCGAGGAGTCGGTCATCGGCTGGAAAGAGTTCGAGCTGGAGGTGATGCGCGACAAGCGCGACAACGTGGTGATCGTCTGCTCCATCGAGAACTTCGACCCGATGGGCGTGCACACCGGCGACTCCATCACCGTGGCCCCCGCGCAGACGCTGACCGACCGGGAATACCAGCAGATGCGGGACGCCGCCATCCGGGTCATCCGCGCGATCGGGGTGGAGACCGGCGGCTCCAACATCCAGTTCGCCGTGCACCCGGACTCCGGGCGGCTGGTCGTCATTGAAATGAACCCCCGCGTCTCGCGCTCCTCGGCGCTGGCCTCCAAAGCGACGGGCTTCCCCATCGCGAAGATCGCGGCCAAGCTGGCGGTGGGGTACACCCTCGACGAGCTGCCCAACGACATCACCAAGCAAACCCCCGCCTGTTTCGAGCCGACGCTGGACTACGTGGTGGTGAAGATCCCGCGCTTCGCCTTCGAGAAATTCCCCGGCGCCGACCCGACGCTGGGGATCCAGATGAAGTCGGTCGGCGAGACGATGGCCATCGGCCGCACCTTCACCGAGGCGTTCCAGAAGGGGCTGCGCGGCCTCGAGGTCCGCACGGCCGGATGGGAAGGCCCCGCGGAGATCACGGTGGACGAGCTGCGGCAGCGGCTGCCGGTCCCGACGGCGGAACGGGTCTTCCTGCTCAAGGCGGCGTTTCAGCAGGGGCTCGCCGTCGAGGAGGTCCAGGCCTTAACCCACATTGACCGCTGGTTCCTGCAGCATCTGAAGGAGCTGGCGGACTCCGAGGCGGCGCTGAAGTCGCGCGGCGAAGCGCTGCTGGCCGGCGGCGCGCGCAGCGAGCCGGAGCCGGAGGGGCTGAAGGAGGTGTTGTGGCAAGCGAAGCAGCTGGGCTTCAGCGACCGGCAGCTCGGCGCGTGGTGGAGCCGCCCCGAGCAGGAGATCCGGACGCTGCGCGCGCGGTTGGGCGTCCGGCCCTCCTATTATCTCGTGGACACCTGCGCCGCGGAGTTCGAAGCCGCGACTCCCTACTACTACTCGACGTACGAGCGCCCCCCCATGATGATTGGGACCCCGGCCGCCGGCCCGGCGCCGTCCGCATCGTCTCCCCGCAAGCGGAACGTGATGATCCTCGGCGGCGGGCCGAACCGCATCGGGCAAGGGATCGAGTTCGATTACTGCTGCGTGCACGCGGCCTTCGCGCTTCGGGAGCTGGGCATCGAGGTGATCATGGTCAACTCCAACCCGGAGACGGTCTCCACCGATTACGACACCTCGGACAAACTCTATTTCGAGCCGGTCACGCTGGAAGACGTGCTGAACATCGTCGAGCGCGAGCAGCCGGAAGGCGTCATCGTGCAGTTCGGCGGGCAAACCCCGCTCAATCTCGCGGTCGGATTGGCGAAGGCGGGCGTGCCGATCCTGGGGACGCGCGCCGAGCAGATTGACGCCGCGGAGGACCGCGAGAAGTTCCGGCAGCTCCTGAACCAGCTGGGATTGCGCCAGCCGCCCAGCGCGACGGCGATGACCGAGGCGGACGCCGCCGCCGCGGCCCGCGCCATCGGCTATCCCATCCTGGTGCGCCCCTCCTACGTGCTCGGCGGCCGCGCCATGGAGATCGCCTACGACGACGCGCAGCTCTTGCCCTTCGTGCGGGCGGCGTTCGACGCCTCCCCCGGCTTCCCCGTCCTGGTGGACAAGTTTTTGGAGGATGCCATCGAGGTGGACGTGGACCTGGTCGGCGACGGGGAGACCTTCGTCATCGGCGGCATCCTGGAGCACATTGAGGAGGCGGGCATCCACTCCGGCGACAGCGCCATGGTGCTGCCGCCCTACACGCTGGGTGAAGAGATTCTTGGAACGATCCGCCGGGCGACGATCCAGCTCGGCCAGGCGCTGCAGATTTTCGGGCTGATGAACGTCCAATATGCCGTGAAAGACGACACGGTCTATATCCTGGAGGTCAACCCCCGCGCCTCCCGGACGGTGCCCTTCATCGCCAAGGCCACCGGCGTTCCGCTGGCGAAGCTGGCGACGAAAGTGCTGGCCGGCGTGAGCCTGCGCGAGCAGGGCTTCACCGAGGAAGTCGCGATCCCCTACTTGGCCGTGAAAGAGTCCGTGTTTCCGTTTGCCCGTTTCCCGGGGGTGGACATCGCCCTGGGGCCGGAGATGCGCTCGACCGGCGAAGTGATGGGCATTGATGAAGATTTCGGCCGCGCGTTCCTGAAATCCCAGTTGGCGGCCGGGCAGAACCTGCCGAGGGACGGCACCGTCTTCGTGAGCGTGAAGAACAAGGACAAGCGGACCGTGGGGCTCATCGCCAAGCGGCTGGAGGAGCTGGGATTCCGCCTCATCGCGACGGCCGGTACCGCGAAGGCCTTGCAAGGCTACGGCGTCCACGCCGCGCCGATCAAGAAGATCCACGAGGGGCGCCCCAACGTCCTGGACCTCATCAAGAACGGCGAGATCCGGTTGATCATCAACACGCCCTCGGGCCGGCTGCCCCGCGCCGACGAAGTGCGGATCCGCTCGGCGGCCGCGACGCTGGGCGTGCCGTGCGTGACCACCATCTCCGGCGCGCAGGCCTGCGTGACGGCGCTGGAGGTCTTGCAGAAGCAGGCGATCCGCGTGCAGCCGCTCCAGAGTTATCACGCGTTGATTAAGGCGGTGCCGCGCGCCGTGGCGCGTGATGGTTGATCTGCGCGTCCGGCTGGGGCGCCTGGAATTGCCCAACCCGGTGCTGACCGCCGCCGGGACGTTCGGCTACGGCGTGGAATTCCAAGACGCCGTGCCACTGCGCAAGCTGGGGGGCATCATCACCAAGACATTGACGCTCGCCCCCCGCGAAGGCAACCCGCCGCCGCGGCTCGTGGAAACGCCGGCGGGGATGCTCAACGCCGTCGGGCTGCAGAACGTGGGCCTCGAGGCGTTCGTGCGCGAGAAGCTGCCAAAACTGCTGGAGCTGGGGCCGCCGATCATCGTGAGCCTTCTGGGCGAAAAGACAGAGGAGATCGGGCGGATGTGCGCGCAGCTGGACCGCACCGGCGCGGCGGCCATCGAGCTGAACCTGTCTTGCCCGAACCTGGGCGGCGCCGGCGGCGCGCGCGATGCCGTCCGCATGGTGGCGCAGGACCCGGACGCGACGGCGGCGATCGTGCGCGCCGCCAAAGCGCAGACCGCCAAGCCGCTGATCGCCAAGCTGAGCCCGGACGTCACCGACCTGCGTCCCATCGCCCAGGCCGCGCAGCAGGCCGGCGCGGAGGTCCTCTCCCTCGTGAACACGTTTACAGGCATGAGCATTGACCCGCACACCAGGCGCTCCCGGCTGGGCGCGCTGACCGGCGGGTTAAGCGGCCCGGCCATTCGTCCGATGGCGGTGTACCGGGTGTGGGCCGTCGCCCAGGCGGTTCGCTGTCCTATCATCGGCGGCGGCGGGATTATGCGCGGCGAGGACGCGGCGGAGTTTTTGCTCGCCGGCGCGAGCGCGGTGTCGGTCGGGACGGCGACCTTCGCGCGGCCTGACGCCGCCGTGCGGGTGGTCGAGGGCCTCCGGCGCCTGCTGGACCGGCACGGCGCGACCTCGATCGCGTCGCTGGTGGGTGGCTTGGAAGCGGGGAGCGCGGCACGATGACCCCGGCCCGCACCGTGGATCCGGCCTCGCGCCTCATGGTGGCGCTCGACGCCCCGGATCTCTCGACGTCGCTGCGAATCGCCCGCCGCCTGCGCGGCCTGGCGAGGACGGTGAAAGTGGGCAGCATCCTGTTCACCGCGGCGGGGCCGGCCGCCATCGCCCGGATGCAAGCACTGGGGTTCGACGTCTTTCTGGATCTGAAATTTCATGACATCCCTTCGACGGTGGAGAAGAGCTGCCGCGCGGCGGCCCGGCACGGTGTGGCCTGGCTGACCGTCCACGCGAGCGGCGGTCCGGACATGGTGAAGGCGGCGCTGACGGGCGCGGCGGAGGAGGCGCGGCGGCGCGGCGTAGCCCGTCCTCGCGTGCTCGCGGTAACCGTGCTGACCAGCGTGGCCGCGAAGGACGCCGGCAGCCTCACCCGGCGCGTGGTGGCGCTGGCCTCCGAGGCGCGCCGCGCCGGCGCAGACGGGGTGGTGGCTTCCGCGTGGGAAGCCGGCGCGATCCGGCGCCGATTGGGCCGCTCCGGCGTGATCGTGTGCCCCGGCATTCGGCCTCACGGGACCGAGTCGTCGGATCAGCGGCGGGTGGCCACGCCGGGCGAAGCCCTCCGGCGCGGGGCGGATTATCTGGTCGTCGGGCGGCCGGTGACGGACGCCCGGGATCCTCGGGCAGTGATGAGCGGCATTCTTCGTGAGATGGAGGGAATCCGATGAGCTTGACGCGGGAAAAACTGCTGGCCATTTTTCGCAAGACCAAGGCGCTGCAGCGGGGGCACTTCGAGCTGGCCTCCGGCCTGCATAGCGGGCATTACTTCCAGTGCGCGCAGTTCCTCCAGTACCCGCCCATCGCGGCGACCGTCTGCCGGGCGCTGGCGGAGCGGTTCAAGTCCAAGCGGCCGACCGTGGTCGTCGGGCCGGCCATCGGAGGCATCGTCGTCAGCTACGAGATCGCGCGGGCGCTGGGGGTGCACGCCATCTACGCGGAGCGGGTGGACGCCGAAATGCAGCTTCGGCGGGGCTTCGCCATCACGAAAAAAGACCGCGTGCTGATCGTGGAAGACGTCATCACCACCGGGGAATCCGCGCGCAAGGTCGGCGAGCTGGTCGAGGCGCTGGGAGCCAAGGTGGTGGGCGTGGGCGTCCTGGTGGACCGCACCGGCGGCAAGGTGAAGTTCGGCCGCTGGAAGTACGAACGGCTCTTTACCCTTGGGTTCGAGCACTTCACCCCGCACGATTGCCCGCTCTGCAAGGAGCGCGTGCCCCTGGTCCATCCCGGTAGTCTGCGCCGGCGCGTCGTGGTATAATCAGCTTTCTGTAACTACATCATATGCTTGACCTTGCAGGACACGCCGCGCCGGCCGTGTGGCTGATGGCCGCTCTCGTCCTCGTCGGATCCGTTTGGGTCGTGACGCTGCGCAACCTCTTTCGCGCCGCTCTCAGCCTGGGCCTGGTGCTGTTGGGCGTCGCCGGCCTGTTCATCCTCGTGGGGGCGGAGTTTCTCGCCTTCGTGCAGATCCTCATCTACGTGGGCGCGATCTTGACCTTGGTGGTCTTCGCCGTGATGCTCACGGCGAAGGTGCAGGGGCCTGAGGCGCCCCCCCCGCGCGGGCAGCAGTGGCCGGCCGCGGCGGTGGCCGGGGCGCTGTTCAGCCTCTTCGCGACGGCAACCCAGTGGATTGTCCGCTCCGCCCCCGCGCCGCAAGACCCGGTGTCGCTGCAGCAACTCGGCCAAGCGTTGACGACGACGCTGCTCCTGCCCTTTGAAGTGATCTCCCTGGTGCTAGTGGCGGCCCTGGTCGGCGCCGTGGCCGTGGCGGCGATCCTGCCGCCGGAGGAGTCGTCATGAACGGACTCCAGGTGATGCTGTGGGTGAGCTGCGCCATGTGCGCGCTGGGCGTCTATGGCGTGCTGACCCGGCGCAATGCGGTGGCCATCCTGCTCTCTATCGAGCTGATCCTGAACGCGGCCGGGCTCAATTTCGTCGTCTTCGGCCGCCTGTACGGGCAGGTGCAAGCGCAAGCCTTCACCCTGTTCATCATCGCCCTGGCGGCGTGCGAAGTCGCCGTGGGCCTGGCGATCATCCTCGCCCTGTACCGCACCGCCAAAACCGTGCTGGCGGACCAAGTCAATCTCTTGAAAGGGTAATCCGTGGACGCTTCCCCCGCGCTCGTCACGACGGTGCCGCAGCTGGCCGCCATTCCGGCGCTGCCGTTATCGGCTTTCTTGTTGTTGATCTTCGCCGGGCGGCGGCTGGGCCGGTTCAGCGCGTGGGTCGCCGTCGCGGCCATGGCCGGCGCCTTGACTCTGACCGCGTGGCTCTTCCCGCTGGTGGCCGGGGGAGGGCTGCCGCAGCTTCAATGGCAGTGGCTGCCGGCCTCCGGCATGCCCTGGCGGATCGGCTTGCAGGTGGACCCGCTCTCCTGGACGATGCTGGCCGTCGTGACCAGCGTCGGGACGCTGATCCAGGTGTACGCCATCGGCTACATGGACGGCGACCCGCGCTTCAGCCGGTTCTTCGCCTACCTCTCGCTGTTTTGCGCCTCCATGCTGGGCCTGGTGTTGGCGGACCATTTCTTGCTGTTCTTCGCCTGTTGGGAATTGGTCGGCGTCTGCTCGTACCTGCTGATCAGCTTCTGGTTTGAAAAGCCGGCGGCGGCGAACGCCGGGCGCAAGGCGTTCCTCACAACCCGCGTCGGAGACACGGGCCTGCTGCTGGGCATCCTGCTGTTGATGGCGAGCACCGGCGAGCTGGGATTCGGGCAGCTCGGCGCGGTCCGGCTGCGGCTGCTGGCGGAGCATCGCGAGGGGCTGCTGACGCTGGTCAGCGTCCTGATCTTCTTCGGCGCCGTCGGCAAATCCGCTCAGGCGCCGCTGCACGTGTGGCTGCCGGACGCCATGGAAGGCCCCACCCCGGTCTCCGCGCTGATCCACGCCGCGACGATGGTGGCGGCCGGCATCTATCTCGTGGCGCGCACCATGCCGCTGTTCACGCCGGCCAGCCTGAGCGTCGTGCTGGCGGTCGGGCTGTTCACCCACCTGATGGCCGCGACGGTGGCGCTGACGATGACCGACCTCAAAAAAGCGCTGGCCTACTCGACCATCAGCCAGCTCGGGCTGATGATGACGGCGCTCGGATTGGGCGCGGTCCCGCTGGCGATGTTCCACTTGGTGACGCACGCCTGGTTCAAGGCGCTGCTGTTCCTGGGCGCCGGCAGCGTGATCCACGGGACGCACAGCCAGGAGCTGGGCGAGATCCGCGGCCTCCGGCGCGCGATGCCGTGGACCGCCGCCACGTTCCTGGTGGCCGCCCTGGCGCTCAGCGGCGCGTTCCCCTTGAGCGGCTTCTGGAGCAAGGATGCGATCCTGCTGCAGGCGCGCGAGCATCTGCCGTGGGTCTTCTGGGCGCTGGTTGTGGGTGCGACGATGAGCGCGGGCTACATCTTCCGGCTCTATCTGCGCTGTTTCCACGGGGCGGAGTCGCCCCGCGCGTCGCACGCCCACGAATCTCCCGCCGTGATGACGGCGCCGTTGGTCCTGCTGGCCTGTGGTGCCGCGACGGTGGGGTGGCTGGGTGCTCCGTTCACGCATCACGCCTTCTTCGGCTGGCTGGGCCTGCACGAAGGGCATGAGGGAATCGCGTGGTCCCTCGTGGCGCTCTCGACCGCCATCATCGCCGTCGGCGCGGGATTGGCCTGGCAGGTCAGCGTGCGCGGACGGCGGCTGGTGCCGGCGTCGCTGCAGCCCATCAGCAGCCGGCTGGTCGCGTCGGCGCGGGCGCGCTACGGATTCGACGAAGCCTATTCGCGCTGGATCATCCAGCCGCTTCTCCGCCTGGCCCAGGGCCTCTCCACTTTTGACGGGGTCGTGGTGGACGGCGCGGTCAACGGCGCCGGCCGGCTGGGCCGCGCCATCGGCACGATGAAGGATTGGTGCGACCGCCGCCTGGTGGACGGCGCGGTGAACGGCGTCGCGGCGTTGGTCACGAACACCAGCCGCGCGGGCCGGCGGCTGCAGACCGGGCACGTGCGCCACTACCTGCTGGGCGCGGTCGTCTCGACGCTCGTCCTCATCCTGGTCTGGTGGCGATAAAAGGATGGTGACATGATTCTCAGCGCGCTGTTGCTCCTGCCGTTCCTGGGCTTCATCGGGGTCTTGCTGATGCCGAAGACATCGGTGCGCTCCATCCGCCGCATCGCCACCGTCATCACCGGACTGACGCTGATCCTCGGCGTCAGCCTGGCCGCCACGTTCCAGCCGCACCTGACCACGATCCAGTTCGAAGAGCGGCTGGCCTGGATCCCGCAGCTCGGCGTGTTTTACCACGTCGGCGTGGACGGCCTCAGCATCACCATGGTGCTGCTGACCACCCTGCTGGCGTTCCTGGCCTGCCTGGCCTCCTGGTCCATCATGGAGCGGCAGAAAGAGTATTTCGCCCTCTATCTCCTGCTGGAAGTGGGGATGCTCGGCACGTTCGTGGCATTGGACCTGTTCCTGTTTTACGTGTTCTGGGAGGTGGTGCTGGTGCCGATGTATTTCCTGATCGGCATCTGGGGCGGCGGCCGGCGCGAATACTCCGCCTTCAAGTTTTTCGTCTACACCTTGGCCGGCAGCCTCGTGATGCTGCTGGGCATTCTGACACTCTACTTCCAGGCGCACACCTTCGACCTGACCATGCTGGCGGTGGTCGGCCCGTCGCTGGATCTGCGCCTGCAGCAGTTCTTGTTCCTCGCGTTCTTTTTGGGCTTCGCCATCAAGGTGCCGGTGTTTCCGTTCCACACCTGGCTGCCCGACGCGCACGTGGATGCGCCCACCCCCGTCAGCGTCCTGCTGGCCGGGGTGCTGCTGAAGATGGGCAGCTATGGCTTTCTCCGGATCAGTTATCCCCTCTTCCCGCACGCCGCGCAGTGGTTCGCCCCGGCGATGGCCACGCTCGGAGTGATTAACATCGTCTACGGCGGGTTCGTGGCGATGGCCCAGACCGACTTCAAGCGGCTGGTGGCCTATTCCTCCGTGTCCCACATGGGCTTCGTGCTGCTGGGGCTGTCCAGCCTGACGCCCGAAGGGATGAACGGTGCCCTGCTGCAGATGTTCACCCACGGCACCATCACCGGCGGGATGTTTCTCCTGGTCGGCGTGCTCTATGACCGCACCCACACGCGGCAGCTGGACGCGTTCGGCGGCCTAGGCGCGGTGGTGCCCCGCTACACCGCCTGCCTCTACGTGTTCGGATTAGCGTCGCTGGGCCTGCCGGGCCTGAGCGGGTTCGTTGGCGAATTCCTCTCGCTGGCCGGAACGTTCGGCGTATGGCCGTGGCAGACCGCGGTGTCGGTGCTGGGGATCGTGGCGGCCGCCGCGTACATGCTGACCGTGCTCCAGCGAGTGCTGCTGGGGCCGGTCAATCCTCGCTGGGCGCACATGCCCGATATGACGGTCCGCGAGCTGATCAGCGTCGTGCCGCTGTTCGTGCTGGTGGTGCTGGTGGGCGTGTATCCGCTTTTCGTCCTCTCCCTGCAGGATGCCGGCATTCACGCGTTGATCCGCCACGTGTTGGGATGATCCTTCGACGCGAACCATGATGCTCGGAGACGATCTCTTGCGCTGGGCGCCTGAGCTGTGGCTCAGCGCCGGCGCGCTCCTGCTGCTCCTGGCCAGCGTGACGACGCGCCGGGCGCGCCATGTCACGTCGCTCATCTTCTGGGCCACCTGGTGCATTGCCGCCGGCTCGTTGTGGTTTGTGCAGCTTTTGCCGCATGGCGCCGCGTTTTCCCACCTGATCCTGCTCGACTCCCTCAGCTCGGTCTTCCGCTGGCTCGCGCTCGGGTCGGTGGGGCTGGTGGGCCTGCTGCTGGCGCGCGCGTCCGACGTGGATCCGGCGTGGCGGGGCGAAGCGCTCGGGCTGCTGCTGATGGTCGGGGTCGGCCTCATGCTGATGGCGGAAGCGAACCACCTGCTGATGGCCTACCTCTCGATGGAACTGGTCAGCCTCGGCTCCTACTGCCTGGTGGGGCTCAGCCGGGATGCGCGTTCGTCCGAAGCGGCGCTCAAGTACTTCCTCTTTGGCGCGCTCGTCTCCGGCATCATGCTCTTCGGTATGTCGCTGCTCTTCGGCGCGACCGGTACCCTGAGCTTCGCCGAGATTTGGAACGCCCTGGCGCGGCTGAACGAACTATCGGTACGCGTCTGCGTGCTCGCGGCGGCGCTGCTCCTGGCGGGCCTGGCCTTCAAGATCTCCATGGTGCCCTTCCATCTCTGGACGCCGGATGCGTATGAGGGCGCGCCCATCGCCGTGACCGCGCTGCTGTCCGTGGGGCCGAAGGCGGCGGGTTTGGCGCTGGTGCTCCGCGTGATGGTGGCGCTGGGTCCCATGTGGGAGCGGCTCGCTCCGACGATGGTCCTCCTGACGATTGTCACGATGACGCTGGGGAACGTGGTGGCGGTGAGCCAGCGCAACATCAAGCGGATGCTCGCCTACTCCACCATCGCGCAGGCCGGCTACCTGCTGATCGGGTTCGTGGTCAACAGCAACGTGGGGCTGGAAGCCTTGCTGGTCTACCTGGTGGCGTACCTGTTCATGAACCTGGGAGCGTTTGCGTGCGTGCAGGCGGTGTGCCAGGAGCCCGCCCCAGCCGGCGAGGAGGCCGCGCCGCAGGCCGTGGGCGGCGAATCGTTGGAGGCGTTCCGCGGGTTGTCGCGGCGCGCGCCGGCCTTGGCGGCCAGCCTCGCCGTGTTCCTGCTCTCGCTGGCCGGGCTGCCGCCGCTGGCGGGTTTCATCGGCAAATTCCTGCTGTTCGGCGCGGCCGTCGAGGCGCACCACCCGTTCTTGGCGTTGGCCGCCGTGCTCAACAGCGCCGTCGCGCTGGCCTACTACGTCAACATCATCCGGCTGATGTACGTCGCGGAGGCGCCGGAATCTGCGCCGATGCCGGTGGCGCTCTCGATCCGAGCCGCGGTGGCGATCTGCGCGGCGGCCACCATCGGGCTGGGGCTGTGGCCTCACCTGCTGTTGGAGTGGTTGAGCCATCTCGCCTAGCGTGCTATAATGCCCAACGCTTCTGAGCGTCAGGAACGCCCGGAGCTCCGTTCTCCCGATGGCCCAACGTCCGTGGGGGAGCGGCTTCAGCAAATCGGCCTCTTGACAGCCATTCCCTTCGTGTTATTGGTCGGCCCTACACTTGGGTATGCTCTCGGCGCGGCATGCGACCGTCGCTGGTCGTCCTCGCCATGGGGTGTCGGCGCGGGACTGGTGCTGGGGTTGCTGGCCAGCGGCCGCGTGACGGTTCAACTCATCCAACAAGCCAGGCACGATGATCAAGATCACTAACACAGGACGCTGGAATCTGTGGGCGGTTTCCGCGTCTACGCTGTGGATCGCCGCGGCGGTGGCGGCCGGCTTCGGGCGCGCCCAACTGGCCACCAGCCTCTTGGCCGGCGGCGCGTGGCATTTGGCCAGCCTCTGGTGCCTGGTCCGGCTCCTGTCGGCCTGGACCGGCGCGAAGCGCTGGCCGGCGGTGGGCTGGTGCCTGGTGAAATTCCCGCTGCTGTATCTCGGGGTGTTTGCGTTGCTGCGGCTGCCGGGGCTCTCGGCCGTCGGATTCGGCGTCGGGTTCAGTCTTGTCCTCGTGTGCGCGATCGTCTGGCTCATGACGCAGGCCGGCCGGATGGCCCGGGCAGAGGGGTGAGGGCGATGGCCGTCGAATCCGCCGCCCACGAATCGATTCCCGAACTCCCGAATCTCATCACGGTCTTGCATCAGCGCTGGCCTGACGTGCCGGTGGTGGCGTGGCTGCACCACTGGGAAAATCTCGTGTTCGGCCTGCTGGTGGCCGGCGTCCTGTGCGCGCTGGCGTGGCGATACGCCCGCAAGCCGGCGACGGTGCCCTCCGTCGGGCAGAACGTATTCGAAGTCCTGGTCGAAGGCGTAGATCGGTTTGTCTGCGGCATCGTCGGGCCGGCTGGCCGACGGCATACGCCCTTTATCGGCACGCTCTTCCTCTACATCTGGCTGATGAACCTCGCAGCACTCCTCCCGGGTGTTAAATCCCCCACCTCCAGCCTCAACACCACGGTCAGCCTGGCCGTCGTCGTGTTCGGCTACGTGCAGTGGGTCGGCATCCACGCGAACGGGCCCGTGAAATACCTCGATCACCTGGCCGGCTCGCCCCGTGATCCGGTCGGCTGGGCGCTGGTGCCGCTGATGCTGCCGATCCACGTGCTGGGGGAGTTCATCAAACCGTTGAGCCTGAGCCTGCGGTTGGGGTTCAATGTGTTTGCCGAAGACGTGCTCTTGGCGGTGTTGGTGGGCCTGGGGCTGACCGCCGGGTTGGCGCTGCATGCGCCGGTCGGGCTGCCGCTGCAGGCCTTCGTGGTGCCGCTGGTGTTGATTTTCAGCACCGTGCAGGCGCTGGTGTTCAGCTTGCTGAGCACGGTGTACATTGCGCTCATGTCGCCCCACGGGGGCGGCGAGCATGGCGGAAGCCTTCACTAACTGTTACAGGAGGACGGGAACGATGCAGGATTATCGAGCGATGCTGGCGTTGGCGGTGCCGTTGGCGCTGGGGATGGCCGCCGTGGCCTCGGCGTTCGGCTTGGGCCGGGCGGTTAGCGCGGCCATGGATGCGATTGCCAGGCAACCGGAAGCCGCGGGGCAGATCCAAACGGCCATGATCATCGGGTGCGCGCTGATCGAAGCGTTGACCATCTACGTGCTCGTCATCGCGTTTGTGTTGCAGGGAAAGATCGGCGCCTGATCGCCTGATCTCCGATGCCTTCCATTTTGCAGTTGGACCTGCAGCAGATCCTCTCGCAGGCGATTAGCTTCCTGCTGTTGTGGTGGGCGATGAAGCGCTTCGCCTGGCGCCCCATCCTCGGGGCGCTGGACGCCAGGCGCGCGCGCATCGAAGATGATTTGCGCGCCGCCGCGCAGGCCAAGGCCGATATGGCGCGCCTGGAACAGGAGCTGGCCCAGCGCCTCGCGGCCATTGACGAAGAGGCGCGCGGGAAGCTGCAGGAGGCGATCCGGGAGGGCAAGCAGGTCGCGATTGAAATCCAGGAAGAAGCCCGGGCCCAGGCGCACGCGGTGCTGGCCAAGGCGCAGGAGACGATTGCGATGGAGTTGGCCAAGGCGAAGGTCACGCTGCGCGATGAGCTGGCGGACCTCACCGTCAAAGCGCTGGAGCGGATCCTGAAGGACAAGCTGGACCTGAAGGCGGACCACAAGCTCGTCGGGGCGATCCTGGATGAGCTGGGCACGTCGCCCTCGACGGAGCGGGTTTTTTCATCCCCAACTCCGTGAAATCTTTCACGAAGAAGGCGCGCCAATGACTCGTGATCCAGTGGCCGCCCGCTACGCGGACGCGATGGTGGGTTTTCTGGAGGCCGGTGGCCGCTTGGAACAGTCTGTGGAGGCGCTCGAGTCGCTCGCGGAACTCATCCGCGGGCACCGGGAGCTGGCCCAGCTCTTGGTCAATCCCGACGTGGAGGCCGCCGACAAGGTGCAGGTGATCGGGCGCTTGCTCGGCCCGGCCTGGTCAGATGACGTGCGGGCCTGCGTCGAGGTGATTGTGGCGATGAGCCGGGCCGAGGTCTTGCCGGAGATCATCGAGGCGGCGCGGGCGCTGGTGGAGGCGCGGCAACATATCGTGCATGTGCACGTGCGGGCGGCGCATCCGCTCTCGGAGAGTTTGCGCTCCGCGCTGGTTCGCCGGGTGGAAGCGCGCGAGCAGTGCCGCGTCCGGCTGACCGAGGACGTGGACCCACGGCTGATCGGCGGCATCCAAGTCTATCTGGACCATCGCGTCTTGGATGGCTCGGTGGCGTCCCAATTGCGCGCGCTTCGCCAACGTCTCAAAAGCGTTCGCGTCCATTAACACAGACAGAGAAGGGTGAGTCACGCTCGATGACACGATTGCGGCCTGAAGAAGTCTCCCTGGCCCTGAAGCATGAGCTGGAACGGTATCGCTCCCAGGTCAAGCTGGATTCCATCGGACGGGTGATCCAGGTGGGCGATGGGATCGCCCGCGTCTACGGGCTCGACGACGCGATGTCGTCGGAGCTCTTGGAGTTCCCGGGCGAGACCATGGGCATGGTCTTCAACCTCGAGGAGCACCACGTTGGGGCGGTGCTGCTGGGGTCGGACCAGCACATCAAGGACGGCGACCTGGTCAAGCGCACCAACCGCATCGCCTCGGTGCCGGTGGGGCCCGCCCTGCTCGGGCGCGTGGTGGACGCGCTGGGCCGCCCGCTCGACAACAATGGGCCCATCGTGACGGACAGGTTCCGGCCCGTCGAGTCACGCGCGCCCAACGTGATCCAGCGCCAGCCGGTCAAAGAGCCGGTGCAAACCGGCATCAAGGCCATTGACGCCATGATCCCCATCGGCCGCGGCCAGCGCGAGCTGATCCTGGGCGACCGGCAGATCGGCAAGACCGCACTGCTGGTGGACACGATCATCAACCAGAAAGGCAAGCAGCTCTTCTGCGTCTACGTGGCGATCGGCCAGAAGCTCTCCAGCGTCGTGGCCGTGGTCGAGACCCTGCGCAAGCACGGCGCGATGGAGTACACGACCGTCGTCGTGGCCTCCGCCGAAGACCCCGCCCCGTTGCAGTATCTGGCCCCGTATGCCGGCTGCGCCATCGGCGAAGAGTTCATGTACACCGGCAAACACGCGCTGTGCTTGTACGACGACCTCTCCAAGCACGCGCAGGCGTACCGGCAGTTGTCGCTCCTGCTGCGGCGCCCGCCGGGACGCGAGGCGTACCCGGGCGACGTGTTCTACCTCCACTCCCGCCTGCTGGAGCGCGCGGCCAAGATGCGCGAAGACCTGGGCGGAGGCAGCCTGACGGCCCTGCCGGTCATCGAGACGCAGGCCGGCGACGTCTCCGCGTACATTCCCACGAACGTCATCTCCATCACCGATGGGCAAATCTACCTGGAAGCCGACCTGTTCTATGCCGGCACCCGCCCCGCGGTCAACGTGGGGCTCTCGGTGTCCCGCGTCGGCGGCAACGCGCAGACCAAGGCCATGAAAAAAGTGGCGGGCCGGCTGCGGCTCAACCTGGCGCAGTACCGCGAGCTGGTGGCATTCACCCAGTTCGGCTCCGAGCTGGACAAGGCCACGCAGGAGCAGTTGACGCGCGGCGAGCGCATGGTCGAGGTGCTGAAGCAGGACCAGTATCAGCCAATGAGCCTGGCGCACCAGGTGGCGATCCTGTACGTCGGGGCGCAAGGGCATTTGGATGAGCTGCCGGCGGCGCAGGTGAAGCCGTTCGAGGCGGCCTTCCACGCGTTCATCGAGGCCGACTATCCGGACGCGCTTCACGAGATCGAACGGACCAACGAGCTCTCCGGCGCGATCGCCAAGCGGCTGGACGACGCGGCGGCCAAGTGCAAGCAGCGGTTCTTGGCGGCGTCGCGCTGAGCCATGGCGTCCCTTCGGGTCTTGCGGCGGCGCATCCGCAGCACGCAGAACACCAAGCAGATCATGCGCGCGATGCAGATGGTGTCCGGCTCCAAGCTCAAGCGGGCCCAGCAGCGGCTCCTGCAGGCGCGGGACACGATGGGGTTTCTCGACGGCTTGCTCGCCCGCGTCCTCAGCGCCACGCCGTCATTGACGCATCCGCTCTGCGCGGCCGCGCCGGCGTCGTCCGACGCGCTGGTCCTCTTCACCTCCGACGCCGGCCTGTGCGGGTCGTACAACACCAATCTCCTCCACTTGGCGGAGTCGCATCTCCGCCGCGACCGGGCGCAGTCGCCCCGGATGATCTACGTGGGAAAAAAAGGCGCGAGGCATTTCACCAAGCGTGGTTATCCGGCGACGGACGCGTTTCTGGACCTGGCCGGCCGGCCGAACCTGGAGAAGATTGACGCCATCGGGCGCGCGCTGATGGCGCGGTTTTTGTCGGGAGACGTCAGCGCCGTGACGCTGCTCTACGCGAAGTTTGTGTCGGCGATGACGTCGCGGCCCGTGGCGGAACCGTGGCTGCCGATTGCGCTGAGCGCGCCGCAGGCGCCGCGCCGCCATGCGCCCGCCGAGTACATTTTTGAGCCATCGGCGCAGCGCGTCTTCGACGACTTGCTGCCGCGCTGGGCACGGGCCAAGTTCCAGCTCGTCGTGCTGGAGGCGTTCACTTCCGAGCACAGCGCCCGCATGCTGGCGATGAAGAACGCCACCGATAACGCCGGGCAGCTCATTGACGAGATGATCCTGCAGCGCAATAAGATTCGGCAGGCGGCGATCACCAAAGAGCTCAGCGAGATCGTCGGCACCGTGGAGGCCTTAAAGTAAATGAGCGAAGCCAATTACGGCACGATCGTGCAAGTCATCGGCCCCAGCGTGGACATCCGCTTCCCGGCGGATCGGTTGCCCGCCATGTTGAACGCGATTCGCATCGAGGAGGAGTCGCGCGGCATCC
>JAHFGX010000013.1 GCA_023247215.1 Candidatus Omnitrophota bacterium
AGCCGTCGCGCCAGCGCGGCCAACCGGAGGGTCGCGCATGACCCGGACGAAGAGTGCGCCGCGCTGGCTGGCGGCTTGGGGGGTCGGGCTGGCGGCGCTCGGAATCGGAGGCACGGCCGTTGGGTTTCAACGGACCATCGCCACGCGGGTCACCAACTATGACGCGAGCCCGGTCTCGCTTCGGCAGGTCGCGATGGAGCTGGTGCAAACGTACAGCGGCGAGACCCAGTTCCCGACGGCGAACTTGGACGATGGAACCGAGGCCAAGATCTATCGCTCTCGCATCCGCAACGTCAACCGCCTGCACCAGCTCCTCCCCACGTACGTCCTGGAGGGCCACCTCGAGCTGCGCAACGAGGGGCGCAAACCCATCGCGGCAGTGCAGGTGACAGCCGTGTTCCTGAACGCGTTCCAGGAGCGCATCGGCACGGACCAGCAATCCATGAGCCTCCAGCTGTTGCCGTACCAAACCCGGCGCCTGCACTGGTCGCGCAACATCCAGCAGCCGGAGGTGTTTGAAACGGTGTTCGTGGTGACGAAGGTGCGGTTCGAGGACGGGTTGGTGTGGGTGCCGACGGAAGAATTGCTACTCTCGCCGTAATCGGCGCGAGCCGGCGGCGGATGCCTCGGTAAGGCCCAGCTTCTTCATCCACCGGATCAGGCAATAGCGGCTGACGCTGAGCAGCTCGGCGGCCTTCACTTGATTCCATCCGGTCCGCGCCAGCGCGACCAATATCAGCTTCCGCGTCACCTGGTCGCGCGCGTCTTTCAGCGACAGGCTCCTCAACAGCAACGGGATCTGCTCCTGCCGGCCGGTCACCCGCTCGATCGTCTCCAGCAGCACCTCCGCGCTGAACGGCTTGGGCAGGGCGGCATCGGCGCCCAACTGGCGATAGTAGTCGGCGTGCTCGGGAACGCAATACGCGGAGACGAGAATGACCGGCAATTCCGGATGGGAGCGCTTGATGAGCGGCAGGAGATCCGTGCCCTCCCGGCCCGGCATCCGAATGTCCAGCACCACGGCGCGGTAGGGGCCGTCCGCCAGCAGCGGCAAGACTTGGCGGCTGTCCGAGCAGGTCGTCACCGCCATCCCTCGCGGGCTGAAGAGGGCGCGGTACGCGTTGAGCGCCTGCTCGTCATCATCGACAATCAGCAGGCGGGGAGGCTCTGGCGTGGCGGTCATCTTGCGCGGTCGCGCGAGCGTCAGACGGGGCGCTAAAAGCTGTAGCCGATCCCCATCGTCACTTCGCCGCCCCCGTTGATGTAGGCGGTTTCGATGTTCATCACGAGATCTTCCGATTCGCCCAGGTACACGTCGGATCCGAAAAACGCCCCGACGCTGGCCTGGTCCTTGTACGATCCCTGGCTGATCGTCTGCCCGCCTTGGCGGATCCGGTAATCCATGGTCACGCGCGAGAGCTTGATGCCCACGTACGGCTTCAGGCGGCCCAACGATTTCGCCACGCTGGTGGAGACCTGCCATTCCTGCCATTGGGGCTGATTGGCGGTGCTCGTCTTCCGGCCAAGATAGCTGTATTGCAGGCTGCCGTCCCATTCGAAGCCGCTCTTGGCATGCTGCCAGAGGCGCGCTTTGAGCTGGGCGGCGGCCAGCAGGTTGGTCCCGAACGTATGGTCGGTGGATCCATCCGTCTTGCGGATGGCGGAATCGTTGATTTGCAGATAGCCGGCCCCGATCTTGCCGTAGAGGCTCAGCCAATCCGTCAGGCCGTACCCGCGGACATGCTCGATGTGATAGAGGTTGGCCTTGGCCGTCCCCGTCAGCTTGCGATTGACCAGCCCGCCGCCGAGCAGGCCGAACACCCACTGGCCTTTTTTCAGCACGCTGGCCGGGCTGCCCACCGGCTCTGCGGCGACCAGACGGCTGCCAACAAGGAAGGAGCACGCGAGCAGGCAGGAAGAGAGAACCGGCGCGGTGCGCATGGGGTCTGAGGCGCATTGTACCCCGTGGCCTGCCGGCAATCAATGGGAGAATCGCGCCGGCACGGCGTATAATAATCACGTCATGCGACCATCTCTGATGCGATCCGCGACGATCCTACTGGTCAGCCCGGCAGCCTCTCTCCTCGCCGGCTGCATCGGCACGAACTTCAACCTCGCCACGCAGCGCCAAGAATATTCCATCACCTCCACCGCCAAGGAGGTGGAGGTCGGGCGCAAGCTGGCCGCGCAGGTGGAGCGGGAGCTGACCCTGGTCCAGGACGAGCCGATGCAGGAGCGCGTGCGGCAGATCGGCCAGCGCCTGGCGGCGGTCTGCGACCGTCGGGAGCTGGTCTATAGCTTCGCCGTGGTGAAGGACGACGAGGCCAACGCGTTCTCGCTGCCGGGCGGGTATGTCTTCGTCAACGAGGGGCTCGTGAAGCTGGCGGCCAACGATGACGAACTCGCCGGGGTCATTGCGCATGAGATCGGGCATGTGACGGCCCGCCACGCGGTGAAGCGGTTTGAAAGCCAGCTCGGGGTGCAGCTCATCCAATTGGCGTCCCTGGCCGCCGCCCGGCAGGGCCCGGCGCCGCAGGGGGTGGGCATCACCGCCCAGTCGCTGCAGTTGGCCTATGCGAGGCAGGACGAGCTGGAGGCGGACCAACTGGCCGTCAAATACACGAAGGCCGCCGGCTATGATCCGAACGCCATCCTGAAATTTTTGGACAAGATGCACGACGAAGACCGCAAGCGGACGCACTACATGCCTGGAGGGGTGGTACGCCCGAACTACGCGATGACGCACCCATTCGTGCCGGAACGCCGCCGCGCCGTCAAAGAAGCGCTCTTCGGCGTCGCGGATTACATGGACTACCTCAACAGCCCGCAGTAACGCTTACGCGGCGGCGGGTGGGGCCGAGGCGCCAGGCTCCATCAACTGCCCGCCGATGGCCCAGTGCGTCCGCGGCACGTCGCGGAAGACGATCCACACCTGCTCGCGCGGCACGCGGGCCACCTCGATGAACGCCTTCGTGATCGCTTCCGTCAATCGGCGCCGTTCCGGCTCCCCGCGCCCCGACAGCCACTCCACCGTGATCACCGGCATGAGACGTCTCCTTCTTACTTACCGAACGCCGCAGCCCGCGCGGATCGCCGGGCGCAGCTCTCCCACAAGAAACAACGACCCGGTCACCACGATCACGCCGTCCGACCCGGCCGCGTTGAGCGCATAGGTCAACGCGTCCGCCGCCTCCGGAATGACGGTGGGGGCCGGCCCATGCGGGGCGCAGGCGTCGGCCAGGCGCTGCGGATCGCACGCCCGAGGATGCCGGCTCTTCGTGCACACCACCGAGGCGGCCCCGGCCGCCAGGACGGCTGCGACGTCCGCCACCGCCTTGTCGGCGGAGAGGCCCATCAGCACGTGCAGGGGGCGCTCCGGCCACCACGCGGCGAGGGCCGCGCGAAGGGCCTGAGCCGCCGGCACGTTATGGGCGCCGTCCAGCACCACGACCGGGCGGCGCTGCACGACCTCCAGCCGGCCCGGCCATGAGACGCTGGCGAGGCCGGCCTGGATCGCCGCATGCGGCACGCCGGCTTCAGACAACGCCTCCACCGCCGCCACGGCCACGGCGGCGTTGTCCGCCTGGTGGCCGCCGATCAGCGGCAGCCACAGCTCCCGGTACGCCCCGCGCGTCCCGAGGAGATCCAGCGTCATCCCCTCGTCCCGATTGATGCGGCACTCGACCTGCAGCTCGCGGCCCAGCTGAAGGAGCCGGGCGCCGCGCTCGGCCGCCGCCTGCGCGATCGCCGCCGCCGCCTCGGGAGGCTGCACGCCGACCACCACCGTGCCGTGAGGTTTGATGATCCCCGCCTTCTCGCGGGCAATCGAGGCGAGCTCCGCGCCAAGCACGTCGGTGTGATCCTGTCCGATCGGCGCGATCACGGAGACGGCCTGCTCGACTACGTTGGTGGCGTCGAGGCGCCCGCCCAATCCGACCTCGAGCACGGCGACGCTGACGCGGGAGTCAAAGAAGTGCCGGAACGCGACTGCGGTCATCACCTCGAAATAGGTCGGCGGATCATCCGCGAACTCCGGGGAGGCGGCGGCGTCGCGGACCGCCCGCACGGAGGAGGCGAAGTTCGCTTCGCTGATCCAGTCCTCCTCCGCGCCGGGCGTAGAGCTCACGCGGATGCGCTCCCGAACGTCTTCCAGATGAGGCGAGGTGTAGAGGCCCGTCCGCAACCCGGCCTGACGCAGCATGGCGTAGATCATCGCGCAAATGGAGCCTTTGCCGTTGGTCCCCGCCACCAGCACCGACCGGAAGGCCGCCTCAGGGCGCCCCAGGCGCCGGCAGAGACGCTGCATGCGCTCCAACTGGATGCGCTGCATCGCCTGTGGATCGCGCCGCCGCTCGTAGTTCGTCAGGGAGTCCAGATAGGCGAGGGCGTCGGCGTAGGTCATGGTAGGCTCAGGACGATTGCTGCCGCCGGCGCCATTCTTCGAACAGCCGGCGCACGTCGCCTTCCGACGAGCGGACCATGAGGCTGCCCACCAAGATGAGGATGGAAAACTGCCACGCCTCTTCCGGGCCGACCACCAAGCCGGTATGGATATCCTCCGCGCGGGTGAGGCGCTCGCGGTACTCCCGGATCGCGCCCTCCAGCGAGCCATTCCGCAGGTCCAGCGACGAGAGCTCGTGCCGGTAGCGCAGCGACGGAAACCGGATGCCGCGCACCAGCAAAAAGTTCAGCACCGCGTCTTCGCTGAATTCGAACCCTTCCAGGCGGGGCGTGGGCAGGAGGAGCGAGGGCTGCTCGATCAGCACCTTGCCGCTGCGCACCACCGTGTCGCCGCGGTTCAGGCTCGATTCCGCCAGGAACACATACGGCAGCGGCGTGACCTCGAACGTGGAGAGCTCCGGCAGGCGGGCGCGGATGATCTCCGTCTGTTTCAGGGCCTTCTCCCACAACTCGTTCATATCCATCTCAGGGTGTGCCGGTGTCAGTGGCGGAAGTGGCGCAGTCCGGTCAGCACCATCGCCAGGCCGACGCGATCGGCGGCGGCGATCACTTCCGGGTCCTTCACCGAGCCGCCCGGCTGGATGATGGCGGTGATCCCGGCCTCAGCCGCCGCGTCCACATTGTCGGGAAACGGGAAAAACCCGTCGGAGGCCAGCACAGCACCCCGGGCGCGCGAGCCGGCATTCTGCAGCGCCAGGCGCACCGCCCGCACCCGGCTGGGCTGCCCCGGTCCGATGCCGACGGTGGCGCCGCCTTTGGCCACCACGATGGCATTGGACTTCACGTGCTTGGCGGCGATCCAACCCAACGTCAGGTCGCGCCATTCCGCGTCGGTCGGGCGGCGCGTGGTCACGACGCGCGCCTGGTCCGACGACAGGGTGGCGGCGTCCGCCTCCTGGATGAGCCATCCGCCGACGATGCTGCGCCATTCCAGGGCGCGGGCCGCTTCCAGCGGGCATTCGATCAGCCGCAGCGACCGCTTGGCCAGCAAGATCGCTCGCGCCGGCGGATCAATCTTGGGGGCAAGGATGACCTCGAGAAACGTCGGCGTCATCAGGGACGCGGCCAGCGCGTCGAGCGGGCGGTTCACGCCGACGATCCCGCCGAAGGCGGACTCCGCGTCGCACGCGTGCGCCCGTTGGTACGCCTCGGCGATCGTCGAGGCGGTGGCCATCCCGCAGGGCGAGGCGTGCTTGATGATCACGCAGGCCGGCTCATCGAGATCGGACAGGCAGCGGACGGCCGCATCCAGGTCCAACACATTGTTATAGGACAGCTCTTTGCCCTGCACCTGCACCAGGCGGGCCAGGCCGGCGGCGGGTTCCCCGGCCGGCGCGTACCACCCCGCCTGCTGATGGGGATTTTCGCCATAGCGCAATGCCTGCCGCTGGTGGACGCTGAGTTGGATCCCCGCGCTCAGCGCGCCGGTATCAGGATTGCCGCCCAGGAAGGACGCGATCCATTGGTCGTAGCGGCTGGTCAGCTCGAAGGCGTCCCGGGCCAGGGCGGCGCTGGCGTCCTCCGGCAGCGTGCCCCGGCCGGTGCGCAGCGCCGCCAAGATGCCGGCATACTGCTCCGGGCGGCTCACCGCCGCGACGTGCGGGAAGTTCTTTGCGGCGGCGCGCAGCAGCGCCACCCCGCCGATATCAATCTGCTCCAGCGCGGCGTCCCGCGCCACCCCCGTCTGCTGGCTGACCTCGTGGAAAGGATAGAGATTGACCACCACCAGGTCAATCAGCTCGGCCGGCGAGACGCTGGTCATGTGCGCCGGATCGTCCCGCTTCGCCAGGATGCCCGCGTGGATTTTCGGATGCAGCGTCTTCACCCGGCCGTCGAGCTGCTCGCCGACGCCGGTGAACTCCTCAATCGCTTTGACCGGAATCTTCTGCCGCCGCAGCAGCGCGGCCGTGCCGCTGGAGGCGATCAGCTCCACCTTCAGCTCATGCAGTCCCTTGGCGAACGCTTCCACTCCCGTCTTATCGGAGCAGCTCAGGAGCGCCCGCTTCACAATCACCATCGGTTCATGCTCCCTCCTCCGCCACCGGCCCAAAGACATAGCGCGCCGGCAGGTCCAGCTCCCGCCGGACGATGGTTCGAAACGCGCGGTGCAGCTTCCCGGCCCAAGGGCCGGGCCGGCCGCCGCCGATCCGCCGGCCGTCAATCACCGTCACCGGCAGCAGCTCCTTCAGCGTGCTGCAGACAAACGCCTCCTCGGCGTTGTAGAGATCGTGGCGCGTCAGCGGCGTCTCGCGGTAGCGCAGCCCGACGGCCGACGCGGCCTCAGTCAGCGCCCCCCAGGTGACCCCGGCCAGCAATCCCAGCCAGCACGGAGGGGCCGCGAACTCGCCGCGCGCCACTATCCCGAAATTGCTGGCGGTGCTTTCCGTCACGTAGCCGAGCGCGTCCATGAACAACGCTTCCTCCACCTGGCGCAGCTGAGCGTCCATGACCGCCATGACGCTGCCCAACCGCGCGGAATACTTGGCCTGGGGCGAAATCTGGGCGCTGGGGAACTTTCTCGTCGGCACCACCGCCACCCGGATGCCGCGGCGATACCACGCCGCGGGCGGCCATTGCGCCGGTTGGACGACGATGCTGGGCTGGGCCGTGCGCCACCCGGACGACGCATCCGCGCTCACCGGGATCAGCGCCACCCGGACGACCGCTTCGGGAATGCCGGAGCCGCGCAGCACCTGCACCAGGCGGTCCCGCAGCTGCTCGCGCTCCAGCGACAATCGCAAACCCAAATACTGCGCCGTGCCGGCCAGCCGGTCCAGGTGCTGATCCAGGCGGAAGATCCGCCCCTGATAGGCGCGCATCGTTTCAAATCCCCCGCTCGAGGAGAGCGTATCCGGCAGCGCCCACTGCTCCGGCACGCGCAGCGCGGCCGGCGGCCGGCGGCGCGCTGCGACGGCTCGCGTGCGGACGCGCGGCATGATCACGCTCCTGCCAGCGCGGTTGACGGTGCTTCGGCAGCGACGGAGAGCGCGCGCACCAGCGCGCGCCCTTTGGCCAAGGTTTCCTCGTATTCCCGGTCCGGCTCGGAGTCCGCCACGATCCCGGCCCCGGCATGAAACCACGCCTGGCCGTCCTGCAGCAGCAGGGTCCGGATGAGGATGTTGAGCGACACGGAGCCGTCGAAACCCAGCAGCCCCAGCGAGCCGGTGTACGGTCCGCGGGCGACCGGCTCCAATTCCCGGATGAGCTCCATGCACCGCACCTTGGGGCAGCCGGTGATCGTCCCGCCGGGAAAGAGCGCGCGGAGCACATCCACCGCATCCACGCCGGGGCGCAGCGCTCCCTGGACATTGGAGACGATGTGCATCACGTGCGAATAGTGCTCCAGCGTCATAAGCTGATTGACCTCCACCGACCCGTAGCGGCAGATCCGCCCCAGGTCGTTGCGGGCCAGATCCACCAGCATCAGATGCTCCGCCCGCTCCTTGTCGCTCAACAGCAATTCCACTCCCTGGTGCACGTCGTCGGCCGGCGTGGCCCCGCGGGGCCGCGTGCCGGCGATGGGCCGGGTGGCCACGCGGCCCGCCCGCGCCTCCACTAAGCGCTCCGGCGAGCAGCTCACGATGGCGTACTCCGGCGAGATGAGCAGGCAGGCGAACGGCGACGGGTTGACGCGGCGCAACGCCAGGTAGAGCGGCAGCGGCGAGGCCTGGCAGCGCCCCGCAAACCGCTGCGAGAGATTCGCCTGAAAGATGTCGCCGGAGGCGATGAACGTTTTCGCGCGGCGCACCATCGCCTCAAACTCCGAACGGCTCAGCATCGGCTCAAGTCCGCCGGCCTCCGTCGGCGCCACCGGCCTGGAGGCGGCGCGAGGCTCGAGGCTGAGTCCGAACGCGCAGGGCTCCGCGAGCTCCAGGCAAGCCTCGGCCTGCCGCCGAGCGGCGTCCTTCGACGCCCCCATGCCCAGGCACCAGCTCTGCCCGCGCGCATGGTCCACAAGGACCATCGCGCTCATGCCGTACAAAACCAGGTCCGGAATCCGCCCGAAGGCCGGCTTCGGGCTGGGCAGGCGTTCGATCCAGCGGTTGAGCTCATACCCGAACAGGCCGAGGAGCCCTGGCGCGCACGGCAGCTCCTCCATCGACGCGGTGAACCGGTAGCGGCGCAAGAGCTGCCGCACGGCGCCCAGCGGATCATCCCCGGCGCGCACCACGTCGCATTTCGCCGGCGCGTCCACCCCGTCCAAGGAGGAGGCGATCAGCCACGGACGCCAGGCCAGCAGCGACCAGCGGCCGGTGTCCGGATGCGGCTGCGCGCTGTCCAGCCAGATCAGGTGCGGCTCGACCGGCGCGAGTCGTCTCGCCAAGGCGTCCAAGGCGACGGCGGACGGCAGGCGGCGCGCCCATAGGCCGGGCGTGCCGGCGATCCAGCGCCAGGCTTCAGGAGAGGGGTGTGGCTGTCGTAGGTTGCTCATGGAGAGAGAAAAATATTGTAACACAGACGATCGGAGGTGAGCAACGCGCCTCCGACGGTGGGGGCGTTACAACTTCAAGAGGAGGCGCTTGATCTTCAGCAAGCGCACATGCTCGTTCAGGGCCGCCAGCTCCTGATCCAACCGCTTGGCCTCGGCCAGGAGCTCGCCCAGCTCTCCCTCCAGGCGGGCGCGCTCGGCGGGAGTCCACTGCGGGGTATTCGGGCCTTCCTTGAGCGACTTCCGAAGCTGGCTGATGGAGCGGCCCACGCTGGCGCGCTGGCCCCGCTTGGCCTTGCGCTCCTCCACCGCCATCGCAAAGGTCAGCTCGACCCGCTGCACCTCGGGCTGGATGATCAGTTTGATTCGCTGGATATCCTGGCGGGCCTTGGCGCTGGCATCATCCAGGTCTTTCCGGAGCTGGGCGATCTGCCGCTCGATTTGGCTGCGCTTCAGCGCCAGGTTGCGTTCCACGAGCCCGATCCGGTTGGCGAGCTCATCGTGCTTTTCCAGCGACCACGAGAACGCCGGATCAATCTCCAGCACTTCTTGCCGGAGGCGTTCCGGGTTCGGCGGCGGCCCGCAGCCGGAGAGGCCGAGCGCGCACGACACAACGAGGCTCCACCGCAGGAGGGAGGATGACATCACGGGATATCAGGCGCTTCCCCGCTCCGGCGCGCGCCGGCACGGGAGAGACGCGCCAATCAGCGGATTTCGTCCAGCACGTAGGATGGTTCCGACACGGCCGCGCGGCGCTCGTCGCCCGCTCCCTCTTCTTTGTACGTATAGATCTTGCCCGCGTAGTTGCGCAGCACGATCTCGCCCGGCTTGTAGGAGATCACGTAATTGGGCATGACCGGGATCTTCCCGCCGCCGCCCGGCCCGTCCACCACGAAGGTGGGCACGGCGTAGCCGGTGGTGTGGCCGCGCAGCTTTTCGACGATTTGCACCCCGGTCCCGACCGTGGTCCGAAAGTGCGAGGTGCCCCGGACCGGATCGCACTGGTAGATGTAGTAGGGGCGCACCCGCGTCTTGAGCAACTCGTGGAAGAGCTTCTTCATGATCGCCGGCCGGTCGTTGATGCCCTTGAGCAGCACGGTCTGCGATCCGAGCGGCACGCCGCTGTCGGCCAGCATGCCGCACGCCCGCTTGACGGCCGGGGTGACTTCCTTGGGGTGGTTGAAATGCACGCTCATCCAGACCGGCTTGTGCTTCCTCAGCACCGCGCAGAGCGACTCCGTCACCCGGTACGGCAGCGTCACGGGATTGCGGGTGCCGATCCGGACAAACTCCACGTGCGGGATGGCCTTCAGCTTGCCCAGGATCTCATCCAGCCGCTCATCGGAGAGCGTGAGCGGATCGCCGCCGGAAATGAGCACGTCGCGGATCTTCCGGTGGCGCTTGATGTAGTCAATCGCCGCGTCAATGTTGGTGCCGCGGCTGAAGCCGGCGCTCGTTCCCACCACCCGGCTGCGCGTGCAGAAGCGGCAGTACATCGCGCAGATCTCCACCACCAGCAGCAGCACCCGGTCGGGATAGCGGTGCACCAGGCCGGGCACCGGCATATGGCTGTCTTCCGCCAACGGATCGCGGAAGTCATTCGGGCTGGTGTAATATTCCTCCTCCAGCGGCACCGCCTGGCGCCGGATCGGGCACGTCGGATCGTCCGGATCCATGAGCGCCGCCCAATACGGCGGCATGGCCATGATGAACCGCCCGTCCTGCTTCGTGACCGCCGCCTCTTCCGACGGAGTCAAATGGATGACCGAGCGCAGCTGCTCCACCGTCGTAATCCGGTTGCGCATCTGCCAGGCATAGGTCTCCCACTGCTCCAAGGGCACATCCTTCCACAAGGGAATGCGCCGATAGGCTTCCACGCTCACGCTTGCTGTCCCTCCTGCTGCCCCCACCCTCAAGGAGCGTTCCGGCTCGCCGCGAGCTGGCTTGAGCACAGCTCTTGAGGTGGGGCCACACGGTGACGTCCCACCGCCATCTCAACCAAACGGTTGATGAGCGCCGGGTATGGAATGCCGGCGGCAGCGGTCATAATCGGCAAGTTGCTCTCGGTGGGGTCCAATCCGGGGAGTGGATTGACCTCCAGCACGAAGGGAACCCCGTCGCGGCGCAGCCGGACATCGGTCCGGGACACGTCCCGGCATCCCAGCGCGCGGTGTGCCCGCAGGACCAACGCCTGGATGCCAGCCGTCAGCTCCGGCGACAGCCGGGCCGGGCAGTGGAACGTGGGGGTCAGGCCCAAGGCCACATCCCCCTGGTACTCTTTCATCCGCCAGGAATAGAAGAACTCGCCTGATCCTTGGCAGCTCGAAAAATCAATTTCCAACATCGGCAGGACCTGCGGCTCGCCGTTGCCCAGCACGCCGACCGTCAGCTCCACCCCCTCGATGAATTCTTCAACCAGCACGTCTTGGTGATACTGCCCCATCACGCGGTGGATTTGCCGGCGCAGCGAGGCGTCGTCGTGCACTACGCTCTCGCGCAGGATGCCCTTTGCCGAGCCTTCGCGGTTCGGCTTCACGATCAAGGGAAACTGCAGCGCGGGATTCCGCGGCGCATCAGCCGCGCGGAAGACCTGCCAGGCCGGGGTGGGGATGCCCTCGCAGGCCAGCAGCTGTTTCGTGCGGGCCTTATTCAGGGCGAGGGCCAATGTGGTGCTGCTGGAGCCGGTGAACGGGATGTCCAAGGATTCGAGGATGGCCGGGACGTACGATTCGCGATGGCCGCCGCGGGCGCCTTCGGCGATGTTGAAGACCGCGTCCACCGGGTGCGCCAGCAACCAGGCCGGAAGCTGCTCGTCCGCTTCCACGAGGTGCACCGCGTGGCCGCCGCTGCGGATCGCGCCGGCGATGGCGTCCACCGTCGCCGGCGAATCGAACTCCGAATAGAAGTCAAAGGGCACCGCATCCGCTCCGCGCAGCGGGCGCTTGAGATTGTAGGTTAGTGCGACGACGTGGCCGATAGCAACGGCTCCGCGTTGGCCTTCAACCCATGGCGCACGAGGGCGGCGTCCAGAATCCGGTTGATGACCGCCTCGTACGTCGTGCCCTGCGCCTTGGCGACGCACATGAACACATCTTCGGTGGACAGCGACGGCAAGGGGTTGATCTCCAGCACGTACGGCTCGCCCTGCCGGTCCACCCGGATGTCCACGCGCCCGAAATCCACGCAATCCACCGCGCGATACGTCTGCAGCGCGACCGCCTCCAGCCGCTGCCGCAGCTCCGCGTCAATCGCCGCCGGGCAGACGTAATCGGCGCCGGAGTGGATGTGCTCGAAGGCGTAAAACAGCCGGCCGAGGTCCAGCTTGCCTTCAATCTGGATCTGGACGACGGGCTGCGCCTCCGGCGGCTGGTTGCCGATGATCGCGACGGTGAACTCCTGCCCTTCGATGAACTCTTCCACCAGCGCCGGCTGCTGGTAGGTTTCGATGAGCCAGGCCGTTTGCCGGGCCAGCTCCTGCGGGGTGGTCACCAGCGAGCTCTTGCGCATCCCCTTGCTGGACCCTTCGCAGCGAGGCTTGGCGATCAGCGGGTAGCGCAGCGGCACCGTCCACGCCTCCTCCGGGTTCCGCACTTCGGCAAACCGCGGGGTGGGGATGTTTTCGGCGATCAGGATTTTCTTCGTGACGATCTTGTCCAGCGTCATGCCCTGCGTGAGGCCGTCGCCGCCGACGAAGGGCACGCGCAGCATCTCCAGGAGGATCGGCACCTGGGACTCGCGGTTGCGGCCCTCGTCGCCTTCCGCGATGTTGAAGACGATGTCGAGGTGCTTGACGCGATGCAGCTGCGTCAGGAGGGTGCGGGCGTTGCCGAGCCGGGTGACCTCATGGCCGCCGGACCGGATCGCGGCCTCGATCACGCCGATGGTGTCCTCGTGATCGAACTCCGCGTTCGCGTCCGGGGGATCCCCGGGCTTGAACACGTACTCGCTCTTGACGTTGTAGGTCAAGCCGACTCGATAGCCCATCGTTCCCGTCGTTGTCGCTCAGCAAAAACGGGACATCCGGCGTACCGGCGTCCCGTCGTTCCCCAGTCTCAATTTCATCGACACATCGTTCAATTATTTCGTACCATACCGGTGTGGCCTTGTCAAGACACGATCGAGTGTTTGTGTTATCCTGCTCGCCCGGTGGCATCGCTTCTCGACGACAACAGGGGTACTTGATCCGCATGGGCACGTTGGTCTTGATCCGCCACGGGCAATCGCAATGGAACCTCGACAACCGCTTCACCGGTTGGGTGGACGTGCCGTTGACCGACGCCGGCCGCGCTGAAGCGCGCCGGGGGGCTCAACTGATTCGCGGAGTGCGGTTCGGCCACGCCTTCACCTCCGCCCTGCAGCGCGCCCGGGACACGCTCCGCATCGTCCTGGACACCATCGGCCAGCCGGACGCGCCCATCGAGGCCGACCAGGCGCTCAACGAGCGGCACTACGGCGCCTTGCAGGGGCTCAATAAAGCGGACACCGTCAAGCAGTACGGGGAGCAACAAGTCCATCTCTGGCGCCGCAGCTACGACATCCCGCCGCCGAAGGACACAACCGAATGGAACCCTGAGGGCATTAGCGAAAGCCTCAAGGACACCGCGGCGCGCACCCTGCCCTACTTCACGACCAAGATCCTGCCGCTGGTCGCCGCGGGAGGGCGCATCCTCGTGGTCGCCCATGGCAACAGCCTGCGCGCCATCGTCATGGCATTGGACCATCTCACCAAAGAGCAGGTGCTGGAGCTGAACCTGGCCACCGGCGCGCCCATCGTCTACGAGATTGACGCGCAGGGCCGCGTCCTCAACAAAACCGTCCACCAGCTCTCTCCCGCTTAGCCCGGCCGCGCGGTCCGCACGTAGTGGTACAGGTACTGCTGCGCGTAGCCCGCGTACGCGCCGAAGTGCTCCCGCGCGAACTCCTGCACCTTCGCCGCGGTGACGCGACGGCGCCGGAAGTAGTACCGCATCGCCCGCTCCATCCACAGATCCACCGGAAACGCCTCATAGTGGCTCAAGCCGAAGAGCGCCACGCAGGCCGCCACTTTCTCCCCCACCCCGTCGCAGCGCATCAGCGAGGCGCGCGCCACGTCATACGACGTCGTCTTGAGCTGCTCCAGCGGTAGGCGGCCGGCCGCCACCAGCCGCGCCGTGGCCCGCAGGTATGGCGCGCGGAACCCCAGCCCCAGCTCCCGCAGATGCCGCTCCGGCACTGCGGCGAGCGTCTCCGGGGACGGAAACGTGCAGCCCCGGAACCCGTTGAACGACACCGAGGTGCCGTACGCCTGCGAAACCCGCTCGATCATCCCTTCGATCCGCTTGATGTTGTTGTACGAGGAGCAGATGAAGGAGGCCAGGCATTCCCACGGGTCTTGCCGCAGCACGCGCAATCCCCGGAACTGCGCGATGGCGCCGCGGATCTGCGCGTCCACGTCAATGGAGGCGAGCACGCGGGCGAGGTCGAGGTCCAGCGCGAAGTAGTGCCGCAGATGGGCGGCGGTGAGCGAGGGGTCGAGCGTCTGGGCGATCAGCGTCTCGCCCTCCTGCCGCATGCGGACGGCGCAGCCGAAGATCACCCCGTCATACCACACCGGGATCGGCTCGCCGGAGGGGCCGGGGGCGGCGGGATGCTTGCGCCAGCGGAAGGCCTGGCCGCATTCCAGCGTGTGCTGGAGGGAGAAGTCCGGGGCCTGCACGGTGAGCATTCTCGTTCGCGCGTCAGGCCTGGCTCGACGTTCTCGAGTTACACGCGCGGCAGCGTGATGCCGCTTTGCCCTTGGTACTTGCCTTTGCGGTCGGCGTAGGAGACTTCACACATCGAGCCGGCCTCGAAGAACAGCACCTGGGCGATGCCTTCGTTGGAGTAGATGCGCGCCGGCAGGGGCGTGGTGTTGGAGATCTCGATGGTGAGATGGCCTTCCCATTCCGGCTCGAGCGGCGTGATGTTCACGACGATGCCGCAGCGCGCGTAGCTGGATTTGCCCAGGCAGATGCCCATCACCGAGCGCGGCAGCCGGAAATATTCCACCGACCGCGCCAGCGCGAAGGAGTTCGGCGGGATCACGCAGGTTGCGCCCTTGTAGTCAATGAAGGAGTCCGGGTTGAACTCCTTGGGGTCCACGACGGCCTGGCGGACGTTGGTGAAGATTTTGTACTCGTCCGTCACCCGGATGTCGTAGCCCATCGAGGAGAGGCCGTAGGAGATCACGCCCTGCCGTTTGAGGTTCTCTTCGAACGGCTCCAGCATCCGGTGCTGCTTGACGTACTCGCGGATCTCCCAATCCACGAGCAGCCGGCCGGAGGACTTGCTGGTGCCGGCCGGCTCGCGCGGCGATGCGCCGGCACGGCTCTTCCCGTTGGCGGCGGCCTTGGGAGCGCGCGGCTGCGTTGCTTGTCCCATGGTCATCATCCTCGCTTCAGTTCGGTAGAGAGTACGAGATGGATCCGGTTCCCCTCGCCCTTCACCACGATCAATGGCACAGCCTTGGCTTTGCGGCGAAGGAGTTTGAGCTGCGGATTCGCTTCATACCGCACCCACGTGACCGGCCGCTCCTTGACGAACTTCAGGCCGCCCCTCCCCCATTGCGCGACGACAAACCGCTTGCACTTCTCCGTCAACTCCACCTGGAGGTTGTTCATGGGCACCTCCGCACTTTTCATACATCAAGGAATCGGAAGAGCCACCTTCCGTCTGGCCAACAATTGTTCGGTGATCGCCTCACGAGCACCCGGAGGTGGAGCCGCAGTTGAGGCACTTGTAGCAGTTGCCGTTGCGGACCATCAGGGAGCCGCAATCCACGCAGGCCGGCGCATCCGCCTGGGCCACGAACGTTCGCTTCTCCTGCTGCTCCAGCGGGCTGGCGCCGGGGGCCTGAGCGCGGGACGGCGCCGCCGGCGCTTTGGTGTCCGCCGCCGGCGCGGCTGAGGAGGCCGCCGAGGACTCGCTCGCCATCTGGGCCGCTTCCTCCTTCGGAAGGAACTTCAGCGCCATCCACCGGAAGATATAATCCACCACCGACTTGGCGAACCGAATCTCCGGGTTGTTGGTCACACCGGAAGGCTCGAACCGCACGTGGTTGAACTTGTCCACCAGCACGGTGAGCGGCACGCCGTATTGCAGCGCCAGCGAGATGGCCGTCGCGAAGGAGTCCATCACCCCGGAGAGGGTGGAGCCTTCCTTGGACATGACGATGAAAATCTCGCCTGGCGTGCCGTCCTCGAACATCCCCACCGTGATGTAGCCTTCGTGCCCTCCGATGGAGAACTTGTGGATGATCGCCTGCCGCTCTTCCGGCAGCCGGCGGCGGTACGGCTCGCCGGCCGGGGCCGCTGGAGCCGCCGCGCCTTTTTTCTCCTCGTTGCTCTTATTGGTCGAGAGCGGCTGGACCCACTTCGAGCCGTCGCGGTAAATGGCCACCGCCTTCAGCCCCAGCCTCCACGACTCGGTGTAGGCCTCCATGATTTCTTCGACGGTCGCCTCATTCGGCAGGTTCACCGTCTTGCTGATGGCCCCGCTGATGAACGGCTGCACCGCCGCCATCATCCGGATGTGGCCGCGGTAGTGGATGAACCGCGCGCCGTTCATCGGCTTGAAGGCGCAGTCGAACATCGGCAGGTGCTCCGGCTTGAGACCCGGCGCCCCCTCGATCGTTTCGCGCTCATTGAGGTGCGTGATGATCGCCTCGATCTGCTCCGGCGAATAGCCGAGCTTCTTGAGCGCCTTCGGCACGGTCTGGTTGACGATCTTGAGCATCCCGCCTCCGACGAGCCGCTTGTACTTGACCAGCGCGATGTCCGGCTCAATCCCCGTTGTATCACAGTCCATGAGGAAGGCGATGGTGCCGGTGGGCGCGATCACCGTCACCTGGGAATTGCGCACCCCGGCCCGCTCGCCGAGCTTGATCGCCTCATCCCAGACCCGCGTGGCCGCTTGGACGAGCGCGTCAGGCAGCAGGCTCGCGTTGATCTTGTCCACCTGGGCGCGGTGCTTGCGCAGCACGCGCAACTGCGGTTCGCGGTTGAGGGCGAAGCCGGCGTAGGGCCCCATCTGCTCGGCGATCTGCCCGGACACCTCGTAGGCGTGGCCGCACAGGATCGCCGTGAGCGCCCCGGCCCAGGCGCGCCCTTCGTCGGAGTCGTACGCCACCCCGCGCGACATGAGCAGCGCCCCGAGGTTGGCGTAGCCCAGCCCCAGCTCGCGGTAGTCGCGGGCGGTGCGGTCGATCTTGGGCGTCGGATAGGAGGAGTTGTCCACGATGATGTCCTGCGCGATGGTCATCACGCGCACCGCGTACTTGAACGGCTCCACAAGGAAGGTCCCTTCGTCGTCGAGGAACTTCAGCAGGTTGATGCTGGAGAGGTTGCAGGCGGAATTGTCCAGGTGCATGTACTCGCTGCACGGATTGCTCGCGTTGATGCGCCCGGTGTGGGGGCAGGTGTGCCAGTCGTTGATGGTGGTGTCGAACTGCATGCCGGGGTCGCCGCAGTGCCAGGTGGCTTCGGCGATCAGGCGCAGCAGGTCCCGCGCTTTGAGCTGCTCGATCGTCTCGCCGGTCGTCACGGCCTTGAGGTCCCAGGTATCGCCGTCCAGCGCCTTGCGCATGAAGTCGTCGGTGACGCGCACGGAGTTGTTGGCGTTCTGGAAGAACACCGACCCGTACGCTTCCCCGTCAATGGAGGCGTCATAGCCCAGCTCGATGAGCTTGTGGGCTTTGTCCTCTTCCTTCCACTTGCAGAGGATGAAGGGCTTGATGTCCGGGTGCTCGGCATTCATCACGACCATTTTTGCCGCGCGCCTCGTTTTTCCTCCCGATTTAATCACGCCGGCTGAGGCATCCGCCGCGCGCATGAAGGACACCGGCCCGGACGCGGTGCCGCCGCCGGCGAGCTTCTCCCGGCCGGAGCGGATGGGCGACACGTTGAGGCCCGCGCCGGAGCCGAACTTGAAGATCATGCCTTCGTTGCGGTACCACTCCAGGATGGACTCCATCGTGTCGTTGACGGAGAGGATGAAACACGCGCTACACTGCGGGCGAGGCTCAATTCCGACATTGAACCACACCGGCGAATTGAACGCGGCGTACTGGTTGGCCAGCAGGTAGGTCAATTCGGCGCGGAAGGTCTCGGCGTCCTCCGTCGAGGCGAAGTAGCCGTCCTTGATGCCCCAGTCGGTGATGGTGTTGGCCACCCGGCCGATGAGCTGCTTGACGCTGGTCTCGCGCTGCGGGGTGCCGAGGGCGCCTCGGAAATATTTCGAGACGACGACGTTGGTGGCAAGCTGGGTGTAAAACTTCGGGACTTCGACGTCTTTCTGCTCGAAGACGACCTCGCCCTTCTCGTTGGCGATGGCAGCGGCGCGGCGCTCCCAGGTGATTTCGTCGAAGGGATTCACACCCGGCCGGGTCCACCGACGAGCGATGGCTAACCCCTTCCGGGCGCTTCCCCCGTGCCCGTTACCCGGTTGAGCGGCCGGTATCCCTCGGACACCACCTGTCGGACGAACCGCCGTGCTGATCTGCTCAGGCATCCTGTTTTTCCCTCTCCGCGCCTCTGCTACCGGCCTCAACGACGAATCTACCCTGGTCTTTATGCCCAATATGTTGTGACTAATATTTTAGCTAACACTAGCCATTGTGGTATTGAGTAGGAATTATGTCAAGGGGGAAAATTGAGTAAAAATACAAGATATTGAGTCTCAAGCGCGAAGGCATCCCACCGGTTGAGGTTTGTTCAGGAAAATCGCTACAACGTCAGACGGGGAGCAGAGGCCGCGCTGGGCGGCACGACGGGTTTTTTGACCTCAATGGCAATCGGATCCGTGGACACCGTCTGCCCCTGGTACGTCACGTGGAATGGCCCAAGCTGAAACGTGCCAGGCGTGGTAGGCACCAAGACGGAGATAAAACTCAAGGAGCGCTGCATGACGCGCCCCTGGATGGACACGTTGCTGCTGCGGCTTCTGGCGGCGACTTTGAAGGCCGGCGGAAGATCGCCGGACGGCCCTTCCTTCAGCACGGAGAGGTTCCCGCTGACGGTGATCGTCAAGGTGAGCGGCTGGCCGATCTGGACGTTGGCGTGATCCACCGCGGCGGCAATCGCCACCGCCGGAGCGGACGCCGCCCAACAGGCGGGCGCGGCAATCGCCAGCGCGACGCCGGCCAGCCATCCGTCACGCCTCATAACGGGTCCATCACGGGTTCGGCCATCGTCTGTTCCCTCAACGGAAATTACAGCCGCATCCTTTGCAGCCGGCGGATCCGCTCCGCAATCGGCGGATGCGTGGAAAACAAGGTGGCCATCGCACCGGCGGAGAGCGGGTTGACGATGAACAGGTGCGCCGTCGCGGCGTTGGCGTTCGGCAAGGGGTAGGCGTGGGCGGCGGCGTCCAGCTTCTGCAGCGCGCTGGCCAGCCCGTGCGGCGTGCCGGCGAGGTGCGCGCCGGCGTCGTCCGCGCCGTACTCGCGCGTGCGCGAGATGGCCATCTGCACCAGCATCGCCGCCACGGGGGCGAGGATCGCCACCACGAGCATGACGACCACCTGCAGGGCGCCGGCGCCCCGGTCATTGTCCCGGCTGCGGCGCATGCCGCCCCACATCAGGCTCCAGCGCGCCATGTCCGCCATCCACATGATCGCCCCGGCCAGCGCGGCGGCCAGCGTCATGGTGAGCGTGTCGCGGTTCTTGACGTGGGAGAGCTCGTGCGCCAACACGCCTTTGAGCTCTTCCTCGCCCATCAGCTCGAGCAGCCCGGAGGTCACGGCGACGGCGGCATGCTTGGGGTTGCGGCCGGTGGCGAAGGCGTTCGGTGTGCGGGTGGCGATCCAATACAGCTTGGGCATCGGAAGGCGGCTGCGGGTGGCAATCTCCCGGACCGCCCGGTAGACGGCCGGCGCTTCCGATTCGCTCAGCGGCTTGGCCCGGTACATGGCCAGCACCAGCTTGTCGCTGAACCAGTACATCCCCAGGTTCATCACGAGGGCGAAGCCGAACGCCACCGTGGCCCCCTGCGCCCCGCCGAGCAGCCGGCCGATGAAGACCATCAGGACCGTGAGGACGACCAGCAGGAAACCAGTTTTGAATAGATTGCTCATCGAATCGTTCCTCTCTTTCAGCTATTCACCAACCATGCTCCGCTGACCGAGCAGAACCTTCCTTATAGTATAGGACTCGGCGGGGAACCAGTCAAAGCATCCAAGCACTCGCAACACACGAGTGCTAACTGCTTCCCAGTCGGAGGGCCTGCAGATCGCGCGCGAACACCAGCGGGCCGGCGTACTGCGTCCGCACGCCGCGGCGGGCGAGGCCCTCCTGCACCGATGGCGCGCGGTGGGTCAGCACCAGGCGGCGGCACCCCGCCGCGGCGGCGATCCGGCCGCAGGCCGAGGGTGTTAAGTGCCCGGCGACAGGATGCGCGTCGGGCGCGGAGCATTCGAGAATCAGCACGTCGGCGTTGCGGCCCAGCTCGACGACGCCGGGGCCTTCCGCCGTATCGCCGGAGTAGGCGACCGAGCGGCCGCCGCATTCCACCCGGAACCCGACGGCCGGCGGGCCGTGGGGCATCCGTCTCGACACCACCCGGCACGTCCCGAGGCGCTGGGCGGCGTCGCCCACCTCGCGCAGCGTCAGCCGGTAGCCGCGCGGAGCCAGCCAGCCGGAGAAGGCGGCGTTGAGCCGCCGGTAGACCCGGCGCATCCCCTGCGGACCGGTCACGGTGAGCGGCTTGGTGCGCGCCGGGTCTGGCAAATGCATCGCAAACAGCAGCGGCACCAGCTCGGCGCAATGGTCCGGGTGGAAATGCGTAAGGAAGATGCGGTCCAGGTCGCCGTGGGTGACGCCGAGGGCCAGCAGGCGCTGCAGCGTGCCTGGCCCGGCGTCGAAGAGCCAATGCTGCCCCGCCGCGTAGATATAGATGCCAGCGCACGCCTGCCCCCGCACCGGCCACGCCGTCCCCGTCCCCAGCATCACGATCCTCATCTTTTCCCTCTCACAACCGACACGTGGAATGAGCGGAGCGTAGGAGGGTCGAGAAGGGTGCGGAAGATCAGGCTTGATGCGGAATTCATGAGTAGCCACGGGTGACGCGGAGCGGAGGTCTCCGCCGCCCGCAGCCGATGACGCCGATAGTGCGGCACGGCGAGGACGGCGGAGGTCGCGCAGCGGCAGGACCCGTGGCCAGGCATGGGGCAAGCGATGCGGCGACGTGTCTTGCGCGCCCCAACCAACAGGCGCATGCCGCTCATTCCGCGATGGAGGTCGGCACGAATCCGACTGGCACACTGTACCGCTTCCAGGTGGGCTTCAGGTCCAGCACCCGGTCAATGCGGAACTGGCGGATGTCTTTGCGCGTGTGGCAGTAGGCCTCGAAGTACGGGTCCCGTACGTAGTAGATGTCCACTAGCCGCACCCGCTCCTGCGACGACCCGCTGGCCACGCTCTGCGAGAGATATTCCATCTGCACCTGCAGCCGCTTGTCGAAGGCCTCGGACAGCAGCTTCGTGATCGTCGCCAGGTCCTGCTTGCGCTCCGGAAACACGACGGAGATCTGCAGCTTGTCACCCCCGAACCTCGACGTGGCGAACAGCTTGCCGTGCTGCTTGCCGTATTCGTAGACGTCTTTCGTGAGGCGGACGTCATCCAGGCAATACTGCTTGATGAGGTCCATCTTCCCTTCTTTGTACCACTTGAGCGCGTCCAGCCCGTGGCCGGTTTTGCCGCGGCCCAGGGTGGCCTGCCCGATGCTGTCCAGGCTGACCCGGTGTCCCAGGTGCTTGACCACCTCGTCCAGGATGTCCAGCGTCGGGATCGAGGCGGCGGGATACGGCAGGTGCGGGGCTAAGACCGGTAAATCAAATCGGTTGATGTTGAATCCGACGACCAGATCCGCCTGCTTGAGGACCGTCGCGAGCGCCGGCAACTCCGCTTCCACGTAGGTGTCGTAGCGGTCCGTGCTGTACCGGTAGATGCCGACGACCGACACCCCCAGCAGCTCCGGCCGGCGGCCCTCCACCTCATTGAAGTCCTTCTGCGTTTCCAGATCAAGCACCAGCTTTTCACTCATTGACGCTCTCATTCATGGATGCGTGTCTCATGTTGACGTGCGCGCACGCAGGGCGGCGATCAAGCCGCCCCCGCGCGAGACGTTGACGACCGGGTCTTCCGAAAACCGTCCGACCAATCCGATCCGCGTGGAGTTGAAGAAAAATCCGGAGACGACGTGGCGGGCGGCCATCCGCGCTTTCGCGCGATGCAGGACGGGAAAGCGTTCCACGCGGATGCGGGCCGTCTCCTGCGCCACGTAGTGGACCGGGGACGCCCGCAGGGCCACCGCCAGCGTGCGCTCCCAGACCAGCCGCGTCACCCGGTTGCCGACGACCACCCCTTCTCCACCATACAGCGAGTTGGGCTTCAGCACCAGCCGGGATTGATGCCGCCGGATGTACGGCAGCAGGTCCGCGGGCCGGCCCTGCGGGTCGGGCACGGTCGCCTCCCGCACCAGCCGCGTCCACGGCACGTGGGCGCGGAACAGCCGGCGCTGCGCCGGCGTGAACGCCCGAGCATAGCGCGGATCGGTCAAGACTTCCCAGCACGATTTATGGTCGAATTCCCACGAGATGCCGGAAATCAGCCGGCCGGTGCGGACCGCCTCGCGCACCGCCTCCAGGCGCGCGCCGCGCGCCTCCATCTCCAGCAGCTCGCCCAGCTCGCAATCCCGGTACAGCATGTCCACCGGCCCTGCGGGACACTGGATGCGCCCGCCGGAGAGCCGCAGCTCTCGGGGATCGGCCACCACCGCCTGCAGGCCGTACCGGCCCAGCGAACTCGCCAGGTTGCCGAATTCATCCGTGCCGGTGATGAAGTCCCTGTTTTCCAGCAGCGCGACGCGACGGGCGCGCGGATTGATCGCCCTGATCTCCTCGACCAAGAGATCGCGCGGGTCGGGCATCGGCTCGAATCGGCGCCGGGGGAAGGCGCGCTGCAGCAGATCGCCGAGCACGTCCAGGATGACGGCGCAGGACGTGGGCGCGTAGTAGACCCCGCCCACCCCGACGGTGTTGGGCTCCAGGAACTGGAAGCGGCTCCGCCAATCCGGATGATCGAAGGTCGCGGTGGCGTCCAAGCGCCCCAGCACGGCGAAGGGCCGGCGGAGCGGCGGCGCCAGCCGCGTCCACGCCTGCTGCGCCGCCGTCAGCGGGATCACCTCGCGGACGTCGGCGCGGGCGGCGTAGAGCACCGGGATGCGCCGCAACGCCTCCACCATCTGATGCGTCACGGTCCGGAAATAGGACGCCTGCGCTGGGGTGAGGATCCACGGGAGGAAGGCGAGATCAATCGCATGAGGCCGGCCGCCGTCTCCCAGCACCCGCAGCCCTCGCTCGTCGCTGAGGCGGCGGACCGCCGTGAGGCGCTGGAGCAGTTCCGAGGGGTCCAAGCGGCGGACGTGCTGCGCGAGCGGGTGTGTGGGGAGATAGTCCATGAACGCCGTTCCAGTATTGTAGCAAGCGGGCCGACAACTAGCCACCCCTTCCCTGCGTATGGTATGATTCCATCACGTCTTACTTCAACTGTACCTGATGGCCACCGAACGAATTCCTCGCGAACTCATCCTCCAAGTGACGCGGTTCCTCAAGCGCCAGGGAGCGGACTACGCCGACGTCCGCTTCGAGCGGATCCTCCACGAAAGCGTGGTAGTGCAGCAGCGCCAGGTGCAGTCCCTCAGCGTCGAGGAAACCGCCGGGGTCGGCATCCGGGTGCTGCTCCGCGGGGCCTGGGGCTTCGCCGCCACTCCGCATCTAGCGCTTCCCCACCTGAAGCGCGCGGCGGCGCAGGCGGTCGCGCTGGCCAAGGCCTCCTCGTCCATCAACAAGCAGCGGGTGCGATTGGCCCCCGTGGAGCCGGTCCGCGCGGCACACCGCTCGCGGTACCAGATTGATCCGTTTGAGGTCCCCCTCTCCAAGAAACTCGATTACCTGCTCTGGGCCACCTCCGCCCTGATGGGGCCGCAGGCTGTGAAGCGCGCCACGGCCCACATGGATTTTTACCGGCGGACGAAGTTCTTCGCCTCCACCGACGGCGCGCAGATCCACCAGGTGCTGCTCGAGAGCGGCGCCGGGCTGGAAGTGGTGGCTCAGCAGGGCAACGAAGTGCGGCTGCGCAGCTACCCGAATTCCCACCACGGCGCCCTGGCCCAGGCCGGGTTCGAATACGTCAAGCAGTTGGACCTGGTCGGCGGAGCGAAGACCATCCAGCAGGAAGTGCTGCTGCTCCTCCGGGCGCGGCCGCCTAAACCGGGCCTGACCACGCTGATCCTGGACCCCACGCAGATGGTCATGCAGCTCCATGAATCGTGCGGCCACCCGACGGAGCTGGACCGCGTGCTAGGCCAAGAGCTCAGTTACGCCGGGGGCAGCTTCCTGACGCCGGAGCATTTGGGGCGCCTGCGCTACGGCTCCGACGCGGTGACCATCGTGGCCGACGCGACCGTGCCGGGCGGGGTGGGCAGCTTCGCCTACGACGACGAAGGCGTGCCGGCGCAGCGGGTGGAGCTGGTCCGGCGCGGACTGTTCACCGGCTATTTGAGTTCGCGGGAATCCGCCTCCCGGCTGGGCCTGCCCGGCAGCGGTGGGGCCATGCGGGCCGAGCAATGGGACGCCCCGCCCCTGGTGCGTATGACAAACGTGAACCTGGAGCCCGGCGAGGCCACCGTCGAGCAGCTGATCCGGGACGTCAAGCGCGGCTATCTCCTCAGCACCAACAAAAGCTGGTCCATTGACGACCGCCGCCTGAACTTCCAATTCTCCACCGAGATCGGCCGGGAGATCATCAACGGCTCGCTGGGGGCGCTGGTCGCCAACCCGCTCTACACCGGGATCACGCCGCAGTTTTGGGGGCGCTGCACCGGGGTGTCGAACCGCGCAAGCTGGCAGCTCTGGGGCGTGCCGAATTGCGCCAAGGGCGAACCCATGCAGTTGATGCACGTGGGGCACGGCGCGCCGTACGCGCGCTTCGACGGCGTCTGGCTCGGCGCGGCGGATTAATGGTGGGTTCTTCCCAACTTCTCGACGAGCTCTCCCGGCTGGTGAAGCGCTCCCCGGCGGACGGCACTAGCATCTGCGCCCAGGGACAAGGGCGCCACGTCATGCGTTTTGCGTACGGCACGATCCACCAGGTGCTGTTCCAGGAGCACCTGACCGTCACGATCAAAGCGGTGCTCGGCAAGCGGGTGGGCGTGGCCTCCACCGATACGTTTGAACGCGCCAGCTTGAACCGCACCCTGGCCGCCGCCCTCGCCCTGGCCCGGCACGCTCCCAACCAGCCGTCTCTGTCGCCGCTGCCCGCCGCGCACCAGCTCCTGACGACGGAAGACCGAGACGATGCCACCGCCCAGGCCGGACCAGAGGCGGTTCTTCCCGCGATCAAGCGGGTGTTCCAGCTCTGCCAAGGCGCGGGAGCGTCGCTGGCCGGATCGTGCGCTCTCGGAGAGGACGAGCTGGCCGTCGTCAACTCCTCCGGGGTGGCCTGTTACGCCGCCTCGACGCTGACCGGCGCCAAGCTCGTGACGATGTACCGCAAGTTGAGCGGCTTCGCCAGCCTCGTGGAGCGCCGCCTGAGCCGGCTCAATTTTGACGATCTCCTGGAGACCTCGCTGGCCCAATGCCTGCACCGCCAGGCGCCGGTGACGCTCCCGTTGGGGACGTATGAGGTGATCCTGGAGCCGGAGGCGGTGGCGGAGCTGCTGATGTGGCTGGGGTCCATCGCGTTCGGCGCCAAGAGCTTTCACGAAAAAACCAGCTGCGTGGCGGGCCGGCTCGGCGAGCAGGTGATGGACCGCCGGATCACCATCCTCGACGACGGCACGCGCCCGGAGGGGCTGCGGATGCTGTTCGATTTCGAGGGCGTGCCGAAGCGGCGGGTGCCCCTAATCGAGCGCGGCACGGCGGCCGGCCTGGTCTATGATTCCACGTACGGCCACCTCTACGGACAGACCTCCACCGGCCACGGCCTCCCGCCGGATGACGTGGAAGGGCCGCAACCATTGCATCTGTTCCTGGAGCCCGGATCCGTCCCGCGCGAAGAGCTGATCCGACGGTGCGAGCGCGGCATCCTGATCCCCCGGTTCCACTACGTCAACGGCCTGCTGAACCCACCCGAGGCGCTGATGACCGGCCTCACCCGCGAAGGCGCCTGGCTGATTGAAGACGGCAAGCGCAAGGCGCCGATCACGACCCTGCGGTTTACGCACAGCCTGGTGGACGCGCTGCGCCATGTCGTCGCCATCTCGAAGGAGCGCCGGCGCGTGGCCGACCCGATGCAGGAGTCGGGATGCGCGGTCGTGCCGACGCTGCACCTGGCGCGCTTGCGCTTCACCGGACGGTCGGAGGACGCATGACGCGCCCCGCGCGCTCCGCATCCCGCCGGCCGCAGCCGCGCCCGCACGTCCGGGCCGGCTGCGCCGCGTGCTGCCTACTGTGCGCCGTGGTGTTCGTCGGCTGCTCCGTCCTGTGGCCGATCGGCCCGCGGGTGCCGCAGAGCCCGCCCCACGCGCGTGAAACGCTGGACGACGGCTATGAGGACTACACCGGCGTCATCCACGTGCACACCGCCTATTCGCATGACGCCGACGGGACGCTGGCCGAAGTCGCGCAGGTGGCCAACGCGCAAGGGCTGCACTACGTCATCACGACGGAGCACAACAACCTGCGCTCGCTGCGCGAGGGCAACCAGGGCTGGCACGGCATGACGCTCATCCTCGTGGGGGAAGAAATCTCCACGCGGGACGGGCACTGCCTCGCGCTGAACGTGCACGAGGAGATTAGCCGGAACCAGCCCACCCAGGCCATCCTCGACGAGATCGCCCGCCAAGGCGGGCTGTCGTTCCTCGCCCATCCCTCCTTCAAGAAGCGCCCGTGGAAGAACTGGTCCGTCCACGGGTTCACCGGCATCGAAGGGTACAACACCGTGCACGACGCGTTTGACGAGAACTGGCTGCGCGTGGCGCTCTGGGGGTTGACGGTCCCGCCGCATCCGCTGTACCTGTCCTTCGTGGACCGACCTGACGAGCCCCTGGCCCGGTGGGATGCGTTGATCCGCGAGCACGGGCGGGTCGTGGGCATCGGCTCCAGCGACGCGCACGAGCTCCATCTGCTCGGGGTCAAGATCGCTCCCTACGACGTGACCTTCAAGGTGGTGCGCACGCACCTCTTGCTGCCGGCCGGGACCCCGATGTCGGCGCCCGCCGTCTACGATGCGCTGCGCGCGGGGCACGCGTACTTTGCCATCGACCTGCTGGCGGACGCCCGGGGGTTCACCTTCATGGCCGACGACGACCAGCGGGTTCTGGGGGTGATGGGTGACGAGGTGAAGCTGACGGACCCGATGCAGTTGACGGTCATCCTGCCGCAGTCGGCGCACCTGGCGTTGTTCAAGGACGGCAACGTGGCGGCCACCAGCGTCGGACGAGTCTGGCATATCCGCGTCAAGGAACCGGGCAGCTACCGGGTGGAAATCTCCCGCAACGGCACGCCCTGGATTTTTTCCAACCCGATCTACATCCGTGCTCCCTCTGAAGCACCATCCCAGACGGTCGGTAGTCAGCAGTAGGCCGTATGAAGACCAGCGCGTTACTTCATCGTCTGTGGTGCCTGACCACGTACAGCGTACTACTGACCGCTGGCAGCGGTTGCGCGCACGTGCCGCTCGACGCGCACTATCGCGGCGCGCGGCCCCTTCCTCCCGACGTCGCGGACTATTACACCGTCCCGGGTGAGCCGCCGGCCGCCGAAGCGGAGTGGATCGAAGAGCGCGGCGCCTACCGACGAGGGCTGGTGCGGTTCCCGCTGCGGGCGGCGGATTTTGAGCCGACCGAACCGGCGGTGGAAATCGAGTGGTTCGAATCCCGCCGGCCCGGCCGGCGGCCGGCGCTGCTCTTTTCCCCGATCCTCGGCGGCGACTACCCGTTGGAGCGGGGCCTGTGCCGGTTCTTCGCCGCCCGCGGATTTCACGTCGCGCTGGTCCACCGCAAAACGCTGAAGATCTCCCCTGAGCACGGCGCCGAGCGCATCGAGCTGCTGCTGCGCCAATCCATCGTGCGCAACCGGCAGATCGTGGACTGGATGAGCCGGTACCCGCGCGTGGATGCGGACCGCCTCGGCGGCTTCGGCATCAGCATGGGCGGCATGGCGGATGTGATCACCGCCGCAGTGGATCCCCGGCTCAAAGCCCATGTCGTCGTCCTCGCGGGCGGGAGCCTCGCGGACATCCTGCGCGACTCGCGCGACCGGCTGATTACCAAACCCCGCGCCCGGTATCTCGCGGCCCACTCCATGGATTTGGAGACGATGCACCGGGTGCTCAGCGATGAGATCCGGACCGACCCGCTGCGCTTCGCCCCCTACGTGGATGCCCGGCGGCTGCTCATGTTCATCGCGCTGAACGATCCGACCATCGGGCGCGCGAACGCCCTGCGGTTGTGGCGGGCGGTGGGCAAACCCCAGGCCATCTTCGTGCCGGTCGGCCATTACACGTCCTACCTGTACGTGCCGTACCTCAAGTACGCCTCGCTTAGATTCCTCAGAGCGCACCTGCGGTAACCCTATCAGACGTTGAGCGATTTGGGGTATACTTCAAGTTAAGACGAGAGGCGCCGCCACCCCCGGGCCCGACGGGTAGGAGGAATTATGAGCCAGCGCGGACACAGCCATCGCTCCGAGGCCGGGATGGTCTTCCTGCTGCAGAGCTACCTGACGATTTTTTGGTTCGTCGTCCTGACCGCCGCCATGCTCACCCGCAGCTCCATGGAGCTGCGCTATGCCCAGCTGGCGCTGGAGGAGCATCAGGCGTTCTGGCAGGCGGAAGCCGGCGTGGATGAAACGCTCTACGGCATCACAACCAATCCGCCGGTCCTGGCCGCCAACCACTGCACCAGGCCGACGGACCAGCTCCTCTCGCTCTCCTCCGCAACCGGGTACGCCTATACGTATCAGGTCTGCCTGAACGACAGCGGCCAATACGCCATCGTCTCCATCGGCCAAGGACGCACCTCGGCCATCGAAGAGCTGTCCTCGATGGCGGCGCGTCCCGACACGACGCTGCAGTTCCGCCAGGCAGTCTTGGCCGTGGACCAAATCGAGATCCGCCAGGCCACGTTCGGTTCGCTCCCCTCCATCTTCACGCAACTCGGGAGCGGCTCGACCGTGCTTCCCTCGTTCAGCGCGCTGAACTCACAGGCTCACCTGGTGGCGCTCGCCAAGCAGTTGTCGGGGGCGGCCGTGAACCTCTCTGCCAGGTCGTATGTGAAGGGCAACGTCGTGCTCCCGCCAGGATTGAGCTCGTCCGCCGGCTTGGTCATTGAGAACGAGAGCCACCTCACTAACGAGCAAGGGACCAGCGATGTCAAAACGCTTGAGGACCGCGTGGTCTTGCCGGAACCCGTGGCGGCGCCGAATGATGCGGTCAACCTGGGCAGTCTGGAGCTGAATGGCTCAACGCGCTGTCTTGCCCCGGGCACCTACCGGGTCGCCAACGTCATCCTCCGGAAAAACATAGACCGGGATCCGGTCCTCTGCACGACCGGGCCGGTGAATCTCTACGTCACCGGCACCTTCAGGCAGGAAGCCGGCAAGCTCTACGGCCAACCCTCGACGGATCCGCTCACGCTGGCCGGCATCTCGGGACCGCTGAACCGGTTTTCCCCCAAGCACCTGCGGATTTTCGTGACCAGCACCCAGGAGGTGAAGTTCGGCAACGGGTTGAGCGCGGCCGTTGTGTACGCGCCGCTCGCGCATGTGATCGTCGGCGAGAAGCAGGTCTTTCTCGGCTCGCTGATCGCGAAATTGGCCACCATCGGCTCGACCGGCGCAGGCAACCGGACCTATTTCTTCTATGACCAGGCGCTGGAGGATGAACGTTTTTCGGTCAACACCAGCGGCAGCATCGCGCTGCAGGCTCAACAGGCCGTGGCCCAAGCCAGCGCCTCGAACTTTGCGATCGGCACGACCCCCTTCCGGGTGATTTCCGGATTTGACGCCTCCTCCCCGACCAGCACCACCTCGACTACGTGCGCCTCCTGCACGCATCGATAGTTGACACACCACACGCGGAGACACCGGCCGCCTCTCACCACGACCACGACGACTAACCCGCTTCCTTGCCCTCCCGTCTCTGCGCTATAATACCTGTGATGCCTATCGAGAAGGTCATTCTGGCCAAGCCCCGTGGGTTCTGCGCCGGGGTGGACCGGGCCATTGAGACGGTGGAGCTCGCGCTCACCCGCCGGGCCGGGCCGGTCTACGTCCGCCGGGAGATCGTGCACAACCCGCACGTCGTCAACGCGCTGCGGGAGAAAGGCACCGTCTTCGTCGAGGAATTGGAGGAGGTCCCGGTGGGCGCCACCGCCATCTTCAGCGCCCACGGGGTCGCGCCCTCGGTGCGCCGCAACGCCGAGGCGCGCGGCCTGCAGGTCATTGACGCCACCTGCCCCCTGGTCACGAAGGTGCACGTCGAAGCGAAGCGCTACGCCCAGGCCGGCTACACCATCCTGCTGGTCGGCCATGCCGGGCACGACGAGGTAATCGGCACCACCGGGGAAGCGCCGGAGGCGATCCGGCTCGTGCAGACGGTGGAGGAGGCGGACCGCGTCGAGGTCGCCAACCCGGACAAGGTGGCGGTGATCACGCAGACCACCCTTAGCCTCGACGACACCGCGGCCATCATCGCCGCGTTGAAGCGGCGGTTCCCGTTGCTGGTGGCGCCGGCGAAGCAGGACATCTGCTACGCCACGCAAAACCGGCAGAACGCCGTCAAGGCGATCACGGCGGAAGCGGAAGTCATCCTGGTGATCGGCGCCAAGAACAGCTCCAACTCCATCCGCCTCACCGAAGTCGCCGAGGATGCGGGGCGGCGGGCCTACCTGATCAACCACGCCTCGGAGATTGATCCCCGCTGGCTGGAGGGCGCGCGCTGCGTCGGCGTCACCTCCGGCGCCTCGGCCCCGGAGCATTTGGTGCAGGAAGTCGTCGAGCGGCTGAAAACCCTGGGCGCCTCCCGCGTCGAAGAGTGGGAGCTGGTGCGCGAGGACGTCAACTTCGGCCTGCCGAGCGAGCTGACCGACCCCATCTCGAAAACCCGCGTCTGATCCGCCGGCCTCCGTGAAACACCTCACCGACTACCTGTGGTTCCACACCAAGACGCGCCGTGACCTCGTCAATATCACCGACCGGGTGGAGGCGCTGGTGGCGCGCAGCGGCGTCCAGGAAGGGTTCTGCCTCGTTTCCGCCATGCACATCACCGCCGGCATCTGGGTGAATGACGATGAGGAAGGATTATGGAAAGACCTGTGGGAATTGCTGGACCGGCTGGTCCCAGTGGAACGGGCGTACCAGCACCATCTGACCGGGGAAGACAACGGCGACGCGCACCTGAAGCGCACGCTGGTCCACCATCAAGCCATGCTCCCGATCACCAAGGGCAAATTGGACCTGGGCCCCTGGGAGCAGGTGTTTTATGCTGAGTTCGACGGACGGCGCAAGAAGCGCGTCGTCGTGAAGATCCTCGGCGAGTAGCCCGCCTATTCCCCTACCTGCGCAACAGCTCCTCGGCGTCCAGACGATGGTAGGGGGTCTGCGCCGCCCGCATGGCACCCTGCGCGTTGGCGACCCACACCTCGGGCCAGGCGAACACCACGCTTTGCACGTTGGAGCCGGGAGCCACCGCCTGGGCGATCTGCTTCGCGCGCTCCGCATCCACGTGGCCGTACTGCGCCATCAGGCCGGCCGCCTGCCCCAGATACCGCGTCTCGTAGGCCGAGCCGGACGGCGGCTCGACGCCCGGATGCTTGGGGTTGCCGCCTGACGCAAGCTGGCTCGCTCGGATCGCTTGATCCATCGCCGTATCCGCGCGCAAGACCGCATCCGGCATGGGGCGCGCGTAGGGCGCCGCCTGCTCCTTCGGATCATTCGCCTCAAACACGACGGACCGCCGGTGCGTCGTCTCGATGGCGATGGCGCGCGGCGCCTTGGCATCCGCGATGACGTAATTGACGCCCACCGTCCGTGGAGCCGTCTGGATGATCGCGGCCGCCTCATCGAGGCTGTTCCCCTCCTCCAGCACGCGGCGCATCAGGAAGACCATGGGGATCCCGCGGGCGGACACATCCTGGGTCTCCGCGCCCACCTGCCCGATGGAGACGGCGGCGTCATTGATCCCGCTGAGGACACCGATGAACCCCGCCCATCCCAGGTTGAGAAACGCGTGCCGGCCCGCCGGCCGCACGACAAACACGGTGGCAAACTGCTGGATGCCGACTTCGATATTCCAGTCCAAATTTCTGGTGTGCACCAGCCGTCCCGACGAGGTGGCGCGTCCCCAGGCCGCGAGGCCGGCGCAGGCATAGGTACGGTCGGGAATCGCATGGAAGCGGGTCAGCTCGCGCAGCGGCACGCCGGACCCGTCCGAGAGACCCCGAAGCTCCTGGCGATAGGCTGCGGGAAGAAAGGCCCAGCTCTGCGCCCAGGCGCGGTCCAGCCACCAGTCCGCCGCCCAGCGATCCACCAGCGGGAGGCGCAGATAGCGCCGGAAATATCCCAGGACCTGCGCCACCGCCTGCCGGACCGGCTCGCGCAGCAGCTCCCCGTGCTGCCGCCCTAGCTCGTAAGGCTCCCCTTCGAGATATACAATGCGCAGTCCTTCCCTTTCCTCTAGACGACCTGCCGCACTCAATGGGGTGGAGTGACATACCAGCAAGGAAAGGAAGAGCGCGCTCCATGCCACGTGGCGTCGGGAGTGCCGGAGCGGCACGTCGGAATTTCGAGCGGGCATGGTGCCGAACACAGTGAGGCGAGCGAGAAATTCCGTCGAGCGAAGCGAGCCTCGCTGGGGCGAGCGAGCGATGCCGCGACGGTGCTCCCGACGCCACATCATCGGTCGAGCTCCGACATCATCCGCTTCAACTCCTCCACGATCAGCGGCCCCGTCGTCGGCCCATTGAAGCTCATCAGCGCCTCATACGCGCCGCTGTCGTACCAGCGGCTCGGCAGGCAATAGCCGATATAGTCGTCGGCGAACCCCGCGATCAGGCCGGTCCAGCCGTGCTCCCGTGCCGCCTGCTTCAGCTCGAACCCCAACTCAGACGACAGGTCGCAGGGCACCCCGATCAGCGCCGTGCGCCCGATGGCGACAAGCGACAGGGTGGCATCGTCGTCCACGAGCCGGCGGCCCAGCCAGTTCGGCAGCGTGAAGGCCCGGCTGAGGCGCGCCCGCGCCGGCGGAAGCGGGATGGTCCGTTGCGCGGCCTGCAGGACAGCGGGCGCGACCGGCTCAACATGCTCCAGCATGGCGAACGTCTCCTGCGCGATCCCCTGCCCGATCCGATCCGCGCGTTCGAACGCCTCGCCGGATTTGACCGGAGCTTGATCCCCGACCGACCCGGCCAGGAAGAGGCACACCGCCTGCGGAAATCGCTGCGCCAGCGCGCGACACGCCGCCCCGGGATAATCCGACGAGAGCTGCCGGTTCCAGCTTCCCAGCGTCGTCGGGTGCGCGGAAAAATTGATGAGGAGCGCCAGCGGGTCATGGCCGGCGGCAGGATAGACGGCCAGCACCGCCAGCTCAGGGTCCGTCACGCCGTGGGGGTCCATGCGGTTCTGAATGAACTGGGGCAGTGAGGATCGCGCCAGGCCGATGCGGGCGGGGACCGTCCGCGCCGCGGCGCGCTCGACCGCCTGGGCTGCCGCCTCGACGAGCGCGTCAAACACGCGCGGGTCATAATGCCCCATGGAGATTTTCTCGAGGAACCGGCGGCCGTAAGCGCCGGGGCCGGAGTGCGTGTGCGTCGCCGCGACGAGCAGCGAGCATGAGGGCTCGACACGTCCACCGGCGATCAGGCGATCCTGGATCGCCTGCGATAGCGCCTCGTCAATGATGAGCACGTCCAGGCTCACCAGCGCGACCAGGCGCGCTCCGTCCTGCCACACCAGCGCGTGCGCGCCCACCGGATCGTGCAGGCCGGTGGAGGGCTGTCCCTTGCGGCGGCTGTAGCCGGCCAACGGCACGCCGCGCGGCAAGACAAACTCGGCGGAGGCGGCCCCGGCCTGAAGCTCGCTGCCCCACCCGGCGTTCGGCCACGCGGCGCACGCCAGGCACAGCGCGATGAGTACGAGCCGGCTCAGAGCGCGGCCGCGGGAGATGCTGGGACGCGCTCTACACCGCGCCATCACGCCCGGGAGCGCTCCAGCTCTTCCCGAGCGACGCGGATGGCCTCCTCGACCCCGGCGACGCGCCCCTCCGCCTGCGCCTCCTGGACCGCCTGCAGGAGCCGGCCGATGAGCGGGCCGGGAGGCAGCCCCAATGCCGCCATGAGCTGGCGGCCGTCCACCAGCTTCGGCGGAGCGATCGCCTCTTCCGGCTTGAAGAAATAGGCGCACAGCAGCTCCTCCAACCGGGCGCGCTGCTGGTCAATTTGATCCACGTGAGAAGAAGGGCCGCGCGTCGCCAGCCGGTCGGCCCACCACACGAGCAGGCAGGCGGGGCCGTCCTCGCCCAAATCCCGGAAGAACCGGAACACCGCCCGAGCCGTCAACTGCGCCTCGCGGCTCAGATGGCCCGGACGCAAGTGCGACCGGATCAGGCGCTCGACGGTCTCGGCTTCGCGGTTCGCCAACCGCAGGCGCTCCGTCACGCCGCCGATCAGCTCGGCGCCGAAGTGCTCGTGCCCGAGGAACCAGATGTCGCCGTCCGGCTTGACCCGCCGGGTCGCCGGTTTGCCCACGTCGTGGAAAAGCCCGGCTAGCTTGATCAGGGCCTTGCGGGAGCGCCCTTCCACCGGCTCGACCGCGCAGTAGCCGGCCATCGGCGCGCGCAACGCCTCGGTGAACTCGGCGAAATCCCGCAGCATCCGGTCGCACTGGGCGACGGTTTCCAGCTCATGCCCCAGCACGTCCAGGTGATGATACCCGCCCTGGTCCATCCCGCGCCCCGGAGCCAGCTCGGGAAACAGCCGGCCCAGCACGCCGAGCTGGTCCAGCGCTCTCATGGCCGGCGCGGCCGCGTCCGTCTGGAACACCGCCAGCAGCTCGTCGCGGATGCGCTCGCCAGACACGCCGGCGAGGCGCGGGGCGGCCGCCGCCATCAACGGGAGCATGGTGGGATCCATCTGGAATCCCAAGGCGGCGGCAAACCGGAACGCGCGCAGGATGCGCACCGGATCCTCTTTGAAGGTCTGCGGAAAGCACGCGCGCAATACGCCCTCGGCAGCATCGCGCCGGCCCGCCAGCGGATCGAGGATGCGCGCGTTCCACTGAGGTTCCCGGCACCACTGCTCAAGCGGGATGGCAAGGGCGTTGACGGTAAAGTCGCGCCGTTGCAGATCCTCCTCGATCGTCCGGCCGCGGAACTGCGCGCAGTCCACCTCGACCCGGATCGCCGGAGAGGAGAAGACCACCCGGGCGGTCGGCTGCGCCTCATCCAGGCAGATATAGGTCCCGTCCAACTGGCCCGCGATCCGGCGGGCGAAGGCCAGCGCCTCCGACGGCATCGCCAGGTCCACGTTGATCCGCGACAGGGACGGCAGCGGACGACCGAGAACGGCGTCGCGCAGCAGCCCGCCCACCAGGTAGACGGGATGCCCGGCGGCGCGGGCGGCGTCGGCGATGCGGCCGAGCAGCGTTCGAAGCGATTCCAACGTCGTCTCCATGCGCGTCTGGTATTATACCTTGCCCTTGACAAGCTCCGTTCGGTATTCAACAATACCCGCATGCACAAACGGTCGCGCACGAAAGAACTGCTGGAATTTGAAATCGGATTTTATGAGCGGCTCCTGGAGGCCCATCCGGATTTCACGGATGCGCTCGTGGCGCTCGGCGAGGCGTATACGCGCAGCCGGCTCTACGACAAGGGGTTGGCGGTGGACCTGAAGCTGACCCAACTGAAAGGCCGCGATCCGGTGGTGTGGTACAACCTGGCGTGCAGCTATTCCCTGCTCAACCGGTCCGACGAATCCCTGGACGCGCTGCAGCGGGCTATCACGCTCGGCTACGACGACTTTTCCCACCTGGGCAAGGACTCGGACCTGTCGCACTTGCGCCAGTCGCCGAAGTTCCGCCGCTTCCTCGAAACCCTCATCCCTGCGAAACCCTCAGCGGCGTGAGGCCGGCTCGGCCCACAACCCGCGCCGGTTGGCCCGCGCCCGTTTCGCCAGCTCGCGGAACTCCTCGGCGTGCTTCACGTTGGGCGGGATCGTCAGCAGGTGCGCGTAGCCGTCCTCCACGAGCTGCGCATTGATCAGGCGCTCCTCGACATAGACATAGGCCAGCAGCCGCCCGTAGCGATCGTACGGCTGCGCGTCGTATTCCAACCGCACGGTTTTCCCTTCAACCAGCCGCCGGTTCGCCTCGGAGGCTTCGTGGCCGAACGGCTGGGGTTCCTCGACCCACCGCTCGCCTTCCCGGCGACGGACCTCCGGGGTGTCAATCCCGATGTACCGCACGAGGCGCCCGTCATCGAGCTCGATCGTATCGCCGTCCACCGCCCGGCGGACGTGCGCCGTCGTCGGCAGCGGGGACGCGCAGCTGGCGACAGGCAGCGCAAGGCTGAGCAGTACGACCGCGACCCAGCGTCGAGCAGAGTGGAAAAACGCGGCGGTCACGTGTGCAACGGCTTGCCGACTTTCGCTTCGAGCGACGCCACCTTCGAGGTGATGCGGCCTAGCCCGGGCTGGTCGCGGCGATCGTCAATGCGGATCGTCGTCATCACGCGCAGCGCCTGCTTCAGCATCGCCTCATGGCATTGCTTGGCCAGCTTCATGACGTCATCCCAGCTTCCCTCGACGACGGTGCCCATGGGCCCCACCCGGTACGCCAACCCGCTGGCGTCAATCAGCGTCGCCACGTGGGCCAGCACCGAGCTCACGCTCGCGCTTCCCGTCCCGATCGGCACGATCTCCAGTTCCGCCAACATAATGGTTCATCTCCCATTCTTCGTGACAGACAGTCCAGCTCTGAAGCGGCGACCATCGGGGTAGCCGCGGCCGGAACCCTTCCGGTTCCGGCACTCCGCGCCGACCCTGATGGTCGGCGCTCCGGAATGCCGAGCGCGGCGGGCGCTCGGCCTTACGGCACTCGCGGGCGGCAGCGCCGTCGCCACTCCATGAGGCCATCCGTCGCCATGAGCGCGACCAGGACGACCGCCCACACCACGTGCTTGAGCCCGGAGGTGCCGGAAAACAGCGCGCGCGCCTGCCGGAACTCTTCCCAGAAATAGAGCAGCAGCATGGCGACCGCGACCCACAGGACGGTCTTCACCTCTTTGCTGGCGTCAATGCCCTGCCAGCTCCACGTCCCGTTCCGGCGAGGATAGCGGCGCCACGTCGGAACCCAGCGCGGCACGGCCCGCTGGTAGGCCGCGAACTCATCCCCCCATTCGCTAAGAATCAGCGCTTCCTCCTGGCGGACTTTCGGGGCATAGGTCAGCACAAACACCAGCAGCGCGCCGAGCGCACCCCAGAACGCCTGCACGGCCACGCAGAATCCCGCGCCGATCAAGACCG
>JAHFGX010000044.1 GCA_023247215.1 Candidatus Omnitrophota bacterium
CGGAGCACCGCGGATGAGATGGCTGGTGGGGGTTGACGTGGGCGGCACACAGATTAAGATGGGGGTAGTGTCCGCGCGCGGAACGGTGCTGGCCCATCGCGTGCTGCCCACGCGGTTGTACGCCACCCCGGCCGCCTTAGTGGAAGGGCTGGGGAGCGCCATCGAAGAGCTTCGCGAGCTCCACGGCCTGCCGCGCGCGTCGTGGCAGGGCGTGGGGGTGGGGTTGCCCGGGTTGGTGGACCAGTCCCGCGGGGTGGTGCATCAGTTGGTGAACCTGCCGGGGCGCTGGCGCGGCATCCCGTTTGGCAGCTGGCTTGCGCGCCGGCTCCGGTGCCGGTGCGTCATTGATAACGATGCGAATATGGTCGCCGTGGGTGAGTGGCGCGCCGGCGCCGGGCGGGGGACGGCGCACGGCGTGTACCTGACGCTGGGCACCGGGGTCGGCGGCGGGATCGTGAGCCACGGCCGCCTCGTGCGCGGGGCCACGGGATCAGCGGGCGAGGCCGGCCATATGGTGATTGCGCCCGGCGGCCCCCGGTGCGCGTGCGGTGCGCGGGGATGTCTCGAAGCCTATGTCAGCACCGCGGCCATTCTGCGGCAGGCCCGCGCGGCCATGCGCCGGGGGAGTGCCATCTTGCGCGCGTGCGCGACCGAGGCCGGCGGATTGACGCCTGCGGTGGTGAGCGACGCCGCGGCGCGCGGCGATGCCGCCGCCCGCCGCATCTGGCGCGACCTCGGCGAGCGGCTGGGCGTGGCCGTTGCCAACCTGGTGAACCTGCTGAACCCGGAACGGGTGGTGATCGGCGGCGGTGTGAGCAATGCCTGGCCCTGGTTTGCGCCGTCGCTGCGCGCAGAGGTGCGGCGGCAAGCATTTGAGCTGCCGGCCCGGACCGTCCGGATTGTCAAGGGACAGCTCGGAGAGCGCGCCGGCATCCTCGGCGCCGCGTACGTCTTGATGGACACGGGGGACCCATGAAACTGTTCCTGGATTCAGCGAATCTGAAGGAAATTGACGAAGCGGTGAGCTGGGGCGCGATTGACGGGGTGACGACGAATCCCACGCTGGTCGCGAAAGAAGGGCGCGAGTTTGTCCCGCTCATGAAGGAGATCTGCGAACGGGTGAACGGCCCCGTGAGCATGGAAACCGTCAGCCGGGACGCCGCGGGCATGATGGAGGAAGGCCGGGTGTTTGCGGCGTTGCACCAGCACATCGTCGTCAAATGCCCGCTGACGAAGGAAGGGTTGAAGGCCACCCGCCAGCTCTCGCGCGAAGGCATCCGGGTCAACGTGACGTTGTGCTTCTCGCCCAATCAGGCCCTGCTGGCGGCGAAAGCCGGCGCCTACTTTGTGTCGCCCTTCATCGGCCGGCTCGATGATCTCAGCCAAGACGGCCTGCAGCTCATCCGGGACATGAAGACGATCTTCATGAACTACCGGTTTTCCACCCAGATCCTGGCGGCCAGCATCCGGCACCCCATTCACGTGATGGAAGCGGCGAAGATCGGGGCCGATATCGCCACGATGCCGTTTTCCGTCCTGGAAATGCTGGTCAAGCATCCGCTGACGGATGCCGGACTGGAGCGGTTTTTATCGGATTGGGAGCGCCTGCCGGCTGAAGCCAAGCGGTGGAAGGCGTCGAGCGCTCCAACGCCGCGCAGCAAGGCCGGCGCCGTCCACGCCTCGTAACGCGCACGCAGAACACTAGAGGATTGGTGAAGCCATCAAATCATCGCGTCGCCAAGATCGTCGTGGCGGCGTGTCTGTTGACGGCCAGCTTCCAAGAGCCGTTCAGCTCGGCGGAAGCGCCCGGGGGCTCTCCGTCCACAACCACCTCGGCCTCTGCGCCGTCGTCGTCACGGCGGGCCGTCGATCCCGCCCAAATTCGCGCCTTGCAGCAGCTGGTCGCCCGCGGGGCGTATCGCGACGCCCTCGAGGAGGCGGAAGTCATCCTGCAGGCGGATCCCAACCATCCCCTCGCGTCGGCCTACCGGAAATTGTGCGAGCGGCGCCTGCAGGAGTCCGAGCAGCTCATCGTCTTGACGCCGGGCCAGGTCGTCGGATTAGAGGAAGCGGCGCGGCGGGAGGCGACAGCTCAGAAGCGGGCGGCCGCGCAGACCAAAGCGTTGGAGCGCCAGATCAAACTGGATCAGGCCCGCTGGACGGCGCAGCTCAAACACGCGCAGCAGGAAGCCGTGCGCGAGTTTGCTGCCAAGCAGGCAGTCGCCAAACCCGCACCCGCGCTCCCATCCGCGCCCATGCCGGTGCCGGCGTCTCCGCCGCCCGCGGGTCCCCCAGCGCCAACGCCACCAGCCGCATCCGTCCCAGCCGCGCCGTCCGGTGGCGCGCCGTCTGGGCAGCCGGAGGCCCCGTCCGTTTCGCCCCAAACCTCCCCGACGACGGAGCCGGAGGCGGGCGGGTCGCCGCCGCCCTCGTCGGCCGCCGTCGAGCTGGAGCCGGTCCGCGTGCCATCCGCCGTCCCGGCCACCCTCTCAGCGGACATTGAAGAAGCGCCGTCGCTCGCCCCTCCGGTCGGCACCATGCAGATTTTCGGCGATTACATGGATGTGGATCCCACCCGCCAGCTGGCCCGGGCGCAGGGCCATGTCCGCGTGGTCTTCGAAGGGGGCGCGCTGACCTGTGACGAGGCGACCGTCTTCACCGACACCAAGGACGTGTATGCCCACGGGCGAGTCCTCTTCCGGCAGGGCAACGAAGGCTTCCGCGGGGAGATGGCCCACTACAACTACAAGACCAAGAAAGGCCGCTTCATGGCTGGCACGGCCTTCGACGGGGTCTGGTACGAGCACGGGCAGGTGATCGAGCAGATCGCGGAAGGGGTCGCGCTGGTGCGGGCAGGCTATCTGACCTCCTGCGAGTTTGAGCCGCCGCATTTCCGCCTCCAGGGCCGTCAGGCCACCGTGTTCACCGACGACCGGATCGTCCGCGGGCGCAACACGACGCTGACGGTGGAGGAGCTGCCCTTGATCTACCTGCCATGGCTGACGGTGGCGGATCGGACAACACCCTTCTTCCTCATCCCCGGCAAGAACAAGCAGTGGGGGCTGTTCCTGCTGGGCGGCTACCGTTATGAATGGCCGTCCGGCCAGCGCGGCACCCTGCACCTGGATTGGCGGCGCAACATGATCTGGGGGGTGGGGGTGGACCATTGGATGGATTCGCCAGACTGGGGGAAGGGGCTGCTCAAGCTCTACTACAATGATGAGCCCAACCACGACGTCCCCAAGGTGGAGCGGGTGAAGGGGTCGTATACGCACCGCTACCGCCTGCTCTGGCGCCACAACTGGATGCCGATGCCCGACACGACGGTGGTGACGAACATCCAGGAGTTCAGCGATGCGGACTACCGGAAGGAGTTCCTCTTCCGCGACGAGTTCATCCGCGATGACAACCCCGACACCTACGTGTCCCTGATCACGGGCGACCCGAATTACTCGCTCTCCCTCCTCGCGCGCAAGCGGATGAACCGGTTTGGCACGGTGACGGAGGCCTTCCCTGAAGCGTCGCTGTCGCTGGGGCAGAAGCCCATCGGCACGACCAATTTCTTCACGGAAAGCTCGCTGGGACTGGCCAACCTGCAGACCATGCGCGCCCATTCCGACAACGACACGGACGTCGTCCGCGTGGACTGGTTCCAGCAGTTGAGCTACGCGATGAGCTTGTTTCGCCCGATTCTGATCACGCCGAAGGCCGGCGTGCGGCAGACCTACTACAATAAAGACAAGCAGGGCGGAGCGGAGCGCCCCGACGGCAAGCGGAATGTGATCGCCGGCCAGGCGAACCTGGGCGCGACGGCCAGCCTCAAGCTGTTCCGGATTGTTCCCGTGGCGACCAACTGGCTCGGCCTGAACATCAACGGCCTGCGGCATGTGCTCACGCCGACGATCTCGCACACCTACGTGCGCGACGCGACCGTGCCTAGCGAGCTGCTGGAGTCTCCAACTGCGCAGGGTTCGACCAACAACATCTCGTTCGGAATCGAGAACAAGCTGCAGACGCGCCGCTCCAGGGCGACGACGAAGGGCAAGCCGCGGTTGCAATCCGTGGACTTGGCGCGGTTCCTCATCAGCGTTCCCTATACCTTTCAAGGCCACGGGAATAAGCAGGGGGGGCGACTGGGGGAGTGGGGCTTCGACCTGGAAACCTATCCGTGGGATTGGATGCGGCTGGAAATGGACTGGACCGTGCCGAGCCATTTTCCCGCAGCCGTCCGGGACAACCGGCTGACTCAGTTCAACCTCGACTGGGTGGTGGTCGGGGGGCGCAAGGGGGCGGGCGCGCTGACGTCGTCAACGGCTCCCGAGATCCAAGCCCCGGCGCGCCAGACGTTCCAGCCCGGACCGCGCCTGCAGGAAGATCCCATGCTGCCCACCGGCCAGTGGTACCTCGGCTGGGGGCACCGCTATTCCCAGAACGACAAGACGGAAAGCGTGCTGCAGTTCAATTGGCGGCTCAGCGAGAAGTGGCAAATCGGCACCTTTCACCGCCTGACCTTCAAGGAAGTTGCCGGCGGATCGAAGCGCTTCCTGAACATGCGGGAAGTGCAATACACGCTGACCCGGGACCTGCACGACTGGCTGGCGGAGCTGGTCTACCGCGTGGACCGCGAGTTCGGAGAAGAGATCTTCCTCACCATGAGCCTGAAGGCCTTCCCCGAGATGCCCATCGAAACCAGCAGCACGTATCACGAGCCCAAGCTCGGATCGCAATCCAGCCCCTTCTCTCCCGTCGCCCGCTAGGCTCGACGCGAAACGCTTGCGGGGACCCATCAACTCCTTTATACTAAAGACTTTCCCTCCTACCCATGCAGATCGGAATCATCGGCGCGGGACATGTCGGCCTGGTGACTGGGGCCTGTTTTGCGGATTTGGGGCACCAGGTCATCATGGTGGATGACGACCGCCGGAAGATCGCCGCGCTTCGCGCCGGCCGGGTGCCGTTTTTTGAGCCGGGGTTGGAGGAGCTGGTCCGGCGGGGCATGGCGCACGGGCGGCTGCGCGTGACAGCGGCCATCCCGGAAGCGGTCGAGCGCTCCATCCTCCTCTTCATCTGCGTCGGGACGCCGACCCGCGCGAACGGGGAGGCCGACCTCAGCGCGGTGGAAACCGTGACCCGCCGCATCGCGAAGAGCATGCGCGCCTACCGGCTGGTCGTCGAGAAAAGCACGGTGCCGGTGCAGACGGGGGCGTGGATGCGCCGCCTGCTGCAGGAGATGGTGCGCCGGGGGGTGGACTGCGACGTGGCCTCCAACCCGGAGTTTTTGCGGGAAGGCTGCGCGATCCAGGATTTCCTGCGTCCGGACCGCATTGTCATCGGGGTGGAAAGCGAGCGCGCCCGCCAGCTTCTGATGGACGTGTACCAGCCCTTCCACGTGCCGCTGGTGGTGACGGACATCGCGAGCGCGGAGCTGCTCAAGCACGCGTCGAATTCGTTTCTCGCGCTGAAGGTGTCCTACATCAACGCCGTCGCGCAAGTGTGCGAGCGCGTCGGCGCCGACGTGGTGAAGGTGGCCGACGGCATGGGCCTGGATCGGCGGATCGGCCGGGCGTTCCTGGATGCCGGGATCGGCTGGGGCGGCTCGTGCTTTTCGAAGGATGTGGCGGCCTTCACGCGGATCGCGTCGCAGCATCGCTGCGATGCCACGCTGCTGCAGGCCACCGCGCGGATCAACCGGCGCCAACGGCAGCAGGTGGTGACGCGCCTGCGGCGGTTGGTCGGAACGCTGCGGGGCCGGACCATCGGTGTGCTGGGGCTGGCCTTTAAGCCGGACACGGATGACTTGCGTGACGCGCCGTCGCTGGAGATCGTGCCGAAGCTGCGGACGGCGGGGGCGCGCGTGCGGGTGTTCGATCCGAAGGCGATGCCGGCCGCCAAGCGGGTGTTTCGCCGCGGGGTGACGTTTTGCCGGAACGCCTATGAGACGGCCCGCGGCGCCGATGCCGTGGTGCTGCTCACCGAATGGAAGGAGTTCAAAGAGCTGGACTTTTCGCGGATCGCCTCGAGCATGCGCCGGCCGATCGTCTTCGACGGCCGCAATCTCTATGATCCAGACGAGATGCGCCGCGTCGGGATCCGGTATGCCGGGATCGGCCGTGGAGCTGAGCCAGCATGAAGGGGGTCGTGTTGGCCGGCGGATTAGGCTCGCGCTTGGAGCCGCTGACGCGGATCACCAACAAACACCTGCTGCCGATTTACAACCGGCCGATGATCTATTACCCCATCCAGACGCTGGTGGACGCGGGGATCACGGAGATCATGATCGTCACCGGCGGCAACAATGCCGGGGATTTCCTGCGCCTGCTGGGGAACGGGGAAGAGTTCGGGCTTAAGCACCTCAACTACACGTATCAGCGGGGCGAGGGCGGCATCGCGGCGGCGCTGCGCTTGGCGGAGCACTTCTCAGAGGGAGACCGGGTGGTCGTCATGCTGGGCGACAACCTGCTGGAGGACAACATCCGGCCCTTCGTCGAGCGGTTTGCCCAGCAGCCCAAAGGGGCGCGCATCCTCCTGAAGGAAGTCGAGGATCCGGAGCGGTTCGGCGTGGCTGAGGTGCGGGATGGACGGGTGCTGTCCATTGAGGAGAAGCCGCGCCAGCCCAAGTCCTCCTTCGCCGTGACCGGGATTTACATGTACGACCCCCGGGTGTTTGAGATCATCCGGACGCTACGGCCCTCCGGGCGGGGCGAATTGGAGATCACCGACGTCAATAACGCCTACCTGCGGACCGGCGATTTGGCCTACGACGTCCTCAGCGGATGGTGGACGGATGCCGGGCTGCCGGAAACGCTCTACCGGGCCACCACGCTCGTGCGGGAACGGGAAGCGAAGCGGCCGCACCCGGCTCGCCACGTGGTGTCCGCATGAAGCTGCTCGTCACCGGCGGGGCAGGGTTCATCGGCTCGAACTTCATCCGCCATTGGCTGAGCGGCCATCCGCAGGACCAGGTCCGCAACCTGGACCGCCTCACCTATGCGGGCAACCGCGCCAGCCTATCGGATGTGGAAGGGCGCGACCGCTACCAGTTCTTGCACGGCGATATCTGCGACGCCCCCACTGTGGCCCAGGCGATGGAGGGGTGCGAGATGGTCGTCCATTGTGCCGCCGAGACGCACGTGGATCGGTCCATCACCGACCCGGCGGCGTTCCTGCGGACGAACATGGAAGGCACGGGCCGCCTGCTGGCCGAGGCCCGGCGGCACGGGGTGCGGCGCTTCGTGCACGTCAGCACCGACGAGGTCTACGGCCCGGCCCCGGAGGGCGTCGCCTTCCGCGAGGAGGATCCCTTGACGCCGACGAGTCCGTACGCGGCCAGCAAGGCGGGAGCGGACCTGTTGGCCCAGGCCCATTTCCGGACCTATGGCCTGCCGGTGATCGTCGCGCGCCCCACCAATAACTTCGGGCCGTTCCAGTTTCCCGAGAAGCTGATCCCGCTCTTCATCACCAACGCGATGGCCGACGAGCCGCTGCCGGTGTATGGCGACGGGTTGCAGCGGCGCAACTGGCTCTTCGTTGAGGACACCTGCCGGGCGCTGGAGCTGCTGCTGCAGCACGGCGAGCCGGGCGGCATCTACAACGTGGGCAGCGATTCGGAATGCTCCAACCGCGACATCACGCAGGCGATCCTGCGCGCACTCGGCAAGCCCCAGAGCCTGATCCAGAGCGTGGCGGATCGGCCGGGCCATGACCGGCGGTATGCCGTGGATTGCCGCCGCATCCAGGCCCTGGGCTGGGAGCCCAAGGTCGCCTTCGACGACGCCATGCCCCTCACGGTGCGGTGGTACCAGGCCAACCGGCCGTGGTGGCAGCCATTGAAAGACCGACTCCGTGAAGATTCGTATCACTGGCTCCACCGATCCGCCGGGCCCCCGATGGTTCAAGCGGCCGGGCGGCCCCAAGGGTGAGGTGATGGCCCCGACGACATCAGCTCGCGCGCCTCGGGCGAACGCTGCGGCGGAGCCGTTGGCGGAGTTGGCCCGGCGGCTGACCACCAAAACTGCGCGCGTGGGGGTCATCGGGCTCGGCTACGTGGGCCTGCCGCTGGCCGTCGAGTTCGCCCGGGAAGGGTTCCAGGTGACGGGGCTGGACGTGGATGCGGCCCGCGTCGCCAACGTGAACAGCGCCCGGTCGTACATCCCGGACATCACCAATGGGACACTGAAGCAGCTCGTCGGGAGCGGCCGCCTGCAGGCGACCGACAAGCTGGAAGGCCTCGATGAGCTTGACGCCATCATCATCTGCGTGCCGACACCGCTGCGCAAGACGCGCGAGCCGGACATCTCGTTCATCTTGGCCGCGACGCGCCCCATTGCGGCCTCGCTGCGCCGGGGACAGCTGATCGTGCTGGAGAGCACCACCTACCCGGGCACGACGGATGAGGTGATCCTGCCGATGCTGCAGGCTGACGGCCTCAAGGCCGGGCGGGACTTCTGCCTGGCCTTCTCGCCGGAGCGGATTGATCCCGGCAACTCCTTCTACAAGACGCGGACCATCCCGAAGGTGATTGGCGGGATGACGCCCCGCTGCCTTGAGGCGGCCAGCCTGCTCTACCGGCAGGTGATCACCCGCATCGTGCCGGTGTCGTCCACGAAAGTCGCGGAGATGGTCAAGCTGCTCGAGAACACCTTCCGCGCCGTGAACATCGGCCTGGTCAACGAGATTGCGTTGATGTGCGACACGCTCAAGCTGGACGTCTGGGAGGTGATCGAAGCGGCCGCGAGCAAGCCGTTCGGCTTCATGGCGTTTTATCCCGGTCCGGGCATCGGCGGCCACTGCATTCCGTCTGATCCGATGTACCTGGCGTGGAAAGCGCGGCTGCACGGGTTTGAAGCGCGCTTCATCGAGCTGGCGGACCAGACCAACCGCTCCATGCCGCACCACGTGGTCGAGAAGCTGGCCTCCGCGCTCAACGCCAGGCGGCAGGCCCTCAACGGCGCGCGCATCCTCCTGATCGGCCTCGCCTACAAGAAGGACGTGAACGACCTGCGGGATTCGCCCGCCTTCGACGTGGCGCACGAGCTCATGGAGCGCGGGGCGCGCCTGAGCTACCATGATCCGCACGTGCCCTCGGCGCAGCTCGACGGCCGCACGTTCCGCTCGGTGCCGCTGACGCCGGCCCGCCTGAAGCAGGCCGACGGCGTGGTCATCCTCACCAACCATTCCGGCGTGGACTATCAGCTCATCCTCCAGCACGCCTCGTTGATCCTCGACACCCGCAACCAGTACCGGTTCCTCTCCAGCCGGTCCTCACGCGTCGTGAAGTTGTAAGCTCCGCATGGCGCGGTATCTTGTCACCGGCGG
>JAHFGX010000014.1 GCA_023247215.1 Candidatus Omnitrophota bacterium
ACAGCGCGGCCAGGTGGATGAACAGGATGCCCAGCGCGATGTCCCACTTGATCCGGAGTTTCGGCGTGATCAGGCCCTCGGCTGCCTGGCGGTCCAAATCCTGCTCAACCGCTTGCAGTTCGGGGTTGGAAAGGGTGGTTTGCATTCGTCTCCTTGTGGGTAGGCGCTCGTACATATGCGCACCCTTTACGATACCGGCTTCAGAAGCGGTTGTCAAAGGAAAAGCACGGCGCCGCAGCCGGTTAGTACCGCTCAATCTGCCTCAGGAGGCAATAGGCCAGCCGGTCTCTGGTGAGGAGAGTGATGAGGCCGCGGTGGAGCAGCGCTTCCACGGTGTCTTCGGCAGCACTCATCAGCTGCGCGGTGCTGGAGAGGGTCTGGAAGTGGAGGAAGTACCACTCAAGAGCCTGGCGCTCCTCCCGCGGCAGGGGGGCCAACGCATCCGCGACGATGATCTGGTGCACGTTGTTGAGAAACTGATACGGAATACATCGCAAGTAGCTGTAGGACGTGAGCTTACGTTGTGTCTGGTCCACAGGTTCGTTGAGCTTGTCGTAGGTGGAGACGACGTCGGGCCAGAACCGCGCCCGCAGGTACCCGGCCAGCGATGATTCGGTCGGGTCATGCGCGAAGGCGAAGGCGCAGTGGCGGAAGATGTGGTGGAGGAGGCGCGAATAGTCCCGGTCGGTAAAGGCGCGGTAGTCCCCGCGGACGCTGCGACGCTCGTCGCTGGTGCGCGCGACGAACCGGCAGCCTTCCGTCGACAGCAGGAAGTCCCAGTAGGCGATGCCCCAGGTGAAGAGCGGCTGGAACTCCTGCACCAGCGCTTGGTAGGAGGGGCCCAGCCCCCCGGGGATCGGCTCGCCGGTGTTCAGGGCGGCGGCGTGGGTTTGGTACAATTGGGCGACAAGCCACTCGACATGGGGCAGCTTGCCGCGCCGGAGCGAGCCGAGCTCAGGCTGCGTGAAGACCTGGGGCAGGGCGATCTCAAGAGCGGGCTCCTCCTGAACGTTCAATTCCTCGATGGAGACGTCCATGGGCAGCGTCAAGAAATCTCGCATAGCGGCGGTAGTCTAGCATAGGGCGGGAGCGGACACAATGGGATGGGTGAACGTGCTGGGATGGGGGCTGGTCCTGCTTGGGGCGCTCTGGCTGCTCTCGGCCTGGCGGCGGTCCGGCATCCTGGTGAAGGTGCGGGGGACGCTGGCCGGGGGCCTGCTGCTCGGCGTCGGAGGGTTGTGCCTGGCGCTCGTGATGGCGCTGCGGTCATTCGAGGCCTTTTCCGCCGCCACCGTGATCGCCCAGGTGCGCTGCCGCTGGACCGGCCCGAAAGCGTTTGAGCTGACCTGGACGCCGATCCGCAACGGGACACCAGGACAGCCGCAGACCGTTCAGCTCCGCGGGGATCAATGGGCCGTCAGCGGCGGGATGGTGAAGTGGCACCCATGGCTGACGGCGCTGGGGCTGCCGAGCTATCACAAACCCACCCGGTTAAGCGGCCGCTATGCCACGGCGGCGGAGGAAATCGCCTCCCCGCCGAGCGCGGTGGCGCTGGGCCAGGAGCCGGATCGCCTGTGGTGGTGGTTCTACCAGTTGGACCCGTACCTGCCGTTCGTCGAGGCGGTCTACGGCAGCACGGCCTTTACGTATGTGAATCCCGCCGTGCCGGTTGACGTGGCCGTCAGCCCCTCCGGCTACCTCGTGCAGCGCCCCCGCCGGTAGTGGCGGGGTTTTGACAGGATGGCGGGAGTGTGTTAAAGTATTTTTGTTCGTTAGACGTCACGCCTGCCTGTCAAAACCACAACTTCGAGTTACGAACCGTGATCGGCTGTGTGCGACACTCCTGCGACGCTTAGAACGGCCCCTCTTCGGTCGGGGTTGACGCCTCACCCCGCCGCTGCCGGCGTTGAGGCCCGTCCATGATCCCACGCTATACCCTTCCGGAGATGGGCCGCCTCTGGAGCGATGAGCGCCGGCTCCAGGTCATGCTCCAGGTGGAGTTGCTCGTGCTCGACGCGCAGGCCAAGCTGGGCGTGGTGCCGCGCGCGGCGGTCCGCGAGATTCGCAAACGAGTCCGCGTGGATGCCGCGCGCGTCCAGCAGCGCGAGGCCGCCACCCGCCACGACGTGATCGCCTTCATTGAGCACCTCGAAGAGCGCGTGGGGCCCTACGGGCGCTACCTCCACTTCGGGTTGACCTCCAGCGACGTCCTCGACACCTCGTTGGGTGTCGTGCTCAACCACTCCGCCGGGCTGCTGCAGCAGGACTTGCGCCGCCTCATGGCGGCGCTGGCGAAGCAGGCCCGCCGCCACAAGCGCACGCTCGCCATGGGCCGCACCCACGGCATCCACGCCGAGCCCACCACCTTCGGTTTGAAGCTGGCGATGTTTTACGACCAATTCACCCGGCACCGGACGCGCCTGGCAGCGGTGGAGCGCGAGGTCAGCGTCGGGAAGATCTCCGGCGCGGTGGGCACGTTCGCCAACGTGGACCCATCGGTCGAGCGCCACGTCTGCCGGAGCCTGGGGCTGCGCCCCGCGCCCATCTCCACCCAGATCGTGCAGCGGGATGTGCACGCCAGCTATGTCGCCACCCTCGCCCTCATCGGCGGCACGCTGGAGCAGCTCGCCACCGAAATCCGCAACCTGCAGCGCACCGAGGTGCGGGAGCTGGAAGAGCCCTTCGGCAAGGGACAGAAGGGCTCCTCCGCCATGCCCCACAAGAAAAATCCCATCACGTGCGAGCGCATCGCCGGCCTCTCGCGGCTGCTGCGCGGCTACAGCGTGACGGCGATGGAGAATATCTGCCTCTGGCACGAGCGCGACATCACCCATTCCTCGACGGAGCGCGTGATGCTGGCCGACGCGAGCATCCTGCTGGACTACATGCTCCAGACCATGACGTGGGTGCTGGACGGGCTGGTGGTGCACAAGGACCGGATGCGCGCGAACATTGACCTGACGCGCGGCGTGGTCTTCTCCGGCCAGGTGCTCTTGGCGCTCATGAGCCGGGGGCTCTCGCGTACGGCCGCCTACGAGTTGGTGCAGCGGGTCGCGCTCGAGACCTGGCGCACCGGCGCGGATTTCCAGGACGCGCTCATGCGGGATGCGGGTATCCGCCGGCACTTGACCCCGCAGCGGATCCGGCGCTGCCTCGATCCGGCCGCCGCCCTGCGCCACGTGGACACGATTTTCACGCGGGTGGGGCTATGACGGGCATAGGTGTCAGACACTTTTTGCCGCACAAAAAGTGTCTGACACCTATGCTGGTCTGTGTGCTGCTGACGGGCTGCCTGCATCGCAGCTTGACCATCCGGTCCGAGCCGCCTGGAGCGGCGATCTTCGTCAACGATCACGATATGAAAAGCGTGACGCCGCACACCTACGACTTCATGTGGTACGGCTGGCACCGCATCACGCTGACGAAACACGGCTATGACCGGTTGGACGACCTGACGCTGCTGAAGGCGCCGCCCCACCTGTGGATCCCCATGGACCTGGCCATGGAGCTGATGCCGTTCCCGGTCCGGGATGACAAAGTGTTGTCGTATCAGCTGAAGCCGAGCATCCCGCTGCCGGAGCCGGCGCGGCCGCCGTTGCCGCCCCGCGAGCTGCCGCCCGATCCGGCCGTGGACGAACCCCGAAAGGACGGCCCGTGATGGTGACGACCCGCGGAGAACAGCTCTACGAAGGCAAAGCCAAGATCCTGTACGCCACCGAGAACCCGGACCAGGTGATCCAATATTTCAAGGACGACGCCACCGCGTTCAACGCGCAGAAGCGCGGCACGATCGTGGACAAGGGCGTGTGCAACAACCGCATCGCCTCCCGGTTGTTCGAGCTGTTGGAGCGGGAAGGCGTGCCGACCCATTTCGTGAAGCAGCTCAGCGACCGCGAGATGCTGGTCAAGCGCCTGGAGATCATCCCGTTGGAAGTGACCATGCGCAACATCACCGCCGGCGGGATGAGCCGCATGCTCGGCATCGAGGAAGGCCTTCCCTTGAATCCTCCCGTTTTCGAGTGGCACTACAAGAGCGATCCGCTGGCCGACCCGCTGATCAACGATGACCACATCCTGGCCCTGAAGCTGGCCACCCCGCAGGAGCTTGAGACGATCCGCCGCCTCTCCGCCCAAGTCAACGACGCGCTGAAGCGCTACTTCGCGGCGCGAGGCATTGACCTAGTGGACTTCAAGCTGGAATTTGGCCGGCACAAAGGCGCCATCCTGTTGGGGGATGAGATTTCTCCCGACACCTGCCGGTTCTGGGAGCAGGGCACCAAGCGCAAGCTGGACAAGGACCGGTTCCGACGCGATCTGGGCGACGTGGAAGCGGCCTACCAGGAAATTCTCAAGCGCGTGTTGGGCGAGACGGCATGATCCTTCGACGAGTCGAACCATGATCGCGCGCGTGTCTGTGACCCTCAAGCCCAGCATCCTGGATCCGCAGGGCAAGACCATTCACCAGGCGCTGGAATCGCTCGGCTTCAAGGGTGTCACGCGCGTGCGGATGGGCAAGCTGATCGAGATCGAGTTGAAGCACGGCAGCAAGGCGGCGGCCAAGCGGGACGTGGAGCGGATGTGCCGGAAGCTCCTCGCCAACCCCATCGTCGAGACGTACCGGATTGATCTGGCCTCCTGACATCAGCCTATGAAATTCGGCGTGGTGGTGTTCCCAGGATCGAACTGCGACCAGGACTGCGTGCAGGTGCTGCGCGACGTGCTGGGGCAGGAGGTCGTGCCGCTGTGGCACCAGGACTCGTCGCTGCGAGGCTGTGAGTGCGTGGTGCTGCCCGGCGGCTTCAGCTACGGCGACTACCTGCGGACCGGGGCCATCGCGAAGCTCTCGCCGGTGATGAAGTCGGTGGCGGCCTTCGCCAAGGACGGCGGCTTGGTCATCGGGATCTGCAACGGCTTCCAGATTTTGCTCGAGGCGGGTCTCCTGCCCGGGGCGATGCTGCGTAATACGAGCCTGCGGTTCATCTGCCGCTATGTGAACCTGCGGGTGGAGCGGACGGACACGCCGTTTACCAACCGGTTCCAGGCGGGGCAGGTGGTGCGGATGCCCATCGCCCACAATGAGGGTAACTACATCGTGGATGCCGCGGGACTGAAACGGATCACAGCGCAGGGCCAGGCGCTGTTCCGCTACTGCGACGCCGACGGGCAGGTGACTAACACCGCCAACCCCAACGGATCGCTGGAGGCCATCGCCGGCCTGTGCAACGAAGCCGGCAACGTGCTGGGGATGATGCCGCACCCGGAGCGCGCCTCGGAGCCGGCGCTGGGCTCCGCCGACGGCCGCGGGGTGTTCGAGTCCCTCCTGAGCGCGGTGGCATACCGATGATGCCACGCCAGGACGACGAGCCGCTCGTGCGCCGGGCGGCGAAATCCCACAACCTCACCGAGGCCCAGTACGCGCAGATCGTCCGCATCTTAAAGCGCCGGCCCACACTGACTGAGGTGGGAATGTTTGGTGTTCTCTGGAGTGAACACTGCTCTTACGCGAGCTCGAAGATCTATCTCAAGACGTTTCCGACCAAGGGCAAGCGGATCCTTGTGGCAGCCGGCAAGGAAAACGCGGGGCTCGTGGACATCGGCGATGGGCTGGGCGTGGCCTTCAAGGTAGAATCGCACAACCACCCCAGCGCGGTTGAGCCGCACGCGGGTGCTGCCACCGGGGTCGGGGGGATCATCCGCGACATCTTCACGATGGGCGCGCGGCCGATCGCGCTGTTCGACAGCCTGCGTTTCGGCCCGCTGAATGGGCACCAGCGCACGCGATTCCTGTTCGAGGGCGTCGTGAAAGGCATCGCCGATTACGGCAACGCGGTCGGCGTGCCGACCGTCGGCGGAGAGATCTATTTTGATGAGACCTACCGGGAGAACCCGCTGGTCAACGTGATGTGCATCGGCGTGGTGCCGCACAAGGCGGTGGCGAAGGGTGCGGCGCGCGGGATCGGCAACCCGGTGATCTACGTCGGCTCCTCGACGGGCCGGGACGGGCTGGGCGGGGCCAGCTTCGCCTCCCGCGAGCTGACCGAGGAGTCCGAGGCGGACCGCCCCGCGGTGCAGCTGGGCGATCCGTTCGCCGAGAAATGTTTGATCGAAGCGACGCTGGAAGCGCTGGCCACCGGCGATGTCGTTGGCATCCAGGACATGGGCGCGGCCGGCCTGACGTGCTCCACCTGCGAGACGGCCTCGCGCGGCCGCTGCGGCATGGAGATTGACGTGGCCAAGGTGCCGCGGCGCGAGAGCGGCATGACGCCCTACGAAGTGATGCTGTCCGAGTCGCAGGAGCGGATGCTGCTGATCGCCAAGAAGGGGAAAGAGGCGGCCATCACGCGGCTCTTCGCCAGATGGGGACTGCATGCCGTGACGATCGGGCGCGTCACCGGCGGCGACCGGATGCGCGTGTTTGATGGCTCCGAACTCGTGGCGGATCTCCCCGTTGCTGCGCTGACCCACGGGGCGCCGGTCTACCGCCGCCCAGTCAAGCGCCCGGCGGATGTCGCGCGGCGGCAGCGGTTGCCGCTGCGCGCAATACCGCTCCCGCGCGATTACAGCCAAACGCTGCTCCAATTGCTCGGCTCGCCGACGATCGCGGACAAGGCCGCCGTCTACGAGCAGTACGACCACATGGTGCAGACCAACACGGCGGTGTTGCCGGGCCGGTCGGACGCGGCCGTGCTGCGCGTGAAAGGAACGGACAGCCTGCTGGCCGCGACGACGGACGCCAACGGCACCTACTGCCTGCTCGACCCCTACGAGGGCGGCAAGCTGGCGGTGGCCGAGGCGGCTCGGAACCTGGCGTGCGTCGGGGCGGAGCCGCTGGCCGTGACCGACTGCCTCAACTTCGGCAGCCCGCAGGATCCCGGCGTGATGTGGCAGTTGCGCGAGTGCGTGCGCGGCATTGCAGAGGCGTGCCGGGCGTTCGAGACGCCGGTGACCGGCGGCAACGTCAGCTTGTACAATGAAAGCCCGAGCGGGGCGGTGGATCCCACCCCGGTGATCGGCATGATCGGCTTGCTGCAGCGGCCGCCGGTGACGATGGAATTTAAAGACGAGGGGGATGCCATCATTCTGCTCGGGGAGACGCGCGAAGAGCTGGGCGGCAGCGAATATCTCAAGCTGATCCATGGCCGCAAGCAAGGCCGGCCGCCGCGGGTGGACTTGGCCGGCGAGCGACGGCTGCAGCGACTGCTGGCGGCGGCCGCGCGCGACGGGCTGCTCAAGTCCGCCCACGACTGCGCTGAGGGCGGGTTGGCGGTGGCCCTGGCGGAGTGCTGCCTCGCAGAGCGCGACCGGATGCTCGGCGCCTCGCTGGAGGCTGAGGCGCTGGCGTCGGGGCGCCGGCTGCGCCTGGACGCGCTCCTGTTCGGCGAATCCGCCGGCCGCGTGGTGATCAGTTGCGAGCCGCGCCGCGCCGACGCTGCCGCGGCGCTGGCCGAGCGGTTCAACGTGCCGGCGCGCTTGATCGGCCGGGTCGGCGGCGGCCGGTTGGTCCTGGGCGACTGGATTGACGCCGGGGTGGCCGAGATGAGCTTGGCCTGGCGCGGAGCGTTTAAATTATAGATACTTAATGAAAGTATGAAAGTATGATATTCTCTATCTTGAGGGAGGAGGGCACGCGATGTTACGACAGTTAAACGTGAAGCGGCAATTGACCATTCCTGCGCTGCTCGCGAAGCGGCTGGGGTTTGGCACAAAGGGGTGGGTGGACGTCTCGGAGCGGAACGGGATGCTGGTGATTATCCCGGTGGATATCGAAGCCCAGCAAGCCAAGCCGCTGCAATTCTCCGACAAGGATTGGCACGCGTTTAATCGAACGGTTCGGGAAGAGTTGAAAGCGGGGAAAGGCCGGGTCCATGCAGATGCCGGGGCGTTCCTCCGCGATTTGAAGCGGCGCATCTCCTCAGGCGCATGAGGATTGTCGAACTCCCTGGATTCCAGCGGGGGTTTGCCAAGCTTCCCAAACCGCTCCAAGAAAAGACCTGGTATCAGCTCCATGCGTTCGTGGAGCATATCGGCAGCCCGGCCAAACCGAAGTCGCTGCGCTTGAAAAAACTGCCTCAGGGGAACTTCGAAATCAGCGTGAATATGGACCTGCGCATTGTGTTTCAGTTGCATGGGGATGCGATCGTGCTGGTCTTGTTGGGTGACCATGAGGATGTCCGCCGGTATATGAGACGCTAATGGACGACCGCCCAAAAGAAGCGTGCGGGCTCTTCGGCATCTGGAGCCACCGCGACGCCGCGCGGTTGACCTACCTGGGCCTCTATTCGCTGCAGCACCGCGGTGAAGAGGCGGCCGGCATCGTCACGTCCCAGGGCCGCAAGATGCATTCCCACAAAGGGCAGGGCCTGGTCTCCGAGGTGTTTCACGAGGAGGCGCTCCGGCAGCTGCCCGGCCGCGCGGCCATCGGCCACACGCGCTACTCCACCACCGGCTCCAGCCACCTCAAGAACGCGCAGCCGCTGCTGGTGACCTATGCCAAGGGGTCGGTGGCGCTCGCGCACAACGGCAACCTGGTCAACGCCTACGAGCTGCGCCGGATGCTCGAAGGCTCCGGCTCCATCTTTCAGACCACCATTGACAGCGAGATCATCCTGCACCTGCTGGCGCGCTCGACGCACAAGACCTTCGAAGAGGATTTGATGGAGTCGTTGCCCATGCTGAAGGGCGCCTACTCGCTGCTGTGCCTCACCCCGGACGGGCTGTTCGGCTGCCGCGACCCCAACGGGTTCAAGCCGCTTTGCCTGGGCAAGCTGAACAAGACCTACGTGTTGGCCTCGGAGACGTGCGCCCTGGACCTGATCGGCGCGCGGTTCGTGCGCGAAGTCGCCCCCGGCGAGGTCCTGGTCATCAGCTCCAGCGGCCTGCGCTCGCTCTTTCCCTTCAAGGACCAGACCGTCCAGCCGACCCATTGCCTCTTCGAGCACGTCTACTTCGCGCGGCCGGACTCGCGCCTCTTCGGCGAGAGCGTGCAGGCGGTGCGGGTGAAGCTGGGGCGCCAGCTCGCCCGGGAGCACCCGGCGAAGGCGGACCTGGTGATGCCCATCCCAGACTCCGGCAATTTCGCCGCGCTGGGCTTCAGCCTGGAATCGCAGATCCCGTTTGCGCTGGGCATTATCCGCAACCATTATGTCGGGCGGACGTTCATCCAGCCCGCGCAGGAGATCCGCGACCTGAAGGTGCGCGTCAAGTTCAACCCGATCCGCGACATCATCAAGGGCCAGCGCCTCGTGGTGGTGGACGATTCCCTGATCCGCGGCACGACGACCCGCGCGCGCATCAAAAGCCTGCGGGAAGCGGGCGCGAAAGAAGTGCACATGCGCATCAGCTGCCCGCCGACATCGTACTCGTGCTTCTACGGGGTGGATTTCCCGACGAGGAAAGAGCTGATCGCCAACCGGATGTCGCTGGAGGAGATCCGTAAGTTCATCAGGGCGGACACGCTGGGCTACCTCTCGTTGGAAGGGCTGCAGAAAGGCGTGCAGCGTCCTGAGCGGTACTGCACGGCCTGCTGGACCGGCCAGTACCCCATTCCCTTCGGCGAAGAGGGAGATAAGTTCGCGCTGGAAAAGCACGCCGGCGAAGGGCCCCAGTAAGGCATGGGCGTGACATACCGGAAGGCCGGGGTGGACATCGCCGCCACCGACCGCTGGCTGCGCCAGCTCGGCGGCGTGATCCGGGCCACGCAGGGGCCGGCGGTGCTGCCGGACCGCGGCCAGTTCGCCGGGTTGTACGCGCTGGGGCGGGGCCGGTACCGCGATCCGATCCTGGTGTCGTCCACCGACGGAGTCGGCACCAAGCTCACGCTGGCGCAGCTCATCGGCCGGCATGAGGGCATCGGGGTGGACGCGGTGGCGATGAACGTCAACGACGTCCTGGTCTACGGCGCGCAGCCGCTCTTCTTTCTGGATTACGTCGCGATGGGCACGATGGATCGGCGGCTGCTCTCCGCGCTGATCCGCGGCGTCGCCGACGGCTGCCGCCAGAGCGGGTGCGCCTTGATCGGCGGGGAAACGGCCGAAATGCCCGGCGTCTACGGGCCCGGGGAATACGACATCGCCGGCTTCTGCGTCGGCGTGGTGGAGCGGCGGCAGCTGCTGGATGGCGCCTCGGTCCGCCGGGGCGACGTGGTGATCGGCCTGGCCGCCTCCGGCGTCCATGCCAACGGGTTTTCGCTGGTGCGGGCGGCGCTTGGTTCTCGGGGGCTCAAGCGCTGGGGACGGGAGCTCTTGACGCCGACGAGGATTTACGTCAAACCGGTCCTGGCGGCGCTGCGGCGGTTCCGGCTGCACGCGCTGGCGCACGTGACGGGCGGAGGATTGCGGCGGCGGCTGGCGAGCTTGACGGGCCAGCAGCCGGCCTTGCAGGTCGTGTGGCGGCGGGGGAGCTGGCCGGTGCCGGACATATTTCACTACATCCAGGAAGCCGGGCAGATCGCGGACGCGCAGATGCGTTCCACATTTAACATGGGGATCGGCATGGCGCTGGCCTGTGCGCCGCGCGACGGCGCCGGGGTCATCCGGCTGCTGCGGCAGGCTGGTGTAGAGGCCTGGCCCATCGGGACGGTGGAGCGGCGATAGCTGGTGTTCATGATCATAGGAGGCTGTCTGGAATGAGAGTACTCGTCGTGGGATCGGGGGGCCGGGAACATGCCCTGATCTGGAAGTTGAGCCAGTCGCCGGAGGTGCGCGCCGTCTTTTGCGCGCCGGGCAACGGCGGCATCAGCGAGCTGGCCGAGCCGGTGGAGATCGGCCCGGAGGACATGGAGGCGCTGGCCGAGTTCGCCGAGACGAAGGACATTGATCTGACCATCGTCGGACCGGAAGGGCCGCTCGCGAAGGGCATCGTGGACGTCTTCGAGAAGCGCGGGTTGCGGATCTTCGGGCCGGGCAAGGCGGCGGCCCGCCTGGAGTCCAGCAAGGCCTTCGCCAAAACGCTCATGAAGAAGTATCACGTGCCGACCGGGCAGTTCGCGGTGTTCGACGACCCGCAGGCGGCGCGGGCCTACGTGCGCCAGGTGGGCGCGCCCATCGTCGTGAAAGCGGACGGGCTCTGCGGCGGCAAAGGGACCATCGTGGCCAGCACCCTCAGCGAGGCGCTGGGCGCCATTGATCTGCTGATGGAAGACCGCATCTTCAAGCAGGCCGGGGAGCGGATCGTCGTCGAGGAGCGGTTGCAGGGCGAAGAGGCCTCCATCATCGTGCTGACCGACGGGACGACCGCCGTGCCCCTGCTGACGTCGCAGGACCACAAGCGGCTGCTGGACCAGGACAAAGGGCCGAACACCGGCGGCATGGGCGCGTATGCCCCGGCGCCCGTCGTCACTGATGCCGCGGCCCAGCAAATCATGACCCAGGTGATTCACCCGACCCTGAAGGGGCTGGCGAACGAAGGCATCCTCTTCCGCGGCGTGCTCTACGCCGGGCTCATGATGACGCCCGAGGGGCCGAAGGTGCTGGAGTTCAACGCGCGCTTCGGCGATCCGGAGTTGCAGGCCATCCTCCCGCTGCTGAAGAGCGACCTGGTCTCCCTCCTCGACGACACCGTGGAAGGGCGCTTGTCCTCGGACCACTGCGAATGGCAGGAGGGCTCGTGCGTCTGCGTCGTGCTGGCGTCCAACGGCTATCCCGGCGAATACCAGATCGGCAAAGAGATCAACGGCCTGGAGAAGCTGAAGGGCCGCGAGGGGGTGGTGGTCTTCCACGCCGGCACCAAGCGGGATAAGAACCGGTGCCTGGCTTGGGGCGGCCGGGTGTTGAACGTGGTGGCCACGGCGCCCGACATTGAATCGGCGGTGAAGAAGGTCTACCACGCCATTGACGAGATCAGCTACGAGGGCATGGTCTACCGCAAGGACATCGCCTGGCGCGCGATCAAGAAGCCGGTCAGCCGCTCATCGGAGGGAACGTCATGACCCAGCCGCGTGTCGCCATTCTCATGGGATCGGACTCGGACTGGCCGTCGCTGGAGCCGGCCGCGAAGATGCTGAAGGACTTCGGCGTGTCCGCCGAGGTGCGCGTGCTCTCAGCCCACCGCAGCCCGGCGCAGCTGCGGCAGTATGTCGAGCGCGCAGCCCGGCAAGGCGTGGCGGTGTTTATCGCGGCGGCCGGCGGCGCAGCGCACCTGGCGGGCGCGGTGGCGGCCCACACCATCCGCCCGGTGATCGGGGTGCCAGTGAGCATCCCGCCGCTCGACGGGCTGGACAGCCTGCTCTCCACCGTGCAGATGCCGCGCGGCGTGCCGGTCGCGACGGTGGCCATCGGCAATTCGGCCAACGCCGCCATCTTGGCGGTCCAGATCCTCGCCGTCCATGATGGCGCCTTGCGCACGCGCCTCGCCGCGTACAAACGAGCGCTCACGAAACAATGCCTGCAGGCCGACCGCGCGCTGCAGAAGCGGATGCGCGCCTAATCGCATGCCTCAACCCGTGATCCTCAAAGTGAACCCCAGCGCCGTCGATCCGGCCGCGATCCAGCAAGCTGCCGACCACATCCGCCGCGGCGGGCTCGTGGCGTTCCCCACCGAGACGGTGTATGGCCTCGCGGCTGACGCCAACAATCCCAAAGCGATCGAGCGCCTCAACCGCGTCAAGGGGCGCCCCCCGGAGAAACCCTATTCGCTGCATGTGCATTCCGCCGCCCAGGTGCGGGAGTATCTGGACCAGGTGCCGCCGATGGCGCAGCGGCTGATGGACAAGTTTTGGCCCGGGCCGCTGACCATCGTGTTGCCGGCGCGGACGGGCACGCTGGGATTCCGGTTGCCCCAGCATCCGGTCGCCCAGGCGTTCCTGCAGGCGTGCGGCACGCCCGTGGTCGCGCCGAGCGCCAACCGGTCCGGCTTCCCTCCGCCCACGGACAGCAAAGAAGTGTTGGAGGCGCTCGGGGATGCGTGCGAGTGCCTGTTGGATGCGGGTCCCACGCCGCTCGGGCGGGAGTCCACCGTGGTGTCCGTCGTGGACGGCCGGCTCCACATCCTTCGGGAAGGCGCGATCCCCGCCGCGACGCTTGAAGCGGTATGAGGAGCGAGCGTGCCCAAGCGCGTCTTGTTCATCTGCACCGGCAATAGCTGCCGAAGCGTAATGGCGCAAGGCCTGCTCCAACAGGCCCTGAAGCGGCAGGAGCATCGTCTCAGCGAGCCGGTGGAGGTGGCGTCAGCCGGGATCTTTGCCATTGAGGGCATGCCGCCCTCGCGCGAGACCACGCGGCTCCTGCAGCAAGAGGGCATTGACATCTCCTCCCACATGGCCCAGGCGGTGACGGACCGCCTGATCCAGGAGGCGGACCTCATCTTCGTCATGGAGCGGTTCCATGCGGAGGAGATCATCCGGCGGGTGCCGGAGGCCAAGCCGAAGGCGCATCTGTTGAAAACATTCGGATCGCCGATGGCGTCGGACCCGGACGCGCTGGACGTGAATATCCCGGACCCGATCGGCAAGCCCCCGGAGGTGTATGAGCGATGTTTCAACCTGATCCGCGCGTGCGTGGAGCGCATCACCAACGCGCTGATCGCCTCCCAGCGGGAGCCCTGACGTGACACGTCGCGCGCCGGCCCGCCGCTTTGCCAAAGCCGCGCCCCCGTGCGGGCGGGTCGCGGTGGGAGCGGATCACGGCGGATTTGAGCTGAAGGCCAAGGTCATCGCCTGGCTGGCTGACGCGGGCTGCGAGGTGGCGGACCTGGGGACGCATTCGCCGGAGCCATGCGACTATCCCGCCGTCGGCTTCAAGGTCGCGCAGGCGGTGGCCTCCGGCGCGTTCGATCGCGGCGTCCTGTTATGCAAGTCCGGGGTCGGCATCGCGATTGCGGCCAACAAGGTGCCCGGCATCCGCGCCGCGGTCTGCCAAAACCTGTTCGATGCCGAACGCAGCCGCAGCCACAACGACGCCAACGTGCTGGTGCTCGGGGCGGAGCGCCTGCCCATCGCGCTGGCCCGGCGCATCGTCGCGACCTGGTTCGCCACGCCGTTTGAATCCGGCGGCCGGCATGAACGGCGCGTCCGGCAGATTGCCGGACTCGAGCGGAAAATCCTCAAAGGAGCCTGAACGAATGGGACGGTTGCAGGAGAGCGACCCGGAGGTGCATGCGGCGATTCAGGGGGAGCGCCGCCGCCAACACGAGCACTTGGAGTTGATCGCGTCGGAGAACTTCACCAGCCTGGCCGTGCTGGAGGCCCAGGGGTCGGTGCTGACGAACAAGTACGCCGAAGGCTATCCCAAGGCGCGCTGGTACGGCGGCTGCGAGTTCGTGGATGTCGTCGAGCAATTGGCCATTGACCGGGTCAAGGCCCTCTTCGGCGCCGAGCACGCCAACGTGCAGCCGCACTCCGGGACCGAGGCCAACATCGCCGTCCTCTACGCGCTGCTGCAGCCCGGCGACAAGATCCTGGCGATGAGCCTGGCCCACGGCGGGCACCTCTCGCACGGGCATCCGAAAAATTACTCCGGCAAGCTCTTTACCATCATCCCGTACGGGGTGAGCCAGGGCACCGAGCAGATCAACTACGACGACGTGGCGGCGCTGGCCCGTGAGCATCGGCCCAAGCTGATCCTGGCCGGCTATTCCGCCTATTCGCGGGTGCTGGACTTCCCGCGCTTCCGGGCCATCGCCGATGAGGTGGGCGCGCTGCTGATGGTGGACATGGCGCACTTCGCCGGCCTGACGGCGGCGGGCGTCTACCCCAACCCCACCGCCGTGTCGGACATCGTGACCTCCACCACGCATAAAACCTTGCGCGGCCCGCGCGGCGGCTTCATTCTCTGCAAGCAGCCCTACGCCAAGGCCATTGATTCCGCCGTGTTCCCCGGCGTGCAGGGCGGCCCGCTGATGCACGTGATCGCCGCCAAGGCCGTCTGCTTTCGCGAAGCGGCCACCCCGGAATTCGCGCAGTACCAGCGCCAAGTGGTGGCCAACGCCAAGATGCTGGCCTCGGCGATGGGCGGCCGGGGCTACCGCATCGTGTCCGGCGGGACGGACAACCATCTGATGCTCGTGGATGTGACCTCGAAGGGGCTGACCGGCAAGGACGCGCAGGAGACGCTGGAGGCCGCCCGGATCACCGTGAACAAAAACGCCATTCCCTTTGATCCGCTGCCGCCCGGCAAGGCCAGCGGCATCCGCCTCGGCACGCCGGCCGTGACCTCACGCGGCATGAAAGAGGCGGAGATGCGGCGCATCGCCCAGTTGATTGACGACGCGTTGGCCGGCCGCCAGGACCCGGAGGCGCTGAAGACCGTCCGGCTCGGCGTCGAGGCGCTGGTCGAGCAGTTTCCTCTCTATCCGGAGCTGGAGTTGGTCCGGCGGTGACGGATCGCGCGGGATTCATGGTGAGCGGCGTCGAACCATGAAGTGCCCCGTCTGCGGCCATCAGGAGGACAAGGTGGTGGATTCCCGCGCCAGCGCCGAGGGGTCGGCCATCCGCCGTCGGCGGGAATGTTTGTCCTGCGGAAAGCGGTTCACCACCTATGAGCACGTCGAGGAAGAGCGGCTCATGGTCATCAAGAAGGACGGCCGCCGCGAGCCCTTCGACCGTAACAAGCTCTTAGGCGGCCTGCTGAAAGCCTGCGAGAAGCGCCCGATCAGCATGGACCAGATCGAAAACCTGGTGGATGAGATCGAGCGCGACATCTCGCGCCAGGCGGAGCGCGAAGTGCCTTCGCGGCAGATCGGCGAGCGGGTCATGCAGCGCCTCCACGAGCTGGACCCCATCGCCTACGTGCGGTTTGCCTCGGTGTACCGCGAGTTCAAGGATGCCGAGCAGTTCATGCGCGAGCTCAACGACCTGCTCTCCAAGCGCCAATCCGCGGCGTGAGATCGAGGAATTACTGAGCGGCGGGAAGCGGGGAAGCCGGCAGCAAATTTTTCAGGTGGGCGCGCCGGCGAAGCTCACCCAGCCATTCGCGGAAGTGCTCTTGCCGTTTGCGGGTTAACGCGTCAGTTCGGAACGACTCGCGCTCGTGTTCCCACGCGGCCTCCTCGGTCGGCAATCGTTCGATCACCCATCCCACCAGCGCGCCCTGCGGCACCGGGAGCACCTCGGACAATTCCTGCGGGGGCAATGCCGCCAGCACGCTGCCGGCTAACGGGGCGTCCCCCAGACCTTCAATCGGCTCGGCCCGCGTGAAGGGTGACGGCCGCAGCGGCTTCACGCTGAGCGCGGCGCACGCCTCCTCCCACGAGGCTCCGGCGCTGTGCTTGGCCTGCAGCGCCTCGCGCAGTTGGCGTGCCCGGTCCCGGGCCGCAGCCATCGTGTGTTCCTCGATGAGCGCGCGCTCCACATCAGCCCGCGCGTCCTCGAAGCGCCGCGGCGCGGTCGGCGCATCCTCCTCCGTCGCGGCTGGGCGGAACGCGTCGGGGTTGGCCTCGTAGGCGCGACGCAGCGCCTCCTCGGTCAAGGCGCGTTTCGCCTCGTCGGTGAACGAGTCGGCGCGGACGACCACCAGCTCGGCGCGGATCTTGGTGCGCGCCTTCACGAACGCGTCATGCGCTTCCTCGTCGGTCACCGTCACCGTCGTCGTCACGGAGTCCGCCAGCTTGGTGATGCCCAGCTCGTCCCGGAGGCGCGCCTCAAAGAAGGACGGCGTCATGCCGCGCGCGGCGACGAACTGGTGGTACAGCTCCGGGACAAACCGGCCCTCGCGCTGGAAGGCCGGCTGGGTGCGGATAAACTCAGCCAGCTCCTGGTTACTCACCTTCACGCGCCGTTTGGCTTCCGTTTGCAGGATGAACCGGTCCCAGGTTTGATCGCGCAGCACGGGTTCCAGCGCCGCGGGCACCGGGCCGATCTCTTCCTCCACCCGCTGCCGCAGCCGCGCGTATTCCTCCTGGAAGTCGCTGACGGGAATGGGGCGGCCGAAGATGATGCCGGCGGTTTCGCCGGCGATGGGGCGGCCGCCCATCCAGGTATGGAAGAAGAGGATAAACGGCGGCACGAGCACGATGATGAGGATCCAGGCGGCCCGGCGCTGCACCGATTTGGAATGGAGCAGTTTCTTGAACATGCCGGCTATCCTACCTGATCCTCTCCCCTCCTGCAATCCCTCCGCCGAGTTTTGGAGTGGCCGTTCGTTGACACCGATGCGTCCTCTACGATACAATGCCCCTTCCGTGAACCACCCGCGTCACTTCGACGACCAGCAACCCAAAGACTCGCACTCATGACCGCCAAACGCACGACCCGCGCACGCGGCACGCCGTCACGCTCCGTCGAGCGCTCCCCGGCTCCAACCGGCGGCTCGAAGCGGCTCAAGATCGGGCTGCCCAAGGGCAGCCTCCAGGACGCCACCGCCCGCTTGTTTGAGCGGGCCGGGTTCAAGGTGTCCATCAGCGACCGCTCCTATGCACCCAGCATTGACGATCCAGAGCTGGAGCCGATGCTGCTCCGGGCCCAGGAAATGTCCCGCTACGTTGAGCAGGGCGTGCTGGATTGCGGCATTACCGGCAACGATTGGGTGCTGGAAAACGACTCGGACGTCGCGCGCGTGATCGAGCTACGCTATGCCAAGCGCACCAACCGGCCGGTACGGTGGGTGGTGGCGGTGCCCACAGAGTCGCCGATTGCCACGGTGAAGGATCTCCAGGGCAAGCGGATCGCCACGGAGCTGGTGCAGGTGACCAAGCGCTATCTCGTGCAGCACGGGGTGCGCGCCGATGTCGAATTTTCCTGGGGGGCCACGGAGGGCAAGGTGCGCGCCGGGTTGGTCCACGCCATCGTCGAGCTGACCGAAACCGGCCAGACCCTTATCGCCAACGGCCTGCGGATTGTGGACACCATTTGCGAATCCACCACGCAGTTGATCGCCCACCGCGCCGCCCTGAAGGACGCCTGGAAGCGCCGGAAGATCGAGCACCTGTGCACCCTGCTGCAAGGCGCGGTGGCGGCCGAGGGGAAAGTGGGCCTGAAGCTCAACGTGCCTGAAACGCAGCTGAGACACGTCATGGATGTCCTGCCGGCGATGAAACGGCCCACCGTCTCAAAGCTCTGGTCGAAGAACGGCGGCGATCCGTGGTGGGCGGTGGAGGTCGTCATCGAAGAGGACCAGGTCAAGCGCCTGGTTCCGGCCTTGAAGGACGCCGGCGCCCAGGACATTATCGAGTACCCGTTGAATAAAGTGATCCACTAGCAGTAGCGGGCAACACGAGGGGTGGATGCCAAGCGGCCGAAAGCGCAAGCTCAAGAAAATCCGCACCCATAAGCGCAAGAAATTGCGCCGACGGATGCGGCATAAGAAGCACTAGGCACGGGCGCACGCGATGCCCGGCGGGGACAACGAGCCAAAGATTCGCTTGGCCCGTCCTTCGTGGTTTGACGTAGGACGCACTCTAAGACAGGGACTCCCGTGACAGGCGCACACTATCGATCCTGGATCGTCAGCGGGTTAATGCTGGCGCTGGCGCAAGGGTGTGCGGGGTGGCCGCTTCGCAGCCATCCTGGGAGCCAGCGCGCCGCCCTGAGCTTGTATCTCCGCGGGTTGATGCTCGAGCGTTCCTCGTCGCTGCCGGACGCGCTGGATGCGTACGAGCAGGCCGCAGCGCATGATGCCAGCTCCCCGTTCTTGCATGTCCGCATCGGCGCCACGCAGGTCCGCTTGGGGAAGCCGGACCAGGCCCTAAAGAGCTTTCAGCGGGCGCTGGCCGCGGATCCGGAGAACCACGAGGCGTGGCGGTGGATCGCCATGCTGCACACCTCGCAGGGCAATCTCGACGCCGCGATCCGCGCGTATCAGCGGTTGGCGGAGCAGCAGCCGTCGGACCAGTTTCTCCTCAGCACCTTGGCGGACCTGTACGTGCTGCAGGGGGACCTCACACAGGCGGCGAGCCTGTATGAGCAGCTGGTTCGCCAGGACGACGCCTCCGCGCAGTTGCATTTTAACCTCGGGGTGCTGTACGGCCGCTTGAACCAGTTTGCCTCGGCGGTGCAGGAGCTCTCGCGCGCGGTGGCGCTGTCCCCGGATTCCTCCGACATGCGGGTGGCGCTGGGGTTGACGTACGAGATCAACCACCAGCCGAACGACGCGGTGCAGCAATACGAGGAGGCCATCCGGTTGGACCCGCTCAACCCGCGGGTCTACCACCACGCCGCCCGGGTCTATGCCGCGCAAGATCGGTGGCCAGACGCCGTCGCAGACTACCAGGCCATTCTCGACCTGGCCCCGAAGGATCTGGAAGCCGTGAATGGGTTGGTCCAGGCCTGGATCGCCCAGCGGAAATTCGGCGAGGCCCAGGGGCTGCTCGCGCAGCAGTTGGCCATCTCGGACCGGCAGACGGAACTCTACATCTTGCTCGGCGTCCTGTATCAGGAGGCCAAGGCGCCGCTGGAAGCGGTGCGGGCATTTGAGCAGGCCATTGCGCTGCGGGAAACCGCCGTGGCGCAGTTCTATTGCGGGGCGCAATTGGCCCAACTGGGGCGGCCGGTGGACGCCCGCGCGGCGCTGGAGCGCGCCATCGAGCTGGACCCGTCGCACGCCGACGCCCTGAACTATCTGGGCTATCTGGATATTGACGACGGCGTGAACCTGCAGCAGGCCAAGGGCCTCGTGGAGCGGGCGTTGGCCATTGACCCGGACAACGGCGCCTACGTGGACAGCTTGGGATGGGCGCACTTCAAGCTGGGCAATCTGCCGGAGGCCATCCGGCAGTTGGAGCGGGCCGCCCAGTTGCTGCAGACCGACCCGACCATTTTTGTGCACCTGGGCGAGGCCTACGCCAAGCGGGGCGACGCGGCCCGCGCGCAGCAGGCCTGGGAGAAAGCCCTGGGGATGGACGCCACCTTGGATGTGGTGCGGTATAAGTTGGACACGTTGACGGATCGCCGAGCTCGCGAGGTCAAAGTTCCATGATGCCTGACTTGAACGCGCTGCGGCGCTTGGCCGTCGACTTGCGCCGGGACATGTTGCGCACGATCGCCACGGCCGGCAGCGGCCATCCGGGCGGGTCCTTGTCGCTGGTGGAAATTTTGACGGGGCTCTTTTGGTACAAGCTGCGCCACGATCCGGCGCGGCCCGACTGGCCGGACCGCGACCTCTGCCTGCTCTCCAAGGGGCATGGCTGCCCGGCGCTGTACACCGTGCTGGCCTGGCGCGGCTATTTCCCCAAGGAGGAGCTGGCGACCCTGCGCCGCTATCCCACGCGCCTGCAGGGGCACCCGGAGCGCGGCTCGCTCCCAGGGATCGAGATGTCCTCCGGCTCGCTGGGGCAGGGGCTCTCGATGGCGAACGGCATCGCCCTGGCCGACCGGCTGGACCAGCGCGCCCGGCGCATCTTTTGCGTGATGGGCGACGGGGAGCTGCAGGAAGGCCAGGTGTGGGAGGCGGCGATGACGTCGCACCATCACCGGCTGGATCGGGTCTGCGGCATCGTGGATGCCAACGGGCTGCAGCAGAACGGCCCGGTCAAAGAGATTCAGGACATCGAGCCGCTGGCGGACAAATGGCGGGCTTTCGGCTGGCACGCCATCGAGATTGACGGGCATGACATCGCCCAGGTCGTGCAGGCGTATGACGAGGCCGAAACCGTCCAGGGCAAGCCGCAGGTCGTGATCGCGCGGACGGTGAAAGGCAAAGGCATCTCCTTCATGGAGAACAACCACGCCTGGCATGGGGTGGCGCCGAAGCCGGACGAGCTGGCCCGCGCGCTGAAGGAACTGGACGCCCAGGCGGAGGCGCTGGCGGCTCATGGCAAATAAACCGACGCGGGACGGGTTCGGTGAAGGGCTGGTGGAGCTGGGAAAGTCCAACCCCAATGTCGTCGCGCTTTCCGGCGACCTGGAAGATTCCGCCCGCGCCATCTGGTTCAAGCAGCAGTTCCCGGACCGCTTCTTCTCCGTGGGGATCGCGGAGCAGGACCTGGTGGGCACGGCCGCCGGCTTGGCGATGGCGGGCAAGCTGCCCTTCGCCTGCTCGTTCTCCCAATTTCTCGTCGGCAAAGGGCTGGAGCAGATGCGCTTGGCGGTCTGCTACCAGCGGCTCAACGTCAAGATGGCGGGCTCGCATGGCGGGCTCTCCGTCGGAGCGGACGGAGCCACCGCCGAGGCGCTGGAAGAGTTCGCCCATTTGCGCTGCCTGCCCCACATGACGGTGATCTGCCCCTGCGATGCGCTGGAAGCCAAGAAGGCCACCATCGCCGCCGCGGCACACCCCGGTCCCGTGTATCTTCGCTTGGGCCGCAACCCGGTGCCAATCATCACGAAGCCTGAAGATCCCTTCACCGTCGGCGCGGCCAGCCAGCTTCGCGCCGGGCAGGACCTCACCTTCATCGCCACCGGCGTGCTGGTGGCCCACGCCCTTGAGGCCGCCGAGCAGTTGGCGCGCGAGGGCATCGAGGCGCGCGTGCTGAACCTGCACACGATCAAGCCGATTGACCAGGCGGCCATTCTCTCCGCCGCCCGGGAAACCGGCGCCATCGTCACGGCCGAGGAGCACACCATCCTGGGCGGGTTGGGAGGCGCCGTCGCCGAGGTCGTGGTGCAGCAGCACCCGGTCCCGATGCGGATGGTCGGCGTCATGGATCGGTTCGGCACCTCCGGCGACCCGGCCGAGCTCCTGAAAGCGTTCCACCTCATGCCGGAAGATTTAGTCAAGGCGGCGAAAGACCTGCTGCGCGCGAAACCGCACGCGTGCGGGTCGAAGACGTAAGCCGGCACGGGGTTGAGCATGATCCGTGCGGAAGCTCCTGCGAAGCTGAATCTCTATCTGCGCGTGCTCGGTCGCCGTCCCGACGGCTACCATGAGCTGGAAACGGTTTTTGAGCGCATTGACCTGGCCGATGAGCTGACGTTTGAGCGGCCGCCGGGTTCCGCGCTCACCTTGACGACGGATCACCCCACCCTCGGCGTCGGAGTTGACAACCTCATCCTGAAAGCCGCCAGGCTGTTGCAGCGCACGGCGGGCGTGTCCCACGGGGCGGCGATCCATCTGGTCAAGCGCATTCCGGTGGCGGGCGGGCTGGGGGGCGGCTCTTCCGACGCGGCGACCACGCTGGTGGGTTTGAATAAACTGTGGGGCCTTTCCATGGAGCGCGCGCGCTTGAAGGCGCTGGCCGCCGAGCTGGGCAGCGACGTGCCGTTTTTCCTGGAGGAGGCCGCCTTCGCTGTGGGCCGCGGCCGCGGGGAACGATGCGAGCCGCGGACGGGCCTGCCGACGCTGTGGCATGTGCTGGTGACGCCGCCAGCCGCCCTCTCCACGAAGGAGATCTTCGACGACTGGGATCGCGCTCAGGCGGCGGCTGGCTTGACAGCGCCGGAGGGATCGCTTAGGATAGTAGAACACGCCTTATCCAACGGCTCGCTCAGCGAGCTCGCCCAGTGGGTTGTCAACGATTTGACGCCTGTGGCGATCCGGCGTTGTCCTCTCATTTTGACGATCCTGTCCCGCCTTCACGAGGCGGGATGTCCTGTCGCGCTGATGTCAGGGAGCGGACCTTCCGTGCTCGGGTTGTGCCACGATTCGGAGCACGCCAACGTGATCGCGGATCGGATTCGCCGCCTGGACGCGTCGTGGTTCGTCCACGTCGTGAAGACGGCCAAAGGTGACACCGCCGTTGGGGAGTAGTGTAACGGTAGCACAAGAGCCTTTGGAGCTCTCCGTCCAGGTTCGAGCCCTGGCTCCCCAGGTTTTACGGGTGTGCAGGGAATGGGTAATCATCTATCACATCACCAAGTCGGGTGAGGAGCGAAACCACTGATGAGCGCTGTGCAAATCATCATTTTGGCTGCGGGCGACGGGACGCGGATGAAATCGGACACGCCGAAAGTCCTGCACCCGCTCTGCGGGCGCCCCATGATCGCGTACGCCCTGGATTTGGCCGCCTCGGCCGGCGTGAAGCAGCCGATTGTGATCCTGGGCAAGGCCGCCGAGCAGGTCAAGCCGATCCTGCCGAAGGAAGCGAGAGCGGTGATCCAGCCCAAACCGCTTGGGACCGGGGATGCCGTGGCCCTCGCCAAGCGGGTCCTGGGCGGGTTCTCAGGCGACGTCGTGATCCTGTATGCCGATACGCCATTGGTCCGGCGCATGACGATCCAGCGGCTCATCGAAACCCACCGGCGCGCTGGAGCCACCTGCACCCTATTGACGACCCACCTGGCGGACCCAACGGGCTACGGGCGCGTCATCCGCGACGCCACCGGGGTGGTCACGGGGGTGGTGGAAGAAGCGGAAGCCAATGCGACGCAGCGGGCCATCCGGGAGGTCAACGTCGGACCGATTTGCATGAAGGCCCATGCGATGTTTGAAGCGTTGGTCCAGGTCAAGCCCGCCTCGGCGACCAAAGAATGGTACCTGACCCAGGCCGTCGGCCTCTTGGCGCAGCAGCCCGGCACCAAATTCAGCACCGCCCGCCTGGATAACGTGATGGAAGCCCTAGGCGTCAATTCCCGAGTCGAGCTCGCGAAGGCCGTGGGCATCATCCGCCAGCGCATCATGGACGCGCATCTGCAAAACGGCGTCACCATCGTGGACCCGCACGCCACGTACATTGACCACGGGGTGACGATCGGCCAGGATACCGTCATCCACCCGGGCACCGTCATCGAATCCGGCGTGCACATCGGCAAGCGCTGCTCCATCGGGCCGTTCGCGCGGCTGCGCGCCGGGGTGGCCATCGGCGATGAGACGCGGGTCGGCAATTTTGCGGAGCTGGTCCGCACGAAGGTCGGCGCGCGGGTGCGGATCCACCACGTCAGCTACCTGGGCGACGCCACCATCGAAGATGAGGTCAACATCGGCGCCGGCACCATCACCGCGAATTTCGACGGGAAAGAGAAGCATGCCACGGTGATCGGCAAAGGCGCGTTCATCGGCTCCGACACGGTCCTTGTGTCCCCCGTCAAGGTGGGCCCCGGGGCCGTGACCGGCGCGGGCAGCGTTATCCCGAAGGGCCACGACGTGCCGCCCCGCGGCATCGTGGTGGGCGTGCCCGCCCACCCGCTTGCCGGCGGCTCCTCCAAGCCGGCGGAGAAAGCGGCCGACAAGCGTGACGGCCACAACGGGGTCGCGAAGCCTGCGGCCCGCACGCCGGTTCGCAAGGCCGTGGTCCGGCGGGCGGCCAAACCGGCCCCGCGCCGCGCCGCGCGCCCGCCGCGCCGACCCGGACGGTCGGCGCGTCGTCAGGCGAAACGGCCGGTTCGGCGGAAGCGGTAAGGCCGTCGGCGTATGGCGCGCGTGGTCCCCAAGAAGCTTGCCTCCGAGCTGTCCGTGTTCAGCGGGAACGCCCATCCCCGCCTGGCCGAAGCGATTTGCCGCGAGCTGAACGTCCGCCTGTCGGACTGCTTCGTGGGGCGATTCAGCGAAGGCGAGATCCGGGTCAAGATCAATGAGAACGTCCGCGGCAAGGACGTCTTCGTCGTGCAGCCCACCTGCCCGCCGCCCAATGACAATCTCATGGAGCTGTTGATCCTCATTGATGCGATTCGGCGGGCCTCGGCGAAGCGGATTACGGCGGTGGTGCCGTATTACGGCTATGCCCGGCAGGACCGCAAGGACCAGCCGCGGGTGCCCATCACCGCCAAGCTGGTGGCCAACCTCATCACCACGGCCGGCGCCGACCGGGTCATCACGATGGATCTGCACGCCGGCCAGATTCAAGGCTTCTTCGACATCCCACTGGATCACCTCTACGCCATCAACGTGATGGCCCAGCATGTGAAACGCAAGCGCTTGAAGCCGCTGGTCGTGGTCTCGCCCGACGTGGGCGGCATCAAGATGGCCCGCGCCTATGCCAAGCGGCTCGGCGCCGGGCTGGCGATCGTGGACAAGCGCCGCACGAGCCCGGAAGCCACCGAGGTGATGCACATCCTCGGCGAGGTGAACGGGTGCGTGTGCCTGCTGGTGGACGACCTCATCGCCACCGGCAGCTCGCTGATGGAAGCGGCGCGCGCGCTGCACCAGCAAGGCGCCAAAGCGATCTACGGGGCGATCACCCACGCGGTGCTCTCCGGGAACGCGTGGGAGCACATCGACCGCTCCCCGCTGACCGAGCTGATCGTGACCGACACCATCCCGCTGCCGAAGGACAAGCGGCATCCCAAGCTCACCGTCCTGTCGGTGGCGCCGCTGTTGGGAGAAGCCATTCGCCGAATTCATTACTCGCAGTCCATCAGCTCGTTGTTTGACGGAGTGCACGGCTAACACCAAGGAACATGACGAGGGGAACCCAGATGAGTGCTCGCCAGAAAACCGAATCAGCTCAGCGTCCGACGCTCACCGTGCTGCCGCGCGAAACAGTGGGCAGCCGCGTGGTGCGCCGCCTCCGCCGCGAGGGCATCGTGCCGGGGGTGGTGTATGGCAAGAAAGTCAGCGCGACGGCCATTACCGTGACCCGCCAGGACCTGGCACAGGTGCTCAAGCTGCGGACGGGAGAGCATGGTTTGGTGACCTTGCGCCTTGGTTCGTCGTCGGAATCCTCCAAAGCCGCCGGATGGGAAAAGCCCGTCCTCATCAAGCACGTGGAGCATGATCCGGTCAGCGGCGATATCCTCCACGTGGATTTTCAGGCCATTCTGCTGACCGAGCAGATCCGCATCAAAGTCCCGGTGGCGCTGCGCGGCGACGCGGTCGGCGTCAAGCAAGACGGCGGGATTTTGGAGCACTTCCTCCGCGAAGTCGAAGTGGAGTGTCTGCCCACCCACATTCCTGCGGGGGTGACGCACGACGTCTCCGCCATGAAGCTTGGGGACACGGTGCATGTGCGGGACTTGGCCGCGCCCGAGGGCGTGCGCATCCTGACTGAGGCCGACAGCGCCGTCGCGTCCGTGCTCGCTCCAAAGGAAGAGAAGCCGGAAACCGAGGCCGCGGCCGTCACCGAGCCCGAGGTGATTCGCGAGAAGAAGCCGGAAGCCGAAGGCGAAACCGCGGACGCCAAGCCCGAGAAGAAAGAAGAGAAAAAGGCCGAGAAGTAGCCGGCCGGCGAAGGCCATCAAGTGGGTGGACAGAGCCGCACGAAGATGGCCTGAGCGCAATGAAGCTGATTGTGGGATTGGGCAATGTCGGCGACGCCTACGCGCACACGCGGCATAACGTGGGGTGGGACGTCGTCCACGCCCTGGCGGATCAGCAGCATGTCGCGTGGCAGCCCTTGCGGGACGGCCGCCGGGTGCTGGCCCGGTACGGCGAGTGGGCGGAGGCCGGGCGGCAGGTCCGCCTGCTCCTGCCGGAGACCCTGATGAACGCCTCCGGCGACGCGGTTGCGGTCGCGGCCGCGGCGTGGGACATTGAGCCGGAGCGGGAGCTGCTGCTGGTGTGCGACGACGTGAACCTGCCGCTGGGCGCGGTGCGGTTGAAGCCGCAAGGCAGCGACGGCGGCCATCATGGCCTGGCTTCGTGCCTGGGCGCGCTCAAGACGACGCAGGTGGCGCGCCTGCGCATCGGCGTGGGCGCGGACCCGCTGCCGCGCGATCTGATCGAGTTTGTGTTATCGCCGTTCCGAGCGGAGGAGCAGGCCGTGGTGGATCAGGCCTGCCACCTCGCCGTCGGGGGATGTCGGGTGTGGGCCCGGGACGGAGTGGCCACGGCCATGAACCGGGTGAACGCACCCGAACGTGAAACGGGAAGGAGTCAAGAGACGGAATGAACCGCACGTATGAAGCCCTCGTCATTTTGAAGGCGATCGGGACGGAGGCCGAGCAGGCGCAGTCGGTCGCGCGGGTCGAAGAGCCGGTGAAGAAGCTCAACGGCCAGGTGGATCAGTCCACCAGCTGGGGCCGCCGGCGCTTTACCTATCGCATCGCGCGCCAGCAGGAAGGCTACTATCATTGGCTGCGCTTCCAGATCGAGCCCCAGCGGCTCGACGAGCTCAAGCGCCTGCTCCAGTTGAACGAGTCCATCGTCCGCTTCCTGATCCTCACGCAGGACGAGGCGTCGGCGTCGTCGCCGGGCGCGGACCCGCCGGTGTTCAGCGAGCGCCCGTCGGGGCCGGCGAGCCGCCACCGGGAATACCGAGAATAGGAGACGCCCGTCCATGGCAAGCTTGAACAAGATTTTTTTGATCGGCAACCTGACGCGCGATCCGGAGCTGCGCTATATTCCCTCCGGCGCGCCCGTCGCCAGCTTTGGGCTGGCCGTCAATACCACCTTCCCCGCCAGCGGGGGCGAGCCGAAGACGGAAGTGTGTTTTGTCCGGGTCGTGGTGTGGGGCAAGCAAGCGGAACTGTGCAATCAGTATCTGAAGAAAGGCCGCGCCGTTTGCATCGAGGGCCGGTTAGTGTATCGGAGCTGGGAGCAGGAGGGGAAGACGCGCTCCACCTTGGAAGTCAAGGCGGATCGCGTCCAATTCCTCGGCCCGCGCCGGGACGAGGGGACGGCTGCCCCGGAGCCCGCGCAGGAGCTCGCTCCGCAAGAAGCTGGGGGGGAAGGGCCAGTTGATGATGAACCGCCGTTCTGATACGAGGAAGAAACGGGGCCCCGCGTCGTTGATTCGGCGAGGGCCGCGCAAAGGGTGCCGGTTTTGCACGGACGACATGCGCGCGATTGATTACAAAGACCTGGAGCGGCTGAGCCGGTACGTCACCGACCGGGGGAAGATCATGCCCTCCCGCGTGACGGGGACGTGCGCCAAGCACCAGCGCCGGCTCGCGACCGCCGTGAAGCGGGCGCGCTACATGGCGCTGTTGCCCTACGTGTCCGGTTGAGCGAGGAACTCCCGATGGACGTGATTTTGCTGAAGGACGTGGACCGCTTGGGCAAGGCCGAGGCGGTGGTGCGCGTGAAGCCCGGCTACGCGCGCAATTATCTCCTGCCGCACGGGATGGCCGTGCTGGCGACGGACGAGGCACGGCAGGCGGTGGACGCGCGCCGGCGGCGCGGCGAGCAGAAGGCCCAGCGCGCGCAGGCGCAGTTGGAATCGCTCAAGCAGCGCGTGCAGCAGCACTCCCTGACGCTGAAGCTCACGTTGGGCGAGCACAACGTGGCGTTCGGTTCCGTGACCGCCCGCGATATCACGGACGGGTTGGAGCGGGACGGGATCACCGTGGACAAGCATGCGGTCCAGCTTGCGGAGCCGCTGAAGGCCCTGGGGATTTACGACGTGCCGGTCCGGTTGGCGCCGGAGGTGACGGCGACCCTCAAAGTGTGGGTTGTGAAAGCTTGACATCGGTATCCCCATGGACGTGACCGAGCTCACCTCCATTGAGCGGCTTCCTCCACAGAACTTGGAAGCCGAAATGGCTGTCCTGGGCTCTATGCTCCTGGAAGAAGACGCCCTCGCTAGCGCCCTCGAGCAGCTTGAGGACGCGGCGTTCTACAAGGACGCCCACCGCAAGATCTTCGCCATCCTCTCCCAGCTCTACCAGCAGGATGTCGCGGTGGATCTGGTCACCGTGACCGAAGCGCTCACGAGCCGCAACCTCCTCGAGTCCGTCGGCGGCGCGAGCTACCTGGCTACCCTCACCGGGGTGGTGCCCACCGCCGCCAACGTCGAGCATTACTGCCGGATCGTCCGGGAAAAGGCGATCCTGCGCTCCCTCATCAAGGCGTCCACGACCATCGCGACGGAGTGCTACGAAGAGACCGGCGCGGCCGATGTGCTGCTGGACCAGGCCGAGCAGCGGATCTTCCAGATCGCCTCCCACAAAATCAAGCGGGACGCGGTCGCCCTCAAGGACTTGATCAAAGGCTCGATCGAAACCATTGACGCGCTCTACCAGCGCAAAGGCGCCACCACCGGGCTGCCCACCGGATTCACCGAGCTGGACCAGATGCTCTCCGGGCTCCAGCCGGCGGATTTCATCGTCGTGGCCGGGCGGCCCGCCATGGGCAAGAGCAGCTTCGCGATGGGGTTGGCGGAGCATGCCGCGCTGATCCAGCGGGCGCCGGTGGCGATGTTCAGCCTCGAAATGTCCAAGGAGCATTTGGTCCAGCGCCTGCTGTGCTCCCATGCCCGGATCAACGCCCATAACGTGCGCTCCGGCAGGCTCTCCAACACGGACTGGCCCAAGCTGACGCAGGCGGCGGGGAAGCTCTCTGAAGCCCCCATCTACATTGACGACACGCCGGGCGTCTCCGTCCTGGAGCTGCGCGCCCGCGCGCGGCGCCTCAAGGCCCGGCACGGCATCGGCCTGCTGATCCTGGACTACCTCCAGTTGATGGAGGAGCCCAACAAATCGGACAACCGGCAGCAGGAAATCTCGGTGATCTCGCGCAGCTTGAAAGCGATTGCGCGGGAGCTGGAGGTTCCGGTGATCGGCGTCAGCCAGCTCTCTCGCGCGCCGGAGCGGCGCGAAACCTTCCGGCCGCGGTTGTCGGACCTGCGGGAGTCCGGGGCCATTGAGCAGGACGCCGACGTGGTGCTCCTGTTGTTTCGGGAGGATTATTACACCCCCACGCCGGAGAACCAGGGCGTCGCCGAGGTCATCATCGCCAAGCAGCGCAACGGTCCCACTGGCACGGTGAAGCTTGCGTTCATCAAGGAATACACCCGATTCGAAACGTTGGCGCAGGTGTAATACCGGTGTCCAGCGCTGCGGCCGGAACCCCGTCGGTTCCGGTGAAGGAGCCGCCATCCGGGCGGCTACAAAATGGCCGCGCTGCGTGGGCCCTCCTGACGATGCTGCTGCTGGGAGGGGGTGGCCCGGCCTTCGCGGCTGAGGAGAATGCGCCGCCCCGCGTGGCCAGCGTGAACGTGACCGGCCTGCACACGATCGCCCCGGAGACCTGTCTGGCGCGCGTGCAGACCAAGCCCGGCATGCCGTATGCCGATGCGGTGGTCAGCGAGGACATCCGCCGGCTCTATGCGCTGGGCTATTTCACCGACATCCAGGTGCAGACGGAGCCGGCGCCGGACGGGATGCGCGTCGTCTTCCAAGTCACGGAAAAGCCGACGATCGGCGCGATTCAATTCGAAGGGTTTCGGCGGTTCCGGCCTGACCGCCTTCGGCAGCTGCTGGGCGTGCAGACGGGCCAGCTCTACGACCCCCGGAGGCTGAAGGACGGGGTGGAGAAGCTCAAGGCCGAGTACCGGCGCAAGGGCTACGCCAAGATCGCCATTGAGAGCAGTGTGGCGACCGATCCGGCCACCAATCAGGCCACCGCGTACGTGGTGGCGGATGAGGGGCCGCAGATGCGCATCCGAAAAATTTTCGTCGAGGGCAACCTGGCATTCCCGGACGGCCGGATCATCACGCTCCTCAAGACCAAGCGCCGCCACTGGTTCACCTCCGGCGTGTACGACGAGCAGGTGCTGGAGGAAGACCTGGAGCGGATCCGCGCGTTTTACCGGCGGAACGGCTACCAGGACGTCCAGGTCGAGCAGACGCTGGCCGCCGACCCGTCCGGCCTCGCGCTATACCTGCACCTCAAGATGACCGAAGGCGCGCAGCACCGCGTGGGGACCGTGGCCCTCTCCGGGGTGACGCTGTTTCCGCCGGAGGACCTGCAAGTGCTCTTGCGCCTGAAGCCGGGCGCCGTCTACAACACGGAGGTGCTGCAGGAGGACCTGCGCACCCTCACGCAGTATTACGGCGACCGCGGCTACATCCACGCCCAGGTGACCCCGGCGACGACGCTGGATCCCGCCAGCAAGCGGGTGGACCTGGCGCTGCAAGTGGAGGAGCATGAGCTGACCTACGTGCGCCGCATCGACATCCGCGGGAACCTCCATACGAAAGACGTGGTGGTGCGGCGGGAGATACGCATCCATCCCGGCGAGCCCTTCGACGGCTCCCGCATCCGCCGGTCCATCGAGCGGCTCTACAACCTGGGGTACTTCGAGGAAGTCAACGTGGATACGCAGGCCACGCCCCTGCCGCAGCATGACGATCTGGTGGTGAACGTCAAGGAAGCCAAGACCGGCAGCTTCAGCTTCGGCGGCGGGTTCTCGTCGGTGGACCGCGTGGTCGGCCTCGTCGAGGTGGAGCAGCGCAACTTCGATCTGTTCAACGTCCCGTCGTTCGTCGGCGCGGGACAGGATCTGCGGTTCCGCGTCGAGGTCGGCACGGTGCGGCGCTATTTCGATCTGTCCTTCACCGAGCCGTGGATCTTCGGCCATCCGGTGTCCTTCGGGGTGGACGCCTTCAGCCGGACCCGCCTGCGCAGCCAGAATCTGGGGTTGGCGTTCGAAGAGCGCCGCCAGGGCGGCGGCCTCCGCTTGGGCAAAGATTTCGGGGAGAACCTGCACCTGGGACTCGGGTATCAGCTCTTCCGGACGGACATTTCGGACGTCGTGGCGGCGTCCTCAGCCGACTTGAAGGCGGAACAGGGCCGCAGCGACATCAGCGAGGCCAGCGCGTCGCTCGCGTGGGATACGCGGGACAACCGCTTTGAGCCGAGCCGCGGGGTGATCGCGTTTGTCTCCTCGGACCTGGCGGGCGGGTTGCTGGCCGGCACCCGGGATTTCTACCGCCTGCAAAGCGGCGTGAGCACGTACCTGTCGCATTGGGACCGATTCACCCTGGAGACGCGCCTGAAGGCGGGTGTGGTCAATGCGTACGACAACACGGCCCAGGTGCCGATCTTCGAACGGTTCTTCGCGGGCGGGGCGGACACTATCCGGGGGTTCCGGGAGCGTCGCGTCGGCCCGCGCGATCCCGTCTCCAACGATCCGCTCGGCGGCGAGGCCATCTTCATGGGCACGCTGGAAGAGGTTGCCACCCTGCTGCAGGATGAGCGCGGCAAAGCCATCCTCAAAGGCTCGGTGTTCTATGACGTCGGAAACGTCTGGAAGAACGTGGGGGATTTGGGGCAGTCATTCGAAAGTGGGACCGGGGTTGGGATTCGGGTGAACACGCCCATCGGCCCGGTCCGGGTGGATCTGGGGTTTCCGATGACCCAATTGGGCGACGAGAAGCGCTCCCCCCGCGTGCACTTTAATGTCAGCCGGAGCTTTTAACCGCCAACAGAGGCCGAGCGCCCGCCGCGCTCGGCGCAGCCCACGCCATCGAGGCGTGGGCGAAGTGCCGAACATGCGGATGTTCGGCCATTCCGCGGCTACCCCGATGGTAGCCGCTTCAGAGGGAGGAGGGTACGCAGTATGAGATTCCCGTCGGTTTCTGGAACAAGCTGGATGGTGGCCGCGACAGCCGCCGCGCTGTTGGTGAGCGCGCCCGCCGGCGCGGCCGAGCTGAAAATCGGCTATGTGAATTTGGTGCGGGTGTTTGACAGCTATCAGCGCACGAAGGATTCCGAGCAGGTGCTGGAGCAGCAGGGGAAGCAAAAACAGGCCGAGCTGGAAGGCCGCCTCGGCGAGCTCAAGAAAATGCGCCAGAACCTGGAGCTGCTCAATGACCAGACCAAAGACGCGAAGTCCAAGGAGCTAGAGGAAAAATCGGACGAGTTCCAGCGGATGAAAACCAAAAGCGAGCGCGAGTTGGTGCGCGACCGCAATCAAGTCGCCAAGCAGATCCTGGAGGAGATTGACGGCGCCGTCACCGCCTACGCCAAGGCCAACGGGTTCTCGCTTGTGCTGGACCAGCGCTCCCTGGTGGTCGGCGACGACGCCTATGACGTCAGCGACGAGGTGTTGAAATTGCTCAACGACCGGTATGCCGCCAGCGGCAAGAAAGCCCCATGATCGTTCGACGCGCGCCAGCCAGCGGAGCCGCCTCATGACGGAGCGCCAGCGCACCTTGGCGCAGCCGGTTGCCATTGAGGGGGTCGGGCTGCATACCGGCGAAGCCGTGACCATGCGGGTGACGCCGGCCCCGGAGAACGTCGGGGTGGTGTTCATCCGGACGGATCTGCCCCACCGCCCGACCATCCCCGCCACGCCCTCCCACGCGGTGGACACCGGCATGGGCATGCGGCGCACCAGCCTCACCAAGGACGGGGTCGAGGTGCAGACCGTGGAGCACTTCATGGCGTCCTTGTGGGGCGTGGGCATTGACAACGCCTACGTGGAAATCTCCGGCATCGAGCTGCCGGGCCTCGACGGCTCCGCCGCCCCGTTCGCCGAGCGGCTGGCATCCGCCGGCATCGTCGAGCAGGCCGCCCTGCGCAAGTTCTTCCCGCTGCGGGAGCCGATCGTCATTGACGAGGGCGATTGCCTGCTGGCGGTGTTCCCGAATCCCACGCTGAAGGTGTCCTACACCCTGAGCTACCCGCAGGCCTCCCTCAAGTCCCAGTTCGCGTCTTTTGAGATGAACGGCCATCACCGGTTCGAGGAGGCCATCGCCCCGGCGCGAACCTTCTGCGCGCAGGAAGAAGCCGAAGCGCTCCGCGCCCAGGGGTTCGGGAAGGGCGCCAACTACACGAACACCCTCGTCGTGGGCGCCCAAGGGGTGATCCAGAACACCCTGCGGTTCGACGACGAGTTCGTGCGCCACAAGATCCTCGACCTGCTGGGGGATTTGTACCTGCTGGGAGCGCACCTGAAGGCGAACGTCATCGCCATCAAAAGCGGCCACCGCCTGAACGTCAAGCTGCTCCACAAGTTGGAGCAGGCCCGGGAGCAGTGGCTCGTCGGCGCGCTGCAATCTCAGAGCCAGGAAGTGATGGTGGGCCCGCAGCTGGACATTCTCCAAATCCAAAAAGTCCTGCCGCACCGCTATCCGTTCCTGCTGGTGGACCGCATCACGGAGCTGACGGAGACCAAGGCGGTGGGGATCAAGTGCGTGACGATGAACGAATATTTCTTCCGCGGCCACTTTCCCGGCCGCCCGGTCATGCCGGGCGTCTTGATCATCGAGGCGATGGCGCAGGTCGGGGGGATCCTCATCCTGAACAAAGGCGAAAACCTCGGGAAGCTGGCCTATTTCATGTCGGTGGACAAGGTGAAATTCCGCAAGCCGGTGATGCCGGGCGATCAGCTCATCCTCGAGGCGGAGATCATCAAGCTGCGCTCGCGGACCGGCCAGCTCAGCGCGAAAGCCTACGTGGACGGCAAGCTCGTGTGCGAAGGCGAGCTGATGTTCGCGCTGGCCGAGAGCATCTGACATGCCCACCACAGCCGCGATTCATCCGACGGCCATTGTGGACCCGCGCGCCGTGCTGGGCGAGGGGGTGGAGGTGGGACCCTACTCGGTGATCGGCCCGGACGTGCGCATCGGCCCTGGCACCCGCATCGGCGTGCACTGCGTGGTGGAGGGGAACACGATCCTCGGGGCCGAGTGCCAGGCGTTCACCGGGGCAGTGATCGGGAGCATCCCGCAGGACCTCAAGTACGCGGGAGAAAAAACCGAGCTGACCATCGGCGACCGCAACATCTTCCGCGAGTATGTGACCATCAATCCCGGCACGAAAGGCGGCGGAGGGAAGACGGTCATCGGGTCCGATTGCCTCCTGATGGCCTATTCCCACATCGCGCATGATTGCCTCCTGGGGAGTCACATCATCATCGCCAACAGCACCGAGCTGGCCGGGCACATTGAAATCGAGGACGGGGCCGTCATCGGCGGCCTGGTTGGGATCCACCAATTCGTCCGGCTGGGGCGCCTCTCCATCACCGGCGGCTGTTCGCGCGTCGTGCAGGATATCCCGCCGTATTCCACCTGCGCGGGGTATCCGACCCAGGTCTTCGGGTTGAACAACGAGGGCCTGCGCCGCGCGGGCGTGTCCGCGGAAGCCAAGGACGCCCTCCACAAGGCGTTCCGGGTGCTGTTCCACTCCGGGCTGTCCATGAGCCACGCCACCGAGCGAGTGGCCCAAGAAATTACCGATTGCCCGGAAGTCGCGCACTTGCTGGAGTTCATCCGGCAGTCGAAGCGCGGCGTCAGCCGGGCGTAACCCTGGTCGGGTCCGCGTCGTGATGCCCAAAGCGTGCGCCATCATTGCAGGCTCCGGATCCTTTCCCCTCCAGGTGGCACGCGAAGCGAAGCGCGCGGGCTGGCGGGTCGCCGTCGTCGGGCTGCAGGGATGGGCGGATCCGGCCCTGGCGGCCCAAGCGGATGCCTACGAATCCTTGGCCATCGGGGAGCTGGGCCGCCTGGTCTCCTGGCTAAAATCACAGGGGGCGGCGACCGCCGTCATGGCCGGCAAGGTGACCAAGCAGGTCCTCTTGGATCCCCGCACGCCGTTTGACGCCGCCGCCAAACGGGTGCTGGCGCACGCGAAAGATTTTTCCGTCCCTCAGGTCTTGGGCGCGGTCGCGGCGCACCTCGCTACGCACGGCATCACCCTCGTTGACTCCTCGGCCTTCCTCCAGGGCAGCCTCTGTCCCGCCGGCGTGCTCACCCGCCGGCACCCGACGCCGGACGAGCAGGAGGACATCCGCGTGGGCGCCGAGCTGGCGCGGCAGTTGGCCCGGTGGGATGTCGGGCAGGCCGTCGTCGTGAAGCGCACGGTGATCGTCGCCGTGGAGGCGCTGGAAGGCACGGATGCCGCCATCCAGCGGGCCGGCGCCTTGGCCGGTCCCGGCTGCGTGGTCGTGAAGATGGCCGCCCCCGACCAGGACATGCGCTTCGACGTGCCCATCCTCGGGCTCAAGACCCTGGACGTCGCGCGCGAGGCCGGCATTGCGTGCATCGCCGTGCACGCCGGCAAGACCCT
>JAHFGX010000045.1 GCA_023247215.1 Candidatus Omnitrophota bacterium
CTTCGGCGAGGGCGTAGAGCGCGGCACCACACAGGACGACCCCTATCACCCAGCCGGAGACACGACGCATGCCACTATGATACTAAGAATTCCTAAACCTGCGTAATTTTTGTTGCAATTTTTAAAATTACCCTTATACTCACACCCAAAGAAAGGGGGTGCCCATGTCCAAACGTCTTGGGCTGTGGGTAGTGCTGTTGGCGGTGGTGGCGGCTCCATCCATTGCGTCCGCGGCCAGTCCGTGGGCGAGCGAGATGGGCTGGGGCAACCAGGCCAAGGGGAAGTTCGTCTACGGGGCGAAGAACACCCTGTTGGGATGGACGGAGCTCTTTACTGAACCCCGCGACGCCATCACAAGCGGTGGCAATTTCTTCGTCGGGGTCGGGAAAGGGCTTTGGAACGGCGTCGGCCAGACCGTGGGCGGAGCTCTACATCTGGCGACGTTCTTTGTCCCACAGATTGATGTCCCCCTCCCGGAAGGTGGCACGCACGTGATGTAATTGTGTTCCCATTGTGACAAAAACGCCCCCGCCGTGAATCGTGGCGGGGGCGTTTTTGTTGGGCCGGCGGACGCAATCGCTAGACGTCCAGTTGGATCTCGTCTCCCTGCACATGCACTGGGAAGCTCTTCAGTGGATCGCCGGCCGGCGGGGACATGACCGCGCCGGTCGCGACGTCAAACTGCGCGCCGTGCCAGGGACAGGTGACGGTGACGCCTTCCACCGTCCCTTCCGAGAGCGGCCCGCCCACGTGCGAGCAGGCGTCCTCGATCGCGTAATACGTGCCGCCGACATTGAAGAGGGCGATCGTCTGCCCCTCCGCCTGCACCGACTTGGACTGGCCCGGCGGCAGCTCCGACGTCTTCGCCACGGTCACTCGTTTTGACATGCTCCCTCCCGTCTTGTTTTGCGCGCTATCCATCGGCGTTGCAATAGAATGAGCCCCACGAGAATCGCCACCGCGACGACCGCTTTCCAGGCATGCCCCCGGTGGGTGAAGGCGTCCCCCAAATACACGAACGCGAACGTGCCGGGCAGGATGCCCAGGAACGTGCCGATCGCATAGGCCGGAAACCGGATGCGCGAGCAGCCGAGGCAATAGTTTTGCATGTCGAAGGGCAGGTTCGGCACCAAGCGGATGAAGAGGACGGCATGCAGGCCGTGCCGTCCGATCTGCTCATCCAGCCGAGCGAGGCGCCCTTTGAGTACGCGCTCAAGCCTGGTCCGTCCCAGCCAGTGCGCCAGCACGAACTGGTTGCACGCGCGCAGCGTCGCGCCGAAGGCCGCCGCCCACAATCCCCAGAATGAGCCGAAGGCCAATCCGCCCGCGATGGTCATCACGCTGGCCGGAATCGGAACGAACGGCTGCGCATACACCGCAATGTACAGCAGCGGCGCGAACTGTTTGGCGGAGAGCAGCCAGCGCTCCACCCGGGCGGGGCTCATCTCGGCCGGATGCAGGGCCCACCACGCCAGCCCGGCGAGAATTCCCGCGAGGGGAATCCCCAGCAAGAGCAGCGCCGGCCACAGCGCAGCCCGTTTACTCGGGCCGCTTACCCCACCACCTGTCGTGGATTGCCGATGACAATCCGGCTCCAGCGGGGCCGGCCTTCGGCCACCGACAGGTGGTGGGGTCATCGCCATGCCTCGACGGCGCGCTTCAACGCCTCCACTTCGGTCACCGGCAGGCCGCAGACCTGGCTCTCGCAGATGTACGCGCTGGCCTTCCCCGACGCCGGCACGCGGCCGGCCGTCCACGGCACGAGCGCCTCCAATGCCTTCGCCTCGGCAGGGTCCGCCGGCCTCGCCACGACCTCGGTGCGCGGCAGGAAGCGCGCCTCCATCATCCGGCGCATCTGCAACACGTCCGGATCATCCGCCGAGCCGGCGAGCACGACCTCTCGGCGAGGCCCCAACCACTCATCGAGCGCGATCAGCGCCTGCGCGTGGGCCTGCGGCATCTGCTGGGCCTGGCCGCCGAGGAGGTCCGCCATCCGGCGGGCGGCGCGCTCGAATTCGGCGCGGCCGGTCCACGCCATAAGGCGCGCCAGATCTCCGGCCGCCATCGAGTTGCCGGACGGCATGGCCCCATCGGTGAACTCCTTCAATCTCGCCACCAGCGCTTCGTGGGATGCGCTGGTCATGGTGAACCCTCCGCCGGCGTCATCCCAAAATCGTTCCAGCATCTGCTGCGCCAGCGCCGAGGCCTCCTGCAGCCATCTCACCTCGCCGGTCGCCTCGAACAGCTCCAGCAATCCCCACACCAAGGCGGCATAGTCATCCAAGAACGCGGGGATGGCCGCCTCGCCGTCCCGGTACCGGTGGCGCAGCTCTCCCTGCGGCCGCACGGTGGAGAGGATGAAGGCGGCGGCTTGGCGCGCCGCCTCAATGTAGCGCGGCTCCTGCAGCGCGCGCCCGCCGCAGGCCAGCGCCCCGATCATCAGGCCGTTCCAATCCGTCAACACCTTGTCGTCCCGGTGCGGGCGGGACCGCTTCGCGCGGACCTGGAGCAGCACGGCGCGCGCCTCATCCAGTCGCCGGATCAGCTCCTCGACGCTGATTCGTTCGCCTTGGGCAAACGCCTCGAGCGGCAGCTCCGCCGCCAACACGGTTAGTCCGCCGCGCTGCGCGCTCGAGCTGGGCTGCGAGCCTCCGGCATGCTCCGGAGAAAAGTTTCCACCGGCCGTCACGCCGTAGAACCGCTTGACCAGCGACGCAGCCGGCGGCTCGAGGGACTGTTCCAGCTCTTCGGCGGTCCACACGTAGAAAAGCCCTTCCCCTCCGACCGGGCCGGCGTCCTCAGCCGCGTAAAAAGCGCCGGCCGGATCGCGCAAATCCCGCAAGACGTAGTCGAACAGATCCCGCGCCGTCCGGGCGTAGCGCGCGCGCCCGGTCGCCTGGTACGCCTCGACGTAGGCGCGGCTCAGCAGGGCTTGGTCATACAGCATCTTCTCAAAGTGGGGGACGAGCCACTGGGCGTCGGTGGAGTAGCGGTGGAACCCTCCGCCGATCTGATCGTGGATCCCGCCGCGCGCCATGGCGTCCAGCGTCGTCTCGACCATCTCCAGCAGGTGCGGGTCGCGAGTCCGGTACCACGCCCGCAGCAAGAACGAGAGGCTGTGCGCTTGAGGAAACTTCGGCGCTGAACCGAAGCCGCCGTGCACCGGATCGTACTGCTCGGCGAACGCTCCGGCTCCGGCCGCGAGCAGCGCGGGGGTTGGCGTGACCGGCGACACGGAGGCCTGGCTGGCCGCTTGAATGGCCTGGGCCAGCTGGTCGCCGGACTGCATCAGCTCCTCGCGCCGCGTCGCCCACATTTGGGCGATGGAACGCAGAACTGTGGCGAACCCGGGGCGCCCCCACCGGTCCTCCGGCGGAAAGTAGGTGCCGCCCCAGAACGGCTTGCCCTCAGGCGTGAGGAACACCGTCATGGGCCAGCCGCCCTGCCCGGAGAGGGCCTGCACGGCGGTCATGTAGAGCGCGTCGAGGTCCGGACGCTCTTCCCGGTCCACCTTGATGGACACAAAATGCTCATTCATCAGCTGCGCGATGCGCGGGTCCTCAAATGATTCCTGCTCCATCACGTGGCACCAGTAGCAGGTGGAATAGCCGCTGGAGAGCAGGATGGGCTTCTGGTCCCGTCGGGCGCGCTCCAACGCTTCCGGCCCCCACGGATACCAGTCCACGGGGTTGTGGGCGTGTTGCTGCAGGTACGGGCTCTTCTCGTGGATGAGACGATTTGGACGATTTGGATGAGCGGAAGCTGCGGGTTGCGCCATGGCAGTTGTGTGTTGGAGGCAGACGACCAGACCGACGAGCGTCACATACCTATTCATTCATGGACCAGCGCCGATCAGTATAACCCACTCCCTCGCCAGCCGCAAACCACGCTCGGAGAACTTGGCGACGGGACGAGCCTATGCTAAAGTGAGTCAAACCACAGGAGGGGCGCATGCGCATTGCACGCAGGGTGGTGATGGGCCTCATCGCGTTCAGTATGTGGTGTCCGCCGGCGCACGCGGCGCCATCCGGAGGAGCGTTCGGCAAGCTGGGGCGCGGCGTCATCAATACCTTCACCGGCTGGGTCGAGATCCCCAAGCGCATTTACGAAACCTCCGAAGCCCAAGGCGCCGCGTCCGGGTGGACCTGGGGCCTGTTGCGCGGCGTTGGGTACGGCTTTGTCCGGACCGCCGCCGGCCTGTACGAGCTCTTTACCTTCCCCTTCCCGGCGCCGCCTGACTACGCGCCGGTCATGGACCCGCCCTACATTTTCTCCACGGAGCAGCCGCCTCAACCGTCCCGCGGGTATTAGCGTGCGTCCCTGCATCCCCCGCGGCGTCCTGCCCGTGGCGTGCGCAGCCGTCCTGGGATGGCAGGCGTGCGCATGGGCGCTCAATGTCGAGCGCCTGGAGCCGGCGGAACTCGAGCAGCTTCACGCCACCTTGACGCGGCTGGAGCCGCTCATCACCGCCAAGAAACAGGACGGCGCGGCCAACCTGCTGACGTGGGAGGAGCTGTACCAACCGCTGGCGCCGGAGGAGCGCGCGTTCGTTGAATCCATGCGCGGGCTGAGCGCCGACGCGCTTGGCGCGACCAGCCACTATTTCGGCGAGACGCTCGAAGCGCAGGACCTGGTGCCGGTCGGCGTCCAACAAATCGTGAAAGACGGGGCGCAAAAATCGCTGGACCCCCAATTCCTCCCGCGCCCGGTGCTTGAGGCGTACCACACGATGATGCAGGCCATGGAGCGCGACCTGGGCAAGCAGCTCCTGGTGGAGTCCGGCTATCGCTCACCCGCCTATCAGGTGTACCTCTTCATGTTCTACCTCTCCAACCACGACTACTCGATCCGGGAGACCAACCGCTTCGTCGCCCTGCCGGGGTACAGCGAGCACGGCTATCCGCCGCACCAGGCCATTGATTTCATCAACCAGGAGGGCATCAACGGCGAGGACCATCCGGAGGAGTTTGAAGCGCTGCCGGAATACCGGTGGCTCCAGGAGCATGCGGGCGAGTTCGGGTTCATCATGTCGTATCCCCGCGGCAACGCCTTGAACACCTCCTTCGAGCCGTGGCATTGGCACTATGAACAAGAAGCACAGTAGCAGCAAAACACGTAAGGAGTAGCAATCTCTGCAATATTGACGGTGGTAGGATTCTACGCGTTTATTGCAATCCTCCTACTGATATCCCCGATCCGGATTGGATTATCCCGGTTGTGCCGCTGGAATGGTGTCATTGACCGTTATGCTTATACCTTCATTGGAGTGATCGGTTTTTCCATCAAACACAACCTTGACCGGCTGGTAGCCTCGCTGGTCTTCCACCGACCGTGGAGTTTCTTCAATTACTACATTCCGCTAGGAAGAGCATTGCAAATCAACACGCTGCCTCTAGAAGACGCGGCCTTCCTGGCAACCATGGTAGCCATAGCGCTCCCCTTTATCTGGGTGGGAGTGGCCTCGACTATGCAACGGCTGCGCGATACCGGTCTGCCCACGCGGCTGGTGATTGTCTTCTTCGTTCCCTTTGTCAATCTCGTATTTTTCCTCCTCTTGGCGATCTGGCCCTCTCGCCCGGAGAAACCTGAAATGCCCATGTTTGGGCAGAAGCGGCTCAAGAGGATGCTTGATCGCTTGATCCCAACCTATGCCTTCTGGAGCGCAGTCATGGCGCTACTGCTCACAGGCTTGTTTGGAATCAGCCTCATGTTGCTGAGCATCTCGACGTTTAGAAACTATGGATGGGGATTGTTTGTGGGTGTGCCGTTTTGTGTGGGGCTATTGTCGGTGCTTTTGTATGGCTATCATCACCCCCGGAGCTACAGGGGCTGCCTGCTCGTCTCCTCCTTGGCAGCCACCATACTCGGAGTTGGCCTGCTGGCGTTCGCGGCAGAAGGACTCATTTGCTTAATGATGGCAGCTCCGATTGGGCTCATACTGTCCATTATCGGTGGGACGGTAGGATACCTCATTCAGCGACGTCCGATGGACAAATCAACAACCGCCTCATCATTCCTGGCGCTGTTACTGCTGTTGCCGGGTCTGCTTGGTGCAGAGTCTCTCAGTCCGCTTGACGTCCCTCGGTTTGCCGTGCGGACAGCAATTAACATCCAGGCCCCTTCGAAGGAAGTCTGGCGGCATGTTGTGGAATTTTCCGAGCTGCCCTCACCGACGGAATGGTGGTTTCGCCTTGGCATCGCTTATCCTACACAAGCCGTAATCTATGGACAGGGGGTTGGGGCTGTGCGCCACTGCATTTTCTCAACCGGCGCGTTTGTTGAGCCTATCGAGGTCTGGGAGGAGCCGCGGCTGTTAAAGTTCTCGGTGACTCACACTCCAGCGCCGATGGTGGAATGGACGCCTTATAAAAATGTGCATCCACCCCACCTGGACGGCTTTTTCGTGTCAGACGGTGGGCAATTTCTGCTGACACCGCTTGGCGGGGGTGGTACACGTGTGGAGGCGACGACGTGGTACCGTCACCATATGGAACCGGCCGGCTACTGGCAGTGGTGGGCTGATCTCGTTCTCCATCGCATTCATTTAAGGGTGTTGAAACATATTAAGTGGCTGGCGGAATTGCCAGTTATCGATCACCCGTAACGATGCACAAGCCGACACTGATCCGAGCGTTAGGATTGACCGACGCCGCCATGCTCGTCGTCGGGTGCATCATCGGCGTGGGCATCTTCCGCACCGCCAGCTCGATCGCCGCGCTCATCTCGTCCCCGGCGCTGATCCTCGGCTTGTGGGCCTTCGGCGGATTGCTGTCGCTGTGCGGCGCCTTATGCTACGCGGAGCTGGCCGCCATGTTCCCCCGCAGTGGCGGCGACTACGTGTACCTCTCGCAGACCTACGGGTCGTTCTGGGGGTTCCTGTTCGGGTGGACCAAGCTGTTCATCGAGCGCACCGGGACGATCGCCATCCTGGGGTTCGTGTTCGCGGAATACCTGGGCGGGGTCCTTGGATGCCGCAACGGCGCGACGCGATGGATCGCGGCGGGCGCCATCCTCCTCCTGACCCTCATCAACGTCTTCGGCCTCCGATGGGGCACGTACGTTCAGAACACCTTCACCGCGATTAAGATCGCCGCGCTGGGGCTGATCATCATCGCCGGATTGCTGCTGCGCCATGTCGGGACGCCGGCGACGCATCTCGCGCTCGCCTCCCCGCATCCCGGCACCTGGCAGTCGCTTGGCGTCGCGCTGGTCTTCGTGCTGTGGACGTACGGCGGCTGGACCGAAGCCACCTACGTGACGGAGGAAGTCAAAGACCCCATCCGCAACGTCCCGCGCGCCGTCATCGGCGGGCTGCTGCTCACCATGCTGCTCTACGTGGTGGTAAACGCGGTGTACCTGCTCCACGTGTCCGTCGAGGAGCTGCCCTCCACTCCCCTCGTGGCCTCCACCGTCATGCAGCGGATCGTCGGCCCGTGGGGGGCCACACTGATCGGCTGGTTGATCGCCTGCTCCGCCTTCGGCGCGCTCAACGGCTACATCCTGACGGGGGCGCGCATCCTCTACGCCATGGGCAAAGACCACCCGATCTTCGCCAATCTCGGCGCGCTCCACCCGCGCTTCCACACGCCGGCGGCCGCCCTGTGGCTGAACGCGGCGGTGGCGGTCTCGCTGGTCTTCACCAAAACCTTCGAGCAGATCATGACCTATTCCACCGTCGTCATCTCGGCGTTCTTCACGCTGGCCGTCGCCGGGGTGATCGTGCTGCGCGTGACGCGCCCGAACCTGCCCCGCCCGTACCGCACCTGGGGTTACCCGGTCACGCCGATCCTCTTCATCGTCACCATGATCGGCTTCATCGCCGACGTGTACCTCAAAGAACCCGCGGAGGCGAAGTTCGGCTTCGGCTTGCTGGCCCTGGGCGTGCCGCTGTATGGGCTCGCGCGGATGTGGGCCGGCCGGGTTCGCCTGCCCTCCGCTTCATGAGCCTCTTCGTCGTCGCCGCCCTCTCCTGCGCGGTGTTCCTCCTTGGCTACCGTCTCTACGGAGCGTTCCTGGCCAAGCGGTTCGAGCTTTCCGCCCAGCGCGCGACACCGGCCCACACCAAGCGCGACGGCATGGACTACGTTCCCGCCGAAGCGCCCTTCCTGCTGGGGCAGCACTTCTCCGCCATCGCCGCCGCCGGGCCCATCGTCGGCCCGATCCTGGCCGGGCTGTGGTTCGGTTGGCTGCCAACGCTGCTGTGGATCGTCGGTGGCGCGGTACTGTGCGGGGCGGTCCACGACTTCGCCAGCCTCGTCGGATCGGTCCGGCACGAGGCGCGCTCCATCGTCGAGATGGTGCGGGAGCAGCTCGGGCCGCGCGCGCACGTGCTGTTCATGGCGTTCGTCTGGCTGTCGCTGGTGTACGTGATCATCGCCTTCACCGACCTGACCAGCGCTTCGTTTGTCGAGCCGGCCTTCGGCGGCGGGGTGGCCAGCTCCTCCTCGCTGTATCTCGTGGCGGCCGTGCTGATGGGGCTCGCCCTCCAGCGAGGGCGCATGCCGCTGTGGCTGGCGACCTGCCTGTTCCTGCCGCTGGTGGGCCTCATCATCTGGGTCGGGCAATGGATGCCGTTGCGGTTTCCGGAGCTCGCCGGCATCCGGCCCCAGGTGCTGTGGAACGGGGTCATCCTGGCGTACTGCGGCCTTGCGTCCGTGCTGCCGATGTGGCTGCTGCTGCAGCCGCGGGGCTACCTGGGCGGATTCTTCCTCTATATCGCGCTGGCCGCCGGGCTGGTAGGGCTGGTGCTTGGCGGAGACAAGGTCCTGTACCCGGCGTTTTTGGGGTGGCGCGCGCCGAACGGATTTCCCCTCGTCCCCATGCTGTTCGTCACGGTGGCGTGCGGGGCCTGCTCCGGCTTCCACGGCATCGTCAGCTCCGGCACGACGTCCAAACAGATCAACCGGGAGCCGGACTGCCGGCTGGTGGGATACGGCGGGATGCTGCTGGAAGGCGTCGTCGCGG
>JAHFGX010000015.1 GCA_023247215.1 Candidatus Omnitrophota bacterium
TCACGCTGACGGCGGTGTTGGCGCCCACCGGATGGATCGGGCGGTGGCTAGCACCCTGGGGCATCCGCGCCGCCTTCACGCCGCTGGGGGTCGTCGTGGCGCTGACGTTCATCAGCCTGCCGTTTGTGGTGCGCACCGTGCAGCCGGTGCTGCAGGACCTGGACGTGGAACTTGAGGAAGCCGCGGCCAGCCTGGGGGCCGGCTGGTGGCAGACGCTCACGCGGGTGATCCTGCCCGAAGTCTGGCCGGCCTTGCTGACCGGCATGACGCTGGCGTTTGCCCGCGCGGTTGGGGAATACGGGTCGGTGGTGTTCATCTCCGGCAACATGCCGATGCGCACAGAGATCGCGCCGCTGCTCATCGTGACGAAGCTGGAGCAGTACGACTATGCGGGGGCCACGGCGATCGGGGTCGTGATGTTGGTCAGCTCCTTCGGGCTGCTCTGGGCGATCAACCGATTGCAGCGCTGGAGTGCGGGGCGGGCGACGGGCTGATGAGCGGCGCGACGAAATTGAGAACGGTGCCGACGCGGCAAGCGACGGCCAGATCAACGGAGCCGGCCATGGTTCGAACCGTGTTGATTGCCGCGGCGGTGGCCTGGCTGGGGTGCATCCTGGTGGTCCCGCTGGCCGTGGTGGCGACGGAAGCCTTGAAGCGCGGCTGGCACGCCTACCTGGCGGCCGTGATGGAGCCGGATGCGCTGGCGGCCATCCGCCTGACGCTGCTGGTGACGGCCATCGCCGTGCCGGCCAACGTGATGTTCGGGATCGCCGCCGCCTGGGCGATCGCCAAGTTCGAATTCCCCGGCAAAGCCCTCCTGACGACGCTGATTGACCTCCCGTTCTCCGTGTCGCCGGTCGTCTCCGGGCTCCTCTACGTGCTGCTCTTCGGGCTGCATGGCTGGTGGGGGCCGTGGTTGATCTCGCATGGCATCAAGATCATCTTTGCGGTGCCGGGCATCGTGCTGGCGACCCTTTTCGTGACGGTACCGTTCGTCGCCCGCGAGCTGATCCCGTTGATGGAGGCGCAGGGCACCGAGGAAGAGCAGGCGGCTAGGGTGCTGGGTGCTGGCGGATGGCAGATCCTCTGGCGGGTGACGCTCCCCAACGCGGTGTGGGGGTTGCTCTACGGCGTCGTCCTCTGCACGGCCAGGGCCATGGGGGAGTTCGGCGCGGTGTCGGTGGTGTCCGGCCACATCCGGGGACGCACCACCACACTTCCGCTCTACGTGGAAATGCTCTATAACGAGTATCAGGCCTCCGCGGCGTTTGCGGTGGCATCGTTGCTGGCGGTCGTGGCCATCATGACGCTGGCCGCCAAGCACGTGGTTGAGTGGAAGGCGGGACGCGCCTCATGAGCATCGAGATCCAGCACGTCACAAAACGGTTCGGCGGATTCACGGCCCTCAACGACGTGAGCCTGACCGTGCCCTCCGGCGAGCTGGTGGCGCTGCTGGGTCCGTCCGGCTCCGGTAAAACCACATTGTTGCGCGTCATCGCCGGGTTGGAAGTCGCAGACGAGGGCGCGGTGCTCTTCGACGGGCAGGACGCCACGGACCGGAACGTGCGGGACCGCCGGGTCGGATTCGTGTTTCAGCACCACGCGCTCTTCCGCCACATGACGGTGTTCGAGAACGTGGCGTTCGGCTTGCGCGTCAAGCCGCGGCAGGAGCGGGCCTCGGCGTCGGAAATCCGCGACCAGGTGGAGGAGCTGCTGGGGCTGGTGCAGTTGGAGCGCCTGGCGGCGCGCTACCCGTCGCAGCTCTCCGGGGGGCAGCGGCAGCGCGTGGCGCTGGCGCGGGCGCTGGCGGTGCAGCCCAAGCTGCTCTTGTTGGATGAACCGTTTGGCGCGCTGGATGCCAAGGTGCGGCAGGAGCTGCGGCGGTGGCTCCGGCGCCTCCACGATGAGATCGGCGTGACCAGCGTGTTCGTGACCCATGACCAGGATGAAGCGCTGGAGGTGGCCGACCGCGTGGTGATCCTGCACGAGGGCCGGGTGGAGCAGACCGGTTCGCCTGAAGAGGTCTACCACCATCCCTCGACACCGTTCGTCTATCATTTCCTGGGCAACGTGAACTTGTTTCATGGGCGCGTGGAAGGCACCACCCTCCACCTGGGCGAGTTCACGATGGAGCTACCCAAGGGGTCCTCGCCCACCGACGTGGAGGCCGTCGCCTACGCGCGACCGCACCTCTTGGACATTGACCATACGCCGCCGGACGGCCGGCCCAACTTTCCGGCCAGTATCACCGATGTGAACGCGGCCGGGCCGGTGGTGAAGGTGGAGCTGGCCACGAAAGCCGGCGCGGTGGTCAACGTTGAGCTGTCCCAGGAGCGTTATCGGATCCTGGGGCTGCAGCGGGGCATGGAAGTGTTTGTCAGCATCAAAGACATGCAATTGTTCACCAGCGCTCCCGGCATATTCGGCGCGGGCATTTAAAGCAGAGGAGGACGGATGGCCTCAGCGAAGATCTTAGTGGTGGAAGACGAGAAGGCCATTGCCGAAGCGATCACCTATAACTTGCAGCGCGAAGGCTACCGCACCGTGGCGGCCTCGGACGGCCTCAAGGCGGTGGAGCTGGCGCGGCGCGAGCAGCCGGACCTGGTGCTCCTGGATTGGATGTTGCCGGGGCAGGATGGGCTGGAGGTGTGCCGGGCGCTCAAACAGGATGCGGCCACCCGCCGAATCCCCGTGATCATGGTGACTGTCAAATCGAGCGAAACGGATAAGGTGCTGGGGCTGGAGCTGGGCGCCGACGATTACGTGACGAAGCCCTTCAGCCCGCGCGAGCTGGTCGCCCGGGTCAAAGCGCTCCTCCGCCGGGCGCACGCCGCCGGGGATGCGCCCGAAGTGGTGCAGGTGGAGGCGCTGCAGGTGGACCGCGGGAAACACCTGGTGTTTGTGAAGGGCCGGGAAGTGGAGATGACCTCCAAAGAGTTCGACCTGCTCAACGCGCTCTTGGATGCCAACGGACGCGTGCTGAGCCGGGAAGCGCTGCTGGAAAAGGTGTGGGGGTATGAGCGCTCCGTGGAGATTGAGACGCGCACGGTGGATCTGCACGTCAGCCAGCTCCGTAAGAAGCTCAAAGACATGGCCGACCGGATCGTCACGGTTAAAAACATCGGCTACCGATTTGTCCGGGATGAGTAACCGCGCGGCAGTGGCGCTGTCCCTTCTCGTCGTTGCCATCGCAGTGGCTGGCCTCACCGCGCGGGCCGGGCTCATGCCGGGCCTCCTCGCCGGTGCCGGGCTGTCCGTGGGGCTGGGCCTCTGGGTCGGGGGGCGGGCCAGCGGGTCGGCCCAGCGGGCCGCGCGCGCGCTCACGACGATGACGCGGGAGCTGCAGCAGCAGATCGCGCAGCTCACCGCCCAACGCGGCGAGCTGACCGCCATTGTGGACAGCATGGCGGAAGGCGTGATCGCCGTGGATGCCCGCGGCACGCTGCTGCTGGTCAATGCCGTCGCCAGAGCCGTGCTCGATTTACCGGCCGGGGACCTCGTCGGCCGCCCGGCCGGCGAGGTGATTCGCCACCCGCCGCTGCAGGAGGCGCTCCGGCGCCTCCTGACGGAGCGGCAGCGCGCCACCGTCGAGATGCGGTTGTTCCATCCGGCAGAGTTGGTGCTGCGCATCCAGGGCGCGCCGTGCCAGGAGAGCGCGGATGCCCTCGGGCCGGCCGCGGTCCTGGTCATCCAGGACGTGACGGAGTTGCATCGCTACGACCTCTTGCGCAAGGAGTTCGTGGCCAACGTGTCGCACGAGCTCAAGAGCCCGCTCACCGGCATTCGCAGCCTCACCGAAACGCTCCTAGGCGGGGCGGTGGACGATCCGGCAAATAGCCGGCGCTTCCTGCAGCTGATCGACGCCGAATCCGCGCGGCTGGCCGGGTTGGTCGAGGATCTGCTGGCCCTCTCCCAGCTTGAGTCCGGGGCGCTGCCGCTCCATCAGCGTCGGATGGAGCTGGAGCCGATGGCGCGCTCGCTGCTCACGTCGTTTGAGCCGCAGTTAGCACCGCGCCGCGTGAGCGTCTCGCTGGCGGTGCCGCCCAGTCTGGCGGTCCAAGCGGATCCGGAGCGGCTGCGCCAAATCTTGTCCAACCTGTTGGACAATGCCATCAAGTACAACCAGGAGGGCGGGCGCATCACCATCGGAGCTGCGCGGGAGGGCGAGTGGGTCCGCGTGGACGTCTCCGATACCGGGATCGGTATTCCCGCGCCGGACCTGCCGCGCGTGTTCGAGCGGTTCTACCGGGTGGACAAGGCCCGCTCCCGCGAGCTGGGCGGCACCGGCCTGGGGCTCGCCATCGTGAAGCACGCGGTCGAAGCGCACGGCGGCCGCGTCTGGGCCGACAGCACGCCTCAGCACGGCTCCACCTTTTCGTTTACCCTCCCCGCTTCCGTCTAAAGCGCTCCGCCGTTTCCTGAGAGTTTACGGACACCTTACACCCCCCTCATACCACCCTGACGCGCCCTATCTATACTCTGCTCAGCAGAGATGAGGAGAGAGTAGAGAAGGAGGGTGAGAAGGAATGGGACGATGGATGCGGTGGCTCCTGATCGGGGCCGTGAGCTTGTGGTGCCTGCCGGGGATCGCTCGGGCGGAGAGCGAAGTGGACGTCTTGTTGAACATGCTCGTGGAAAACGGCACGTTGACGCCGGTCCAGGCGGGTCAGGTGCGCCGGCAAATCTCCGAGACCAAAGAGGCCCGGAACAAGCAACTAGCCAAAGAGATCGTGCCGGACTCCGCCCGGAACTGGAAATGGAAAGGGGATGTGCGGTTGCGCGATGAGTTCCGCGACCGCCAGGGCACCGGCAACGACACGCACCGCCAGCGGATCCGCTTCCAGTTCGGCGCCGAGGGGAAAGTAGCGGAGGATTTGAAAGCCACCTTCCGGATCGCCACCGGCAGCACCACCGACCCGGTTTCCACGAACCAGAACCTCGACACGTTCTTCGGCAAGAAGGCGCTCGTGCTGGATTTGGCCAACCTGGAATACACGCCGGAAGTGCCAGGCATCAGCAAGGTGTCGCTGATCGGCGGCATCATGGAGAACCCGCTGTGGACGACGGACCCGATGGTGTGGGACGGCGATCTGAGCTGGGACGGCGCGGCGGTGAAGGTCAGCCAGGAGATGGGGCCGACCACGCTCTTTGCCAATAGCGGCGTGTTCTCGCTGGACACGGATGAGACTGAGCCGGCGGCGTTGTGGGTCACACAGCTTGGCGCTTCGGTGAAGCCCTTCGCCGACTCCGAGTCGGAGGTGCTGAAAAACTTCAAGCTCACCGGCGCGTTGGCCTATCACGACTACATGAATGTGACGACTTCCGCCAAGGCGGGCACGGACCCCATCACGCGGGAGGCGGACAACACCGCCGGAGCCACGGACTTCAACCAGTTCAACCCGACGGTGGAGCTGGCCTCGCAACTTGGGCAGATCCCGTTCTCGTTCTTCGGCGACTGGGTGCACAATACGTCGGCCCCCAGCACGGGCAATGACGGGTACGCGCTGGGCATTAAGGTCGGCAAGGCCACCGTGCCGTGGAGCCTGACCAAGGGCTGGGAAGCCGGCTACATGTTCGAGCGGTTGGAGCGCGACGCCGCGTTTGACGAGTTCGTGGACTCCGACTTCGGCGGAGGCGGCACCAACCGCCGCGGCAACGTGGTGTGGCTGAACCTGGCGGTCCTGAAGAACTCCACGCTGGGCGCCAAGCTCTTCTTCCGGCAGGATCTGATCGACAATTTCGGCTCCGGCGCGTCGCTCGCGGAGAAGTTTCGCGAAGACCGGCTGCAGATGGACTGGGTGACGAAATTTTGACATTACCCATACCTTACACTGGCTTCATGCAGGGCTTACCAACACCGTAGTAGAATAGCCGCACAACACAGGGCCGAGCGCCCGTCGCGCTCGGCATTCCGCGGCTACCCCGATGGTAGCCGCTTCAGAGGGAGGTCTGATGAGGACGCATGCCGTAGCAATGATGACAGCTGCGTTGATGGCGGGAGGGGCGTTGGTAGCTCCGCGGGGGAGCGCAGAGGAGCTGCAGGGGTCCTTGCAGATCAAGGGCTCGGATACCATGGTCAATTTGGTTCAGGCCTGGGCCGAAGCGTTTATGGCACAGCATCCCCAGGTGACCATTGCGGTGACCGGCGGGGGATCCGGCACCGGGATTGCCGCGCTGATCGGCGGAACCTGCGATCTGGCGGCGTCCTCTCGGGCGATGAGCGACAAAGAACGGGCGCAAGCTGCCGCCCAAGGACATACCGTACGAGAATGGAAAGTGGCGCTCGATGGCTTGGCGGTTGCCGTCCATCCAGCGAATCCCGTGAAGCGGCTGACCTTGCAGCAGTTGGCTGATCTCTTCACTGGCCGCATCCGAACGTGGAGCGCGGTCAACGGATCTGCGCGGGCGGTCGTCCTGCTGTCCCGAGAAGTCAATTCCGGCACGCACGTCTATTTCAAGGAACATGTGCTTGGCCCGGGGAAGGAGTTCGCGCCGGAAGCGTTGTTGATGCCGTCTTCTCAAGCGATTGCCGATGAGATTGCGACCAACCCGGATGCCGTTGGCTACTATGGGATGGGGTATCTCAACTCTCGGAACTCCGTCGTGTCTGTGGCGAAGACCCCGGAGGGCCCTTATGTGGAACCGTCAATCGCCAGCGTCCAAGCCGGAACCTATCCGATCGCCCGTCCCCTGCTGTTGTACTCCAGGGACGAGTCGCAAGGATTGACCCAGGCGTTTCTGAGCTTTACGCTCTCGCCTGATGGCCAGGCCATTGTGCAACAAACCGATTTTGTTCCCTTGCCCTAAGAATGCGGTGGCGGCGCGCGCGCGAACGACTGATTGAGACGCTCATCCGACTGAGCGGATTCTCTGCCATCGCCATCGTCATGCTGATTTTCGTCTTTCTGCTCAAAGAAGGGGTGGCGTTGTTTCGGACCGTGCCACTTGGCGAATTTCTGACCGGACAGCGATGGTATCCGATTTCCGAGCCGCCGGGGTTCGGTGTCTTCCCGCTGATTTGCGGTTCGCTGCTCGTCACCATTGGCGCGGCGATGCTCTCGGTGCCGCTTGGTATCGCCAGCGCACTTTTTATCTCGGAGATCGCCAGGGGATGGATGAAAGAACTCCTCAAAGCCGGCATCGAGTTGTTCGCCGCCATCCCCAGCGTCGTCCTGGGGTTCATCGGCATGACCTTGCTCGCTCCGCTCATCCGGCAGGCGTTCCACGTGCCAACCGGATTGACGGCGCTGACGGGCTCCATCACGCTCGCCTTCATGGCCATGCCGACGATTGTCAGCATTACCGAGGATGCCTTGACGGCGGTTCCACGCGGCTATCGGGAAGCCGCCATGGCGCTGGGCGCCACGCGATGGCAGATGATGGTTCGCGTCCTGTTGCCGGCAGCCGGTTCCGGCATTGTTGCGGCCGTCATGCTGGGGATCGGGCGGGTCATCGGCGAGACGATGGCGGTCATGATGGTGACGGGGAATGCGGCGGTCATCCCGCACACCATGCTCCAGCCTGTGCGGACGCTCACCGCCACCATTGCCGCGGAGATGGGCGAGACGGTGCGGGGGTCCGACCACTACTTCGCCCTGTTTGCGATTGGCATCGTCCTGTTTGTGATCACCTTTGTCGTCAATCTCATTGCGGACCGCTTCCTCCACCGGGAGCAGCGCTAAAGGAACCGCATGGACCCAGCCACACGGCGTGTCCAGGCCGCCGATCGGCAGTGGCGCCGCGCCGAGTTGATCCAGCGCGTCGCCTTCGCGCTCCTGTTCATCGCGACGCTCCTGGTCGCCCTGGCTTCCGTGTTGGTGATGGGCCTCATCCTGATTCGCGGAGCGCCATGGCTCAGCTGGGAGTTTCTCACCACCATGCCGGCCCGGGGGATGCGGGCCGGAGGGATCTTTCCGGCGATCGTGGGGACCTTGGAGCTGATCGGGCTGACGGTGGTGTTCGCGTTGCCGATGGGGGTGGCCGCGGCAATCTACTTGACCGAATACGCCCGCGACAACTGGATGAACCGGTTCATCCGGTTGGCGATCGTGAACCTGTCGGGGGTGCCCTCGGTCGTCTATGGTCTCTTTGGCCTGGGGCTGTTCGTGATCTTCTGCCGATTCGGCACCTCGCTGCTGGCCGGCGCCCTGACGCTGGCGATCATGACCCTGCCGGTCATTATTACGGCGTCGGAGGAGGCCCTGCGCAGTGTTCCACAAAGTTTTCGTGAAGTCAGCCATTCGTTGGGAGCCAGCCGGTGGCAGACGGTCCGGCACGCCGTGCTGCCGTTTGCCGTCCCCGGGATCATGACGGGGACCATCTTGGGCATCAGCCGTGCGGCCGGCGAAACGGCGCCGATCCTCTTCACCGTGGCTGCTTTCTATGTGCCACGGCTGCCGCACTCGGTGTTTGACCAGGCCATGGCTCTGCCGTATCATCTCTATGTCCTCTCAACGCAGATTCCGAACATACCTCAGGCCCACCGGTATGGCACGGCGCTGGTGCTGCTGCTGTTGGTGCTATCGCTCAATGTGCTCGCGGTGGTGCTGCGAGCGCGATTTCGCAGGAAGCGCCAATGGTAGTGACGGCTCGTGTGGCGACCGCGCAGATCGATGTCCAGGATTGGTCGGTGTGGTACGGTGCCGTGCCGGCGCTGCGCGCGGTCAACCTGGACATCCGTCCACGGGAAATCTTGGGGATTATCGGCCCGGCGCAAAGCGGAAAAACCTCCTTCTTGCAGAGCTTGAACCGCATGACGGAACTCGTGCCGGCGTTCCGCTGCGCCGGGCGGATCACGCTTGATGGCAAAGATCTCTACCGGGACTTTGACAGCCAAGACGTGCGCTACCGGATCGGCATGGTCTTCGCGCTGCCGCTCCCCTTGCCGCTGTCGATTCGAGAGAACGTGACGTATGGGCCGCGCCTGCGCGGAGAACGCACCCGGACGCGGTTGGAGGAGTTGACGGAGCGCAGCTTGCGGGCTGCCTCGTTATGGGAAGAGGCCAAGGATCGCCTGGACCGCCCGGCGATGACACTCTCCGGCGGCCAGCAGCAGCGGCTCTGCATTGCGAGGACGCTGGCCATGGAACCGGAGATCGTCCTGTTTGATGAGCCCTGTTCCGGCCTGGACCCCATTTCGACCGCGAAGGTCGAGGACACCATGGTGCAGCTGAAGAGTCGCTACACGATCGTGCTCGTGACGAACAATACGAAGCAGGCCGCGCGGGTGAGTGATCGGGTGGCGTTCTTCTTGATGGGCGAGTTGGTGGAGCTCGACCGCACCGATGTCATCTTCACGGCGCCGCGGGATCCGCGGACGAATGATTATGTTACCGGGCGAGTTGGATGAAGCCGACCGAGGCGCCCAAGCTGATTGTCCAGGACTTGGATCTGTATTATGGCGATTTCCAGGCTCTGAAGCGCATCCAGATGTCCATTGTTTCGCGCCAGATCACCGCGCTCATCGGCCCGTCAGGCTGCGGGAAATCGACGCTCCTGCGCTGTTTCAACCGAATGAATGATCTCATTGAATCCGTTCAGATGCGCGGACGCATTCTTCTTGATGGCCAGGATATTGCGGATCCGTCGCTGCCGCTGGTGACGTTGCGCAAGCGCGTGGGCATGGTGTTTCAACGGCCGAATCCGTTTCCCCTCTCGGCATTTGAGAACATTGCCTTCGGCCTGCATCTTCACGCGCTGGCCGCCGGGCGGCGGATCCACGCGATCGTCGAACAGAGCCTCCAAGCGGTTGGGCTCTGGGACCGGCTGAAGGACCGACTGCACCAGCCGGCCCTCCGGCTGTCGCTTGAGGAGCAGCAACGGCTCTGCATCGCCCGCGCGATGGCGATCAAACCGGAGGTGATCCTGTTGGATGAGCCGTGCTCGACGCTGGATCCGATCGCCACCGGCAAGATCGAAGAGCTCCTGTATGCGCTGAAGGAGCACTACACCATCGTCATCGTGACCCACAACATGCAGCAGGCCGCTCGGGTGTCGGACACCGCCGGGTTTCTGCTCCTGGGCGAGTTGGTGGAGTTCGGGCCGACCAACCGCCTGTTTACCAACCCGCGCGATCCCAAGACAGAGGCCTACATTACCGGGAGGTTCGGATAATGGAGCGTCGCTTCGACGAAGAGCTGAAGCATCTGAAGGAACGGCTCGTCGGCATGGCCGGCATGGCGGAGCAGAGCATCGGCCGGGCCATCAAGGCCCTGGTGGACCGCCAGGCCGCGCTGGCGCAGGCCGTCATCCAGGACGACGTGGCTATCAACCAGCTTGAGGTGGAGATCGAGGACACCTGCCTGGGGCTTCTGGCCCGCTATCAGCCCGAAGCCAAAGACCTTCGGTTTATCGCGATGATCTTCAAGATCGTCAATGATTTGGAGCGGGTCGGCGACCAAGCGGTGAACGTCAGCGAGCGTACGCTGGATCTCTTGAAGGAGCCATTGCTGAAGCCGTTGATTGATATTCCGAAGATGGCGGTGCTGGCCCAGCAGATGTTAAAGGATGCGTTGGATGCGTTCGTCAATCAGGACGCGGAGCTGGCCCGCGCGATCTGCCGCCGCGACGACGAGGTGGACCATCTCAATGACCAGGTCTATCACGAGCTGCTGGTCTACATGACCCAGGATCCCAAGACCATTACGCGCGCCGTGGACCTCATTCTGATCGGCCGACACCTGGAGCGCATCGCGGACCATGCCACGAACATCGCCGAGGACGTGTACTATCTGGTGCGCGGCCATACCATCAAGCACCGGCTGGCCGGCGAGTGACGCAGCGCCATCGGCGCGCGCCCGCACATGATGATCGGCGTGCTTGACGTCGGCACGAATTCCATCCACGTGCTCATCGGCGAGCTGGACCGGCGCGGGGGTGTCCGCGTTCGGCTGAAGGCGCAGGAGCTGGCACAGCTGGGGGAGGGCGGGCTCGTGCGCGGCCGCCTGACGATGGCGGCCCAGCGTCGGGCGTTCCGCGTGCTCGCGCGCTACGCGGCCATCCTGACGCGCTGGAACGTGGACCGGATTGAGGCGGTGGCCACCAGCGCGGTGCGGGAGGCTGAGAATGGCGCGGGGTTTGTCCGGCAGGTTCGCCGGCGGCTCCACGTGCCCCTGCGGGTGATCAGCGGGCGGGAAGAAGCTCGGCTGAACTATCTTGGCGCCTGGACGGCTCATCGGTTTCGGTCGCCGGCGGCCTTCATTGCCATCGGCGGAGGAAGCGCGCAAGTCGTCTGTGCCGCGTCCGGGCGCCTGCGCTACGCGCGCAGCGTGCCGCTGGGCAGCGCACGGCTGGCCCAGCAGTTTCTCCGGCATGATCCACCACGGCCGAACGAGCTGGCGGCATTGACGGAGCATCTCCGCGGCGCGTGGAAGCCGGTCGCGAAGGCGGTGCGCCGGCATCGGTGTCGGGTGGCGCTCGGCGGTTCCGCAATGATCCGCCAATTGTTGCTGGCGTCGTATTGGCGCGCGCGACGCCGCCTCCCGGCTGATGAGGCCCGCCTGTCCATCCATCGCCGGACGCTGGCAGAGATCGTGGCATGGCTCTCCTCTTCCACGGCGCGGGAACGCGTCCGGATGCGCGGGCTGGATCCGCGCCGCGAACACCTGGTCCTGCCGACGAGCCTCGCCCTGTTGACGTGGATGGACGCCTGCGGGGTGCCGGCGATCCGATATGCCCCGGGCTCCATTCGAGAAGGGCTCCTCCGCCGCTATGACGAGACATTCACCCGCATGAGCGCGGTATAATAGGCAGGCGATGCGCGAACGCCATGGGTCACGGTGAAGGATGAGCGTGATGGGAAGTTTTCCGGTCTCGGCCGCGAAGCAGGCGGCCTTGGCCGACCGCATGCGGCGGTTGGGTGTGAGCGAAGGCGATTTGGAGGAGCGGTTCATCCGATCGTCGGGCCCCGGCGGCCAGCGGACCAACAAGGTGTCCACGTGCGTCATCCTGCGCCACCGGCCCAGCGGCCTGGAGGTGCGCTGCCAGCGCGAGCGGCTCCAAGTCTTGAACCGGTTCCTGGCCCGCCGCGTGCTGCTGGACCGGCTGGAAGCCCAGCGGCTCGGGCGCCTGAGCGAAGAGGCGCAGCGCATCTCCAAGATCCGCCGGCAGAAACGCCGGCGCTCGCGCCGCGCCAAGGAAAAGATGCTGGAAGCCAAGCATCACCGCACGCAGATCAAGGCCGACCGCCGCCGCGTGGCGCCTCATGCGGGGGAGGTCTAACACGATGAGGTGTCTCCGGATGGTGTGCCGTCCATGAAGGTCACGATGCTCGTTGATCCCCGCGCCGGCGCGGCGTGTGCCGCCGGCACCCTCACGCTTCCGCCGGGCGAGGAACTGCCCACGTACCGGCTGCTCGATGAGGACGTGGTGCTGGTCGCGTATAAGGGGCAAGGCCGCGCGGTCGTGAATGATCGGGCGATCGGCGTCGTCCCTGGGACGATCCTGCACGTGCCCCGCGGCATCTGGCACACCCTGCGCAATACCGGCACCGGAACGCTGCAGGTGGCCTGGGTGTCGCCGCCCGGCTTGAGCGAGTTTTGGCGCGAGGTATCCAGCGCCGGGTCGCTCTCAGAAGCCGTCCTGCAGCAGGCCGCGCAGCGCTATCAGATCGAGCTTCGCGAGGCGGCTGCTGATGCGCCCTCGCCAGCCGTTCGGCGAGGGCGGCGCGGCGGCCGGGGCCGCCATGGTCGAGGATTGCGCCCTACTCGTTCATCCGAATTACCCGCAGCACCGCCAGTGGCAAGTGCGCAGCCGCCCGCCATCACGCCGGCTGCGCCGGAGGCGAGCGCGGCCGCTCCGGTGGGTGGTGGGCCGGTCGCGCCGAATGCGCCTGCAGGACCACAGCGACGCCGGCACCGGCGCGGCGGGAGAGGAAGAGGACGCTCATCCGCTCCGCCGGCAGTCCGGAGCCCCCAAGCCGGTCCCGCGCCTGCGGCGGCGCCCGCTCCGAAACCGCAGCCATCGTCGCGTCCCGGCGCCCGCCGCCAGCAGCCCTCTCAGCGACGCCGGGGCCGCGTGAAGGAAGTCTACATGGGCGGGCAGTGGGTTCGAGTCGAAGGCGGGGGGTCCGTCATTGATCTCGGAGCCCGCCGCCGGCGAGCTGCGAAGCCGCGCCGAGACGACGATCCGCCCAACATCCGCCTTAGCGTCCCACTGTAGCGATTCGGGTTGAGCACGAGTGATGACGGTCGCCGATAGAATCAGCCGGAGCACAGGATGGCTGATGGGAGCGTTGGTGTTGTGGACGCTGGTCCAGCCGAACGTGGAGGCGAAGATGGCGCTCACGCTGACATCGAGCGCGTTCTCTCACGGGGGAGAAATTCCGGTGCAGTACACCTGTTTGGGGCGGGATCTCTCGCCGCCGCTGGCATGGACCGGCGTGCCGCCGGGGACGCGCAGCCTGGTGCTGATCGTGGATGACCCGGATGCGCCGGACCCGAAGGCGCCCAAGATGACGTGGGTCCACTGGGTCGTGTACAACATCCCGCCCACGGTCACAGCCATTCCGGAAACGGCGTCGGCCGGCGATCTGGCGCCGGAGGTGCGGTTCGGGCTCAACGACTGGAAGCGGACGGGGTATGGTGGGCCGTGCCCACCGGTGGGGCGGCACCGTTACGTCCATAAGCTGTACGCCCTGGATACGATGCTCACAGGCCTGGACAAGCCCACCAAGAAACAGCTCGAGGCCGCCATGAAGGGCCGCATCCTCGCTCACGCCGAGTTGGTGGGGACCTATCAGAAGGCGCAGTAAGGTCACCGCGTCGGGACCTACGGCTGGCCGTTGTTCCGAGAACCTAGAACTTTCGGAGCCAGGCTGGGCAGGGATGTCAGCGGACACCCTGCTGGTTTTCCAGGCCCTGGCTGAGGGGTTGCCGGTGGCCCTGGAGAGATATTATGCGGCGACTAATTCATAGGTGTGTGCTGTTCGCGGCGAGCTTGATGGTTGCTCTGACGATTTTTGCAGAGGAATTTGTGTCAGGTGCTGGAAGCCTGGCAGAGGGGTTTCGGCTGGTGCTGGCTGCGACGCAGTGCATGAACTGTTGGCGTCCACCTGTCACAGGAGAACCGCCCCGATGTTTCGTTGAGTTCTGGAGGTCTGGCTGATGACGATGACTCGGTGGGTTGTAAGCGGAATATTTTTAGCCCTATGGGCGTACATCACGATCGTGCAACTGGGTTATATTGTGGCGGTGCTGCTGAAGAAAACGACCAAACACTCTTCGTTTACTCCAGCATGTATTTATGGGTTGATCGGCTTACTGCTGTTGCCCGATCCGAGGACGATCCAACGATGGTTTTGGGTTCCGCTTGTTCTGGACCCCTTTGTGTATATGCTCGTGTTTGGTCTGCCAATTGCCATCCTGCGAAATCTCAAAGGAAAATAGGGAAGGAATTACAGCCCGTCGTAACCTTCTTTCAGGATTCCGTACCAGGTACGAAAGGGACACGTTGACCATGCAACCCGTCCCCTCGGTACCCGGTACCTTAACCCTGACGAGAGGCGAGGGAGCTGTTTCTGGGCAGGTGATGAAAAAATCCTGAATTCGAGGGACAATGGGTCCCCGGAATTCCTGAAGGAAAAAGTCAGGGAGGCTCGAGATGGCTCATAGGTCAACCGCTCTAGTCTTTTTATTTACGGTAGTAATCAGTGGCTGTGCAACTGCCCCTTCAAACTACACCCAATGGTTCTATCCAACGTTGATCGAATCAGATCCCCCCGGCGTAAAAATTGAGGTTAATGGAGGCTATGAGGGAAACACGCCGCTGACTATAGTATTGCCTAGGATGTACCGATCAGAATGGGTTGGTCTGTTGTACGGAGGAACCCGTATCACCTCTGTGGATCCAATAACAATCATCGCGTACCCAGTCCTACCTGGTCAATACACCCAGACGAAATATATAGGGATGGATCAAGGCGTTCCACGACGAATGTTCTTTGATATGGGCTTAGTGCCAACTGCGCAGCGGCAAGAAATTGATCTTAATGTAAGATAATGTCAAGGTGCCGGACACGTGGTGTCTGGTAAATGAAGGACAAGTAGTTTTGCGATGAAGAAACGTCTTGCGATTATTACGTACGGATGTTACCTCGTTGGAGTTCTCCGCCTACGGCGTCGATACGGAAATGGGCTCTAAGCTAAATGTGGAAGGGTCCTCCGGCTGTTACCTCGTCGCGGATCTCGGCCTACGGCCTCGACCGCTTCTCGGCATCACCCATAAGTTTGCAGTAAGGACGATCCCGATATGAGCAAAACCATTTTTCTGCAAACCTACGGGTGTCAGATGAATGAGCGGGATTCCGAGGAAGTGCTTGGGATGCTGACGGCGCAGGGGTATGCAGTGGCGAAGTGGTTTGGTGACGATTGGTTTGATGCCTGACCTTTATGTGATCGCTGGGCCCAATGGGGTGGGAAAAACAACGTTTGCGAAGGAGTTCCTGCCCTCGTACGCTAAGTGCACTAAGTTCATCAACGCTGATCTCATCGCGCAGGGTTTAGCACCCTTTGCGCCCGGAACGATGTTGATCAAATCCGGGAAGCTGCTCCTTGAGCAAATTCGTGAATTGGCTAAGGCCAACGAGACGTTTGCGTTTGAAACGACGCTTGCGGGGAAAACCTACATCAGCTTTCTGAAGCAAGCCAAACGGCAAGGGTATCAGGTTCATGTATTCTTTCTCTGGATTCCAACGGTCGAGTTGGCATTGGGTCGTATCGCCAACCGAGTACGGATGGGCGGCCATGAGATTCCGGCGGAGACAGTTCGCCGCCGATTTCGCCGGAGCACGTATAACTTCTTTCATTACTACCAACAACTGGCGGACTCGTGGTATCTGTTTAACAGCTCTGGCATTCCACCGGTGTTAGTGGCCAGACAAGAACACGGGGAACTAGCCGTGTTGGATCCAAACCTGTATACTCATATGAGTCAGCATCAGGGATCATCACATGCCTAAAACGAAGAAGCATGCTCCATCACTTGGAACGCTTGCAGTCCGGGCCATGCGTCGAGCCGTCAAAAAAGTCGTTGAGGACCATCGGCGTTTCGGTCTTCCGCTGGTGGTCTGGCGCAACGGCAAAGTGGTGCGTCTTTCCGCCTCCCACGTTCATCTATAACATTCTGAGCAAGCCCTCGTTCGTTCGTGCACTCGCCTGTCTGATATTGGTTTGCAGTAGCTCCTCTTCATTCTCCGACGGTATAATGGTCTTGCCATGACGAAATCTGTTTTCATGCAAACCTACGGCTGCCCAGAGTAGTCGAATGCCTGGACTTTCCGAACTACCCCGACAGGCGGTTGCCGAGGATGTCAACCAGGTGTTCGAGGCGCTGACGGAAAGCTTTCGGCTGGTGCTGGCTGCGACGTAGCGCATGAACTGTTGGCGTCCACCTGTCACAGGAGAACCGCCCCGATGTTTCGTTGAGTTCTGGAGGTCTGGCTGATGACGATGACTCGGTGGGTTGTAAGCGGAATATTTTTAGCCCTATGGGCGTACATCACGATCGTGCAACTGGGTTATATTGTGGCGGTGCTGCTGAAGAAAACGACCAAACACTCTTCGTTTACTCCAGCATGTATTTATGGGTTGATCGGCTTACTGCTGTTGCCCGATCCGAGGACGATCCAACGATGGTTTTGGGTTCCGCTTGTTCTGGACCCCTTTGTGTATATGCTCGTGTTTGGTCTGCCAATTGCCATCCTGCGAAATCTCAAAGGAAAATAGGGAAGGAATTACAGCCCGTCGTAACCTTCTTTCAGGATTCCGTACCGGGTACGAAAGGGACACGTCGACCATGCAACCCGTCCCCTCGGTACCCGGTACCTTAACCGAGCCTGCCCAGGCGAGTTCGTAGGAGGAAAATAATGTCAGCTCAGGGATACAATCCATTTTTAAGAAACGCGCTTCTCGCGGGTAGCGCAATACGGCGAAAGGTTTTTATTTCGTATTTTAAGGGCGATAAACCCTGGGTTGATCATCTTGTGACAAGCTATGGTCAGCCAGGAATAGGGGTTTTTATTCCCAGCGTTGTGGGTGTGATGGATGAAGATATTTTTGTTGATAGCGACAATCCAGAGTACATAATTTCAGCAATTAGAGAGAGGTATATTAAAGATACCACTGTGACGATCGTGGTGATCGGCCCGTGCACGCACAGCCGCAAGTATGTTGATTGGGAAATAAAGAGTTCCTTGCGGCAGTCATCGAATGGTATCCCAAATGGGATGCTGGGTCTGGCCGTTACGCCCGTAAAAGATTCTGCTGGGAACGCGATCTGGCACACGCTTCCAGATAGGTTCTCAAAAAATTACATTTATCAAAAGCCAACCAATTCCTACGCCAGGTATTATGATTGGCCGACCAGCGCGGAAACTCTAAGAAGATGGATCGAAGAAGCGTATCAACAGGCTGTGAACCAGGCGCACCTGATTGAGAATCCTCAGGAAATGATCTGGAAAAACTTAACCTGCAAAGCATGCAATTACGTGCACACGGTGTGATATGGATAACGACGAGAAGAAGATAAAGCACTTGGAAATGATTCAAGGGATAGTCAATCGGCTGGCTGGCAACTCATTCGCCATGAAGGGGTGGTCTGTAGCTCTTGTAAGTGCCTTGATCGCAATTTCGGTCGATAAAAGTAATGGCAAGTTTGCGCTTGCGGCCTTACTGCCCGCATTAGCGTTTTGGATTCTAGATGGGTATTTTCTATGGCAGGAGAGGCTATTTCGGAAGTTATTCGACGCTGTTCGCGTGAAGCAAAAGGAAAAGGATGAAGAGTTCTTTTCGATGAACATAGCGCCCTATCTGTCATCGACGCCATCCATGTTGGAAACAACTTTTGGTATTGGAAAAAAACCAAACACTCTGCTGTATTTTCATGGAGTGGTTGTTTTATCCGCTCTGATTGCAGCAAAACTACTTGGATAGATCATCATGGCTCGCCGCGCATACTTCGCCTTCCACTACCAACGGGATATCTGGAGGGTAAATGTTGTCAGGAACTCCAATGTCGTTGAGGGTTTTGAATCCGCAGGCTTTCTTGACTCATCTCTTTTGGAAGAGGCAAGAAAAAATGGAGATGAGGCCATCAAACGTCTCATCAACGATGGCTTGAAAGGCACATCCGTAACCGTGGTATTGATTGGCGCTGAGACATCCGAGCGTGAGTACGTGGAGTACGAAATCGAAAAGAGTTGGGAAAGAGGAAACGGCCTCATTGGTGTGTACATCCACAATATCGAAGATCGTTACGGGTACAAGGACTCGAAGGGGAGCAACCCATTTGACGGGAAATATACTGGGATAAAAACTTACGACTGGCTTCTTGATGATGGCTACGAAAATATCGGCGATTGGGTAGACGCAGCGGTGGAACGTGCTAAGCGGAGATCAACCGCATAAATATGGCGCACCCTTTCAGGCACTCAGCAGGTTTCGGCAAGCGGATGGAGTACTGGATCATCGGTCAGATGTTGAAAGAAGGGCTTGATGTCTACGTGCCGTTGGTAGATGACGACGCTATTGATGCGGTGATACGGCGGGACGATGGAACTTTCTTGGCGGTACAGATCAAGGCACGATCAAAGGACGTTAAATTAGGCGATGCAGCGCTTTTCGCTGCGATGAGACACGAGCTGCGTCCGAATTATTGGTTTTTGTTTTACTCCGAGCGGATGGGCTTGACCTGGATTATGTCGTCAGCAGAGTTTCTCAAGGAGTGCGTCCAAAACAAGTCAGGAAAGAATGTCGGCAACCGCAGTATTTGGTTCAATGGAACTCGAACTGATAAGGCCACTAGCAAGAAGATTGAATACTGCAAACCTCAGTTTGAAAAATACCTGGCTCCTGATTATTCAAGATTTAAGGCAAACTTAAAATGAAGGATAAAAGATCAACCGCCTACCACGAAGCACGAATTCCGGTGACACAATACTATTTCCATGAATAGCAAGACCGTATTCCTTCAAACCTATGGATGCCAGATGAATGAGCGGGATTCCGAGGAAGTGCTCGGGATGCTGACGGCGCAGGGGTATGAGATCGCCCAGGCGCCGGAGCAGGCGGACGTGATCCTGCTCAACACCTGCTCGGTGCGGGAACATGCCGAGGAGCGCGCCTTCGGAAAGATGGGCGAGCTCTCCGTCCTCAAGCGCGAGCGGCCGGAGCTGGTGCTGGGGATCATCGGCTGCATGGCCAAGCTGCACCAAGACGCGATCTTCAAGCGGCTGCCGAAGGTGGACCTGGTGGCGGGGCCGGCGGAGTTGTATGACCTGCCGTACTTGCTGGCGGAGATTCACGAAAAGCGGCAGCGCGGCAAGGTGATGGCGGTGGGCCGTGCCTTCCGCCCGCTGGAGCAGAAGCCGGCAGGGGAGTATCGGCGTCCCGGGGTGGGCGCGTTCGTCACCATCATGGAAGGCTGCGACAAATCGTGCACCTACTGCATCGTGCCGAAGACGCGAGGGCAGGAAGTGTCGCGCCCGGCGGAGGAGATCATTCACGAGATCGCGCGGTTGGTGGAGGCCGGCTATCAGGACATCACCCTGCTGGGGCAGAACGTGAACTCCTACGGCAAGCGGTTTCCGGATGGGACGGGATACAAGGGACCGCTGGGGCGGCTGCGGCTGCTGGAGGAAGATCCGGAGACGCTGTTGGATTTTCCGACGCTGCTGCGGTTGATTGACCGCCGGACGAACGTGAAGCGGCTGCGGTTTACGACGAGCCATCCCTTTGATGCGCACGAGCGGCTCTTTGAAGCGATGCGCGACTGCCGGAGCGTGTGCGACTGGCTGCACCTGCCGGTGCAGTCCGGCTCCAACCGCCTGCTGCGGGCGATGCGGCGAGGCTACACGCGCGAGGCGTATCTGGACAAGGTGAGTCGGTTGCGCGAGCTGGTGCCGGACATCAGCCTCTCCACGGATATTATCATCGGCTTCCCAGGCGAGACGGATGACGATTTCGAGCAGACCGCGCGGCTGATGCGTGAGGTGGAGTACGACAGCGCGTTTATCTTCAAGTATTCGCCCCGGCCTGGCACCGATGCGGCGGCGCGGGAGGACGACGTGCCGCGCGAGGTGAAAGAGGCCCGCAACCAGACGCTGCTGACGCTACAGGATGAGATTTCGCAGAAGCGGCTACAGCGGTTCGAGGGGCGCGAAGTTGAGGTGTTGATCGAAGGCCAGGCCAAGCGGCCGGGGCAGATGTTTGGCCGGACACGCGGGAATCACGGCGTGGTCGTGACGGGCGATGCCGAGCTGGCGGAGCGGCTGGTCACGGTGCGGATCACCCGGGCGCTGCCGCACACGCTCTTCGGCGAGGTGGCCGCATGAGCGCCGCGCCGATCATCGCGCTGATGGGCCCCACGGCGACGGGCAAGACGGATGTGTCCATTGAGCTCGCTACACGGTTGAACGCGGAGATCGTCAATTGCGATTCGATGCAGGTCTACCGGCGGATGCCGGTGCTGAGCCAGCAACCTACGCCAGCCCAGCGCGCGGCCGTGCCGCATCACCTGTTCGATATCGTGGAGCCGACCGAATCGTTCAGCGTGGGGCAGTATCGCAGCGCAGCGCTGGAAGCGATTCGCGGGATGCAGGCGCGGGGGCGGGCGGTGCTGCTCGTCGGCGGCACCGGGTTGTATCTCAAGGCGCTGACCCATGGATTGTGCGAAGCGCCGCCGGGACGGCCGGAGGTGCGCCAGGCGCTCTGGCAGCAAGTCGAAGATGGCGGAGCCGCGGCCTTGCACGCGCGGCTCACGCGCGTGGACCCGCGCGCGGCGAAGGTGGTGCATCCCAATGACGCGCGGCGGGTGGTGCGGGCGATGGAAGTGTACGAATCCACCGGCGAGCCGCTCTCCAACTTTTGGGAACGCACGGCCGGCCCGGCGGTGACGATCCGAGTGATCGGGCTGACCCGCGAGCGCGCCGAGCTGTACGAGCGGATCAACCGGCGCGTCGTGCGCATGCTGGATGACGAGGGCGTGCTGGAGGAAGCCCGGCAGGTGGGGACGCTGCGCCTCAGCCATACCGCCGGCCAGGTGCACGGCCTGCGCCACGTGAACGCGTATCTCGCCGGAGAACGCTCGCGCGATGAGACGATGGCGCTGTGGCAGCAGCAGGTGCGCAACTATGCCCGGCGGCAGCTCATCTGGTTTCGGGCCGTCGAAGGATTGGCATGGGTGACGATCTCCGCCGATGACGCGCCGGGCCGCGCCGCCGAGCGCGTGTGCGAGGCGATCTCTCGCGCGTCTTTTCCGCCGTCCGCTCCAACATCCGCCGCGTGGAAGCATCTCTCCCGCGTGTAAGTTGCTGTTCGCGTTCCTCACCATGAGGTGGTCATGAGTCCCTTGGCGAATGCCGAACGAGCGTTGCTGGTCACCATTGAGCTGGAGCGGCGCTTTGTGCGCGGAGCGCTCTGGCCGATCGAAGACGAGGCGAACGAGCTGCGCGAGTTGGCGACCTCGGCCGGCTGCCGTGTGGCGTCCGAAGTCAGCGTGCGGCGCCACGAGCCGGTGTCGGCGACTTTTTTGGGCAAGGGCAAGCTCGAAGAGCTGGCGAAAACCGCGGCCACCGAGCAGGCCCACGTGGCTATCCTGAATCAGGAGCTCTCGCCGGCCCAGCAGCGCAACATCGAAGAGGCCGTCGGCATCAAGACGATTGACCGCACGCAGCTCATCCTGGACATCTTCGCGCAGCGCGCCAAGTCGCAGGAAGGGAAAGTGCAGGTTGAGCTGGCGCAATTGCGTTACCTCCTGCCGCGGCTGGTCGGGCAGGGGGTCGCGCTGTCACGGCTGGGCGGCGGCATCGGCACGCGCGGCCCTGGGGAACAGAAGCTTGAGGTGGACCGGCGGCGCATCCGCCAGCGCATCAGCCGGTTGACGGACGAGCTGAAAAAAATGGCGAGCCGCCGCGACGCCACGCGGCAGCGGCGCAAAGAAGTGGGGTTGCCCGTCGTGGCCTTGGTGGGCTACACCAACGCCGGCAAGAGCACGCTGCTCAACCGGCTGACCAAGGCGGGCACCGTGGTGGAAAACCGGCTGTTCACCACGTTGGATCCTCTGGCCCGCCGGTTGCGGTTCGCCTCGGGGCAATGGATCGTCGTCACGGACACCGTGGGGTTTCTCCACCGGCTGCCGCACCACTTGGTGGAAGCGTTCAAAGCCACGCTGGAAGAGGCGCAGGATGCGGAGCTGTTGCTGCACGTGCTGGATGTGAATGACCCATTGGTCATGGAACATGCCGAGGCGGTGCGGGAAGTCCTGCAGACGCTCGCTCTGACGGAGAAGCCGATGGTGACGGTGCTGAACAAAATCGACCGCGTCGAGCATCCCCACGTGCTGGCGCGGTTGGAAACCGAACTCCTGCCGGCTGTGCCGGTGTCGGCGCTGAAGGGGGAGGGCATTGATGAGCTGCTCGCCACGATCCAGCGCATGTTGAAGCTGCCCGCCGGTTCCTCCGCTTGACACGAGGATATTTTTCCTCTACTCTACCATTAGCACTCATGGTATATGAGTGCTAACCGAGAGATGATGATGACTGTAAGTGACTTTGAGCAAAGAAGAAACGATATCCTCGAAGCGGTGATCGAAGTCTATGTGACCACCGCGTCGCCGGTGGGGTCAGAGCTGATCAGCCGCAAGCTGCGCGAGAACCTGAGCCCGGCCACCATCCGCAACATCATGGCGGAGCTGGAAGAGGCCGGGTTCTTGGAGCAGCCGCACACCTCCGCCGGGCGGGTGCCGACGGACCGGGGCTACCGGTACTACATCACCAGCTTGATGGAGGCGATGCGGCTCTCCGCCGAAGAATCCGGCCGGCTCGGTGAAGCGATCCAGGTCTTGCAGCAGTTGGAAGCGGAGGCCTACTTCCATCGCGTCAGCGATATGCTCTCCAAGCTGAGCGGGCAGGCCGCGTTCGTGATCGCGCCCACCGTGAAGCACACGACGGTGAGGCAGATTGAGCTCGTGCCGGTCGGGACGCACAGGTTGCTCTGCGTGCTGGTGGGCCAGGAAGCGCTGGTCGCCTCCCATATGGTGGAGGTGCACGAGCCGCTGAACCGCGACGAGGTCGGGGCGGTGGCGCACTTTTTGAACGCCGAGCTCGTCGGCCTGCCGACGCAGGAATGGCTCTCGTCCTTGGAGCGGCGCCTGCTGGCGGTGAACGATTCGTTGTATTACCTGGTGAAGCGCTCCCTGTACATCCTGCAGGTCGTGTTGGCCACCGAGCCTGAAGAGCGGTTCTTCATTGAAGGCCTGTTCAATTTGTTTGCGGCGCCGGAAGCGCGCCGCGACCCGCACAAGGTGCAGCAACTGTTCGACTACCTGGACGCACCCGACCTGCTGCGCGAGCTGATCCGGCAGGACCTGGCGCGCGAAGGCACGCGCGTGCGCATCGGCCAGGAGCTGGGGTTGTCCGGGGTGGAGGACTGGAGCTACGTGCTCTCGCCCTTTCGCCACCATCAGGCGGTGGTCGGCGGGATCGGCGTGCTCGGCCCGAAGCGGATGGATTACCGCCGCACGCGCGCTTTGACCGAGCACATGGCCCAATTGGTTTCCTTGACGATGGCGCGATGGGAGGCGGGGGCTGAGGCATGAGCGAACACAAACCCGTTCCTCAGCAGCCTGAGCCGGCGGCTGAGCCGAAGCCGAAGCCGAAGACCGTGACGCTCTCCTTCGAGGAGCACCAGCGGCTGTTGGACCAGGCCCACAAGGCCGAACAGTACATCCGCCAACTGGCGGACCTGGAGAATACCAAGAAGCGCGTGCAGCGGGAGAAAGAGGAGTTCACCCGCTACGCGGCGGACACCGTGGTGCGGCAATTGCTGCCGATTGTGGACAGCCTCGGCCAGGCGCTGGTCGCCGTGGACAAGCAGTCCAATCCCGACGCGGTCATCAAAGGCGTGCATTTGATTTACCGGCAGCTGCTGGGCGTGCTGGAGAAGGAGGGCGTCAAGCGGATTGCCACCGTGGGGGAGCGGTTTGACCCCAGCCGCCACGAAGCGGTGGGGCAGGTGGACGCCACGGGCAAACAGGCGGACGGCACCGTAGCCGAGGAAGTGCAAGTGGGCTATATGATGCACGGCAAGGTACTCCGCCCGGCGATGGTGAGGGTGGCCAAACACGCCGCAGCAGATACCGCAGACGCATCGCAACAAGAAACGTCGTGAAGGAGGAACTCACATGGCAAAAATCATCGGGATTGATCTTGGGACGTCGAACTCGGCCTGCGCCGTGATGGAGCACGGCCGGCCGACCATCGTGCCCTCGGCGGAAGGCACGTCCGTCGGCGGGAAAGCGTTCCCATCGTACGTGGCGCTCACCAAGGACGGGCAGCTGCTCGTCGGCGAGCCGGCCCGGCGCCAGGCGGCCACCAACCCGGAAGGGACCGTGATCGCCGCCAAGCGGAAGATGGGCACGGACCACAAGTTCCACATCCACGGCAAGGAGTACACGCCGCAGCAGATCTCGGCATTCATCCTGCAGAAGGTCAAACGGGATGCGGAGGCGTATCTCGGCGAGCCGGTGAGCGAGGCGGTGATCACCTGTCCGGCCTACTTCGACGACAATCAGCGCACCGCCACCAAAGACGCCGGCGAGATCGCCGGCTTGACGGTGTTGCGCATCATCAACGAGCCGACCGCGGCCTGCTTGGCCTACGGGTTGGACAAGGCCGGCAAAGAGCAGAAGGTGCTGGTGTTCGACCTGGGCGGCGGGACGCTGGACGTGACGATCATGGACATGGCCCAAGGGGTGTTTGAGGTCAAGGCGACCAACGGCGACACGCAATTGGGCGGCACCGACATGGACAACGCCCTGATTGACCACATCGCCACGGAGTTCAAGAAAGAATCCGGCATTGACGTGCGCAACGACAAGATGGCGGTGCAGCGCATCCGCGAGGCGGCGGAGAAGGCCAAGATCGAGCTGTCCAACGTGGTGGAGACGGACCTCAACCTGCCGTTCATCACCGCGGATGCCAACGGCCCCAAGCACCTGACGATGAAGCTGACACGGGCCACGCTGGAGAAGCTGGTGGGGCCGATCATCGAGCGCTGCCGCGGGCCGGTCCAGCGGGCGCTGTCCGACGCCAAGCTGACCCCCAAGGACATTGACCGGATCATCATGGTCGGCGGCCCGACCCGCATGCCGATCGTGCAGCGGTTCGTCGAGGAAACCGTCGGCAAGAAGGTGGAGCGCGGCGTGGACCCGATGGAATGCGTGGCGCTGGGGGCGGCCGTGCAGGCGGCGGTCATCAAGGGCGACGTCAAGGACGTGCTGCTCCTGGATGTGACACCGTTGTCCTTAGGCATCGAGACGATGGGCGGCGTGTTCACCAAGCTGATCGAGCGCAACACCACCATCCCGACCCGCAAGAGCCAGGTCTTCTCGACCGCGGCGGACAACCAGCCGGCGGTGACCGTGCGCGTGCTGCAGGGCGAACGGCAGATGGCCCAGGACAACGTGGAGCTGGGTCGCTTTGACCTCGTGGGCATTCCGCCCGCGCCTCGCGGCGTGCCGCAGATCGAGGTGGCCTTTGACATTGACGCCAACGGCATCGTGCACGTTTCGGCGAAGGACTTGGGCACGAAGAAGGAGCAGTCCATCAAGATCAGCGCGCCCAAGAAGCTGGCGCCCGATGAGATTGAGAAGATGGTCAAGCAGGCCGAGCAGTTTGCGGAGAAGGACAAGCAGCGCAAGGAGCTGGCCGAGGCCAAGAACCAAGCCGATTCGCTGGCCTACTCGACCGAGAAGAGCCTGAAGGAGCTGGGCGACAAGCTGAACGCCGAGGACCGGCAGAAAATCGAAAGCAAGCTTTCGGCCCTGAAAGAGGCGCTCAAGAGCGACGAGGCCGGCCGCATCAAGACGGCCACCGACGAGCTGGTGGAGTCCTCGCACAAGCTGGCGGAGGAAGTGTACAAGAAAGCGCAGCCCTCCGGCCCCGCGGCCGGCGGCGCAGCGCAACCGCAGTCCGCCGCTGAGGAACCCGCCGACAAGTCAAGCGGCCCGGACGGCGGCGTCATGGACGCCGAGTTCAAGGTCAAGGACGACGATAAGTAACGCATGGCGGTGACGAAGCGGGATGATTCAAACAAGTGTCTGACACTTAAAGTGTCTGACACTTGTTTGCTAGCTTGAGATGGCGGTGACGAAGCGGGACTATTACGACATCCTGGGCGTGGCGAAGGGCTCGTCGGTGGACGAGGTCAAGCGCGTCTACCGCCAGCTGGCGCTCAAGCACCATCCCGACCGCGTGCCGCCGGAGCAGAAGAAAGAGGCTGAGGAGAAGTTCAAGGAAATCTCCGAAGCCTACGCGGTGCTCTCCGACGCGCAGAAGCGGCAGGTCTACGACCAGTACGGCCATGCCGGATTTGACCAGCGCTACTCCACGGAAGACATCTTCCGCAACGCCGACTTCTCCAGCATCTTCGAGGGGATGGGCGGCGGCGCATCGGTCTTCGAGGACCTCTTGGGCGGGCTGTTCGGCTTCGGCGGCGGCGGCGCGTCGTCGCCTCGCCGGAATGGGCGCGGCGCCGACTTGGAATACGAGTTGGTCTTGTCGTTTGAGGACGCCGCCCGCGGAGCGAAAAAGACGATCACCGTGCCGCGGCGGGAAATCTGTTCCACCTGCCGCGGGGAAGGCGGGACGCGCGCCCCCTGCGCGACCTGTCGCGGCAGCGGGCAGATCCGCCAATCGGCCGGCTTCATGGTGATCGCGCGGACGTGCCCCAAATGCCAAGGGCAGGGCGGTGTTCTGACCAAGGCGTGCACGGCCTGCCGCGGCAACGGCCGCACGTCGGTCGAGCGCAAGATTGAAGTGAGCGTGCCGGCCGGCATTGAGAGCGGCATGCGGCTGCGGATCAGCGGGGAAGGCGAAGGCGGCACGCGGCAGCGCGGCGATTTATACGTCCTGGTCCACGTCCAGCCGCACCCGGTGTTCCATCGGGACGGTTCGAACTTGCTGGTCGAGTACCCCATCCAGTTGTCCCAGGCCGCGCTGGGAGCCGAGGTGGACGTGCCGACGCTGACCGGCCGCGTGGCGATGAAGATTCCCGCCGGCACGCAGAGCGGCTCGGTGTTCCGAGTGCGCGGCAAGGGGCTGGACGACGTCCACACCGGCCGCCCCGGGGACCTGCTGGTGCGGGTGAACGTGGAAACACCGACGAACCTCACCGCCAAGCAGCGGCAGCTCGCGGAGGAGATGGCCAAAACAATCGGCGAGGATGCGTATCCGATCCGCCGCTCGTTTTTCTCGCGGCTGAAGGACCGGGGGAAACCGTAACGACGCCAGCAAGAGGATCACAGGAGATGCCGACCTACGAATACCAGTGCCAATCGTGTAAAAAAATCCACGAAGCCTCCCAGCCCATCACCGCCAAGCCGCTGACGAAGTGCCCGCGCTGCAAGAAAGGCAAGTTGAAGCGGCTGCTGGGCAGCGGGTCGGGCTTTCTCTTCAAGGGGAGCGGGTTTTACATCACCGACTACCGCAGCAAGAACTACCGGGAAGGCAAGAAGCGCGACGAGCAGGCGAAGTCCCCACCCTCCTCTTCGGCGTCCTCGCCTTCCTCTTCAGGGCCGTCCTCCAAGAGCCCTTCCGCTGGCGCATAGCGTCCGCAGGGTCTGGTGGGCCGTCATCGGCATCGAAGCCGCCGGCATGGCCGTTCTGGCGGTGCTGCCTCCGCAGGCCGGCGTCAGCGTCGGGCGCCTTGACAAATTCCTGCACCTCTGCGAGTATCTCCTGTTTGCCTGGTGCCTGCTGCAGGCGATGCGGGCCTCAGGTTTGGAGCGCCGATGGCTGGCCTGGGCCGTGGCCGCCGGCTACGGGTTGCTCCTCGAAGGCGTGCAGGCGTTCCTGCCGTACCGGTCGGCGGAGTGGGGGGATGCCGCCGCGAACGCGATCGGCGCGGCGATCGGAGTGATGTTGGCGATGGCGCGTGGGGAGCAGAAGACATGAAACGGCGTTGGCAGGCGGTGATCAGTGAGCTGGCGCACCATCTCCCCTATACCATGGTCAGCTCCCTGATCGCCATGGCGGTGGTGTGGTACTTCGGGACAACCCAGGTTCGGCTCTACGGTCCCGGGTGGGGCAGCGAGATGAACTGGTCGTTCCACGTGCTGCATCCGTTGCACGTCTGCTTGAGCGCCATCACCACCACCGCGGTCCTGTGGCACTTTGACCGCAAGTGGCTCAAGACCCTCCTCTGCGGCCTCAGCTCGGTGTTGCCCTGCGCGTTGTCGGATTACATCGTCCCGTTTATCGGCGGGCGCGTGCTGGGGCAGCCGATGGAGCTGCACATCTGCCTGATTGATCATCCGCAGCTCATCCTGCCGTTTTTGCTGCTGGGCATCCTCGGCGGGTTCCTGTTTGAGAAGCGGTTGGCGACCAGCTCGGTCTTTTCGCACGGGGCCCATGTGTTCGTGGCCAGCTCGGCGGCGCTGCTGTATCTCGTCTCCTTCGGGTTCACGCGGTGGTTGACGGACCCTCAGTTCGTGTTTCCGGTGTTGCTGGTGGTCGTGCTGGCGGTCTGGTTCCCCTGCTGTTTGGGCGATATCGTCATTCCGATCGGCGCCCTCCAGGAGCATTCGCATGGTAGCCATCGCGCCGTTCCGCGCCCTTCGGTATAACCTCGCCGCCATCGGCGATCTCAGCCGCGTGGTCGCGCCGCCCTACGACGTCATCTCGCCCATCCAGCAGGAGCAGCTCTACGACGCCTCGCCGCACAACGTGGTGCGATTAGTCTACGGCAAGCAATCCCCCCAGGACACCGACGCCGACAACCGCTACACCCGGGCCAAGCGCGACCTGGAGGCATGGCAGCGCGAGCGCATCTTGGTGCAGGACGCCGCGCCGGCCCTCTACCTCTATGAGCATACCTTTACCTTCCAGGGCGAATCGTTTCGCCGGCTGGGGGTCGTCGCCTTGCTGGAGCTGAACGATTCGACGCGGGAGCAGGTGCTGCGCCATGAGGCCACGTTCTCCGCGCCGAAGGCGGACCGGACGCAGTTGCTGCAGGCGGTCCGCGCCAATCTCAGCCCGGTGTTTTGCATCGCGCCCGATGCCGGCGGGCGCGGGTTGGCGTTGACGGACCGGCTCAGCCGCGAGCTGCCCCCGGTGGCGTCGTGCGCGCTGGGCGAGGAAGCGGCCCGCGTGTGGGCGGTGACGGACCCGGCGGCGATCCAAGAGTTGCAGGAGCTGATCGGGTCGAGCCCGGTGTTGATCGCGGACGGCCATCACCGCTTCGAGGTGGCGTGGGCGCACCGCCAGATGTCCGGGGCGGTGATGACGTACTTTTCCTGGTTGGGCGATCCGGCGGTGCGCGTGCGGCCGATTCATCGGGTGATGGTGGTGCCGGCTGAAGCGCAGCAGGGGTTTGCCTCGCGCCTGGACGCATGTGTCAAGCGATACCCCTGCCGAAGCGTCGAGGAGCTGTTCACGCGGCTGGATCAATCGTCTGAGCCGGGATGCTTCGGCTTCTACGGGAATGGCGTCTTCTCGCTCGTGCGGCTGCGCGAAACGGTCCGGTCGGCGTGGCATCAGCAGCGCGCGGTGCCGCCCGCGTTGGCCGATTTGGATGTGGTGCTGCTCCACCGGGCGCTGGTGCCGAGGTTGGTTGAGGACACGGCCGAGCATGACCGGCTGTTCCGCTACACCCCGGATCCGGCCGAGGCGCTGGCCGGCATCGCGCGGGGGGAGGGAACCTGCGCCTGGTTTGTCCGGCCGATTCCACTGAAGCAGGTGTACGAGCTGGCCTCGAACGGCTTGACGCTGCCGCAAAAGACCACCTATTTTTATCCCAAACTCCTCTCCGGCTTGTTCATCAATCCGTTCAACGGGAGTGCGGCCTGATGTGTTCACGAATGATTGCATGATTCAATGATTGACAGAGGGGTATTCTGCCATTACGCTGAAGCGTCTAAATGACGCGCCTCCGTTCGGCAGCCGCGGTTTCCTGCGTCCTCCTCTGTTGTTCGCCGGCCTTTGCCGCCCAAACCACCGCTCCGGCTTCGAGCGAAGCCGGTCCGGAAGAAGCGCGGTTCCGCAGGCGCGGCAAAGGGCTCGAGCCGCCGGCGCGCGTGATCCCCTCCATTGAAGACCAGGCCCCACCCTACCTGGAGCCTCCATTCGGTTCTGAGGTCCGCAAGTTCTTTGTGAAGAAGATCACGGTGGAGGGCAGCGTCCTCCTCCCGGACAATGAGGCGGTCCCCATGGTGTCCCCCTACGAAGGGCGGGAGCTCACCCTGGTAGATTTGCGCAAACTGGCCGGCGAGCTGACCCGGTGGCTGCGCGGCCACGAGTACGTGACCAGCCGGGTCTACATCCCGCCGCAAGAAATCACCGACGGCCTGGTGAAGGTGCAAGTGCTGGAAGGACGCATCGGCGAGATTCGGATCGAGGGAGCGACCTCCAGCCGTCCGAAGACGCTGACCGGCCGGATGCGGACCAAACCCGGCGATCTGCTGCGGTACGCGGTGCTGCAGCGCGACCTGGCTGCGCTCGGCGCCAATCCCGATCGCAAAGTCATGGCGGTGTTGGTGCCGGGCAAGACCACGGGCACCACGGACGTGGTGATCCGGCTCGAAGAGCAGCACCCCTGGCATGCCGGGTATTTCCTGCACAACTTGGGCACGAAGCTGACCGGCCGATTTCGCCAGGGCGCCGTGGCGGGGCACAACAACCTGACCGGCCATGATGATCAGCTCGTGGTCCGCACCGAATTTTCCGAGCGTTCAGATTTTTTTGGGCTCACCGCCAATTACCTCATCCCGCTGGGCGCCACGGGCGGCACGCTGGGCGTGGATTTCAGCCGCGCCGACATCGAGTTGAACCGCCATTTCCGCCGCAATAACGTCATCGGCGACGCCACGGTCCTGGGGGTCAGCTGGGCCCAGCCGGTCTTCCAGACCGCGGACTGGGAAACCGAGTGGGTCACGGGATTCGATTTCAAGCGGATCCGCTCGCGGGAACTCGGGGTGGATCAGGGCAAGGACGATTTGCGCGTCCTCCGGCTGGGTCCGAACTTCTTGGAGCAGGATGCGTGGGGCCGCAGCATTGTCACGAACGAGGTGGGGATCGGGTTTAGCGGGTTTCTCGGCGGCTCGCATAAGAAGGACTCGGCCGCCAGCCGGACGCAAAGCGGTGGCCAGTTTACGCGCGTCAACCTCGGCCTCGGACGTCTCCAGCGCCTGTTCTGGGGGTTCCAACTGCTGGTGCGGGGCGTGGCCCAATTGACGAACGACCGCCTGCCGCCGGCTGAAGGGTTTCGGTTGGGCGGCCAGGAAAGCGTGCGCGGCTACCCGGAGGGGGAGTTCCTGGGCGATTACGGCTATTCGGGGACAACCGAGCTGCGGTTGCCGATTCCGCTGTTGAAGGTCTCGGACACGGCGAGCAAGCTGACGCTCGTGGCCTTCGCCGACGGCGGAGCGGGATTCTTGCGCAAGCCGGTGACGGGGGAGTTGTCGAAAAAGCGGCTGGTCGGGCTGGGATTCGGCTGGCGCTGGGCGGCCAGCCCGTACACCAATCTCCTGATGGATGTGGGGTTCCCGGTCGGGAATGATTCCGACGACGGCAACGGACCTCGTTTGTCCGTGTCGTTCAATATGGGGTTTTAGAGGGGACACTCACAATCGCTTACTCTTTCATAACACACAAGATACCACGAATGAGCGCTTGACTTAACGAGCAGTTTTGATACGCTACCGATCATGATCAACCCAAGGCGTGGGCGTTCTCTCCTGCTCGCTGGTCTGCTGGTTCTTGCCGGCCAGGGCTGGATGGTTCGACCCGCCTTTGCCTTGCCTCAGGGCGCCGAGGTCCAGCACGGCGAGGTGTCTATTGCGGACCGCGGGGACGGCTCCGTGGACATTACCGCCTCCGATCAGGCGATCATTCAGTGGTCGTCGTTTGACATCAGCGCCGCCGAACTCGTTAAGTTCATCCAGCCCTCCTCCGCTGCCACGGTCTTAAACCGCGTCATCAGCGGTGCGGCCACCCAGATTGCCGGTTCCCTCCTGGCCAACGGCATCGTCTTCCTGATTAATCCCGCCGGGATCACCTTGGCGTCCACGGCGGTTGTGCAAGTGGCCGGCCTTGTGGCCTCCAGCTTGGACCTGCCCAACAGCGCCTTCCTTGCGCGGCACTACCAGTTCCTGCAGCCGGATGGTGTGGCGCCCGGCATGGTGGTCAACCACGGCCTGATTCAAACCATCTCCCCAGGCGGGCTGGTGGCCCTCTTAGGCGGGGCGGTTCAGAACAGTGGCTCGATCATCGCCCGGCTGGGGACCGTCGCCTTGGCCAGCGGGAAGCAGATCACCTTAAGCTTTGATCCGAACGGGCAGATTGCCGTGGCCGTGGACGAGCCCACCGCCGCCCTGATCATCGGCCAGGACGGACAGGTCCAGGAGGGGGTGTCCAACACCGGCACCATTATCGCCGAAGGCGGCACCGTGCTGGTGTCGGCCTGGGCCCTCAACGACATCTTTACCCGCTTGGTCAACCAGACTGGCGTCATTGAAGCGACTGGTGTCGAGGAACGGGACGGCCGCATCTTTCTGGTGGGCAACGGCGGGACGGTCCAGAGCTCCGGCCTGCTGTCGGCCAACACGGCTGTGGCGAACGCGCAGGCCGGGCACATCACCCTGCAAGGTGACGGGCAGGTTCTGCTGACCGGCACCGGCCGGGTTGAAGCGATCGGGCTGGGTGCCGGCTCGACCGGCGGCCACGTGGAAATCTTAGGGGACCTGGTCGGCTTGTTCGACAACGCCCAGATTGACGTTTCAGGCCAGGCCGGCGGCGGGGTGGTTCTGATCGGCGGCGACTACCACGGCCAAGGGACTGTCCCCAATGCCTGGCGTACCTATATAAGCCCTGACGCGGCGATTGCCGCCGATGCGCTCAGCGGCGGCAATGGCGGCCGCGTCATCGTCTGGTCGGATGAC
>JAHFGX010000016.1:0-28534 GCA_023247215.1 Candidatus Omnitrophota bacterium
GTCCATCTTGGCCGGATCCGAGCCGGCGCCCGGCTCGGTTAACGCGAATGCCGACACCGCGCCGGCCGCCAGCCGCGGCAAGTAGCGCCGCTTCTGCTCGTCCGTCCCGAACAACAGCAGCGGCTGCGGCGCGCCGATGCTTTGGTGCGCGCTCAACCACACCGCCGTCGAGCCGCAGTAGCTGGCCACCAAGGAAACCACCCGGTTGTAATTGGTTTGGGACAATCCCAACCCGCCATACTCCTTGGGAATTTTCATCCCGAAGCATCCCAGCTTCGCCAGCCCGTCGAGCGCCTCCGCCGGCAGCTCGCCGGTGCGGTCAATCTCATCCGGGTCCACATGCGTCCGCAGGAAGGCCTCGACGCGGTGAAGATACTCCTCCCCGATGCGCCGGTCTTCCGCCGGCTGCTCCGGATAGGGGAAGATCGGCCCCATGAGCAGCCGACCCATGAACAGCTCCGCCACGACGCTGGGCGCATGCCAGCTCTGCTCGCGGGCGGCCTCGCTCATCTCCAGGGCTTCCGGCTGCTTCAGGCTCATGCGGGGCGGCTCCGGCGCGACTGCGTGACGACGTTGGCGGGTGTTCCGCTGAGAAACCCGGCGAGATTGGAAACGGTGGTGTCCAGGATGCGCTGCAGCGCTTCGCGGCTGTCAAAAGCGATGTGCGGGGTGATCACGACGTTCTCCCGATGCAGGAGGATGTGGTTCTTCAGCGCGGTGACCAAGCGTTCTTTCGAGAAGTCCTGCTCCAACAGCTGCCGCTCTTCCTTGACCAGCTCCTCCCCTTCCAGCACATCGAGCCCGGCGCCGCCGATGAGCCCCTTGTCCAACGCCCACACCAGATCATTCGTGTCCACCAATCCTCCCCGGGCGGTGTTGATCAGCAGCGCGCCCCGCTTCATCAGCCGGAAGACGTCCCGGTTCATCAGATGGTGCGTCTGGTCCGTATAGGGCAGATGCAGCGTGACGATGTCGGAGGCCCGCAGCAGCTCCGGCAGCGTGGCATACCGGAACCCCAGCACCTCGCTCAGGAACGGGTCCTTGCGGGAATCGTAGGTCAGAACCTCCATGCCGAAGCCCTTCGCCATTTTGATGACGTGCATGCCGATGCGGCCCGCGCCTACCACGCCGATGGTCTTCCCTTTCAGGTCGAACCCCTGCAGCCCCTCAAGCGAGAAATCGCCCTTGGCGGTGCGGACATAGGCTTTGTGGACGTTGCGGGAGAGCGCCAAGATCAGCGCAAAGGTGTGCTCGGCCACCGTGTTCTCACCGTAGGCCGGGACGTTCGCCACGGTGATGGCCGCCCGCTGGCACGCCGGCAGATCAATGTGGTCGAAACCGGTGGAGCGCGTCGCGATCAGCCGCACCCCGCGCAGGCGCTTGATGAGCGGCGGCGTCACGCGGGAATAAATAAAGGTGGAGAGCATGCTCGCCCCGCGGGCGGCGGCGACGGTGTCGTCCGTGAGGGGGGTGTTGACAAAGCGGGGCCGCACCCCGAACGGCCGGACGGCGCGGGCAAGATAGCGGCGCTCCCAGAGCGCCGTTTCGAAAAACACGCAGGTCGCACCATGCGGTGCCGGCATCAGCGGTCGCGGAACTTCGGCTGCCGCTTCTCCAAAAAGGCGCTGACGCCCTCTCGGTAATCCTCCGTCGAGGCCACCTGGCCGAACGCGCGGGCCTCGTGCGCCAACCCTTCCTCCAGGCGGGAATCCAGACCCGTTTCGATTGCGTCCAATGCCAGCTGAACCGCGACGCGCCCTTTGGAGGCAATTTTCCGCGCCAGGTCCTTGGCGGCTTTGAGCACCTGGTCTTGCGGGACGACGAGATTGACCAACCCCAGCCGGTGCGCCTCCGCCGCCATGATGAGGTCGCCGGTTAAGATCAGCTCGATAGCCTTGGCGCGCCCGATCAGCCGCGGCAGGCGCTGCGTCCCGCCGAAGCCGGGAATGATGCCAAGGTTGATTTCCGGCTGGCCGAACCGGGCCCGGTCGCCGGTCACGCGCAGGTGGCAGGCCATCGCCAGCTCGAGCCCTCCGCCCAGGCACACGCCGTTAATCGCCGCGATGACCGGCTTGCCCAGGCGCTGAATTTTCATCAAGACGGACTGGCCTTGAGCGGCGACCTGCTGCGCCTCTTCCCCGGACTTCAAGCTGGCGATGTCTTTGACGTCCGCGCCGGCGACGAACGCAAACGACCCTCCGCCGGTGAGGATGGCGACTTTGGCGGCCGCATCCGCTTTCACCCCGTCGAGACAGCGATCCAGCTCTGCCATCACCTGCCGGCTGAGGGCGTTGACCGGCGGGCGGTCGATCGTGATGAGGGCGACGCCGTCTTCCGTTGACACCTTGACGAAGGAGGCTGTGCTAGTGGACATCTCTACTCCGTTAACTGGTGTACTCAAAAAACCCGCGCTTCACCTTTTTCCCCAGATGCTTCGCCGCCACCTTGCGCTTCAGGAGCGGCGAGGGCCAGAACCGCGACCCCAGCGCCTGGCTGAATTGGGTCAGCTCCTGCAACACCACATCCAGCCCCAACTCGTCCGCATAGTGCAGCAGGCCTTCTTTGGACGGCGGAAACCCCAACCCGGCGATCACGGCGAGGTCTACATCGGCCGCCGTGCAGACCTGCTCCTCAAGGCACCGGATTGCCTCGTTGATCATCGGCAAGATCACGCGGTTGACGGAGAAGGCGCCGTGCGGCTTGGCGCTGCCGCGCAGCTCGCGCAAAATCTCTTGCAGCTCTGTGTCTTCCTGCCCCGCCCGGTCGCCGTAGAGATAGAACCCCGCGCCGGACTTCGCGCCGAAGCGCCCCTTGGCGGCGATCCGCTCCCACAGCGCGGCCGGCTGCATCCGGTCGCCGTACGCGTCGGTCAGCACATTGACCACGTCCCGGCAGACGTCAAACCCCAGGCTGTCCACCAAGATAAACGGACCCATCGGCAGCCCGAAGGCGGTGATCGCCTCGTCAATCTGCTTCGGCGTGGCCAGGCCTTCCTGCACGCAGAACGCCGCTTCGTTCAAATACGGCATCAGGATGCGGTTGACGAGGAACCCCGGGCACTCGTTCACCCGGATCGGCAGCTTGCGCAAGCTCTCGGCGAACATGGTGGCGTCGCCCGTCGTTTCTTCGGACGTCTCCAGGCCGGGAATCACTTCCACCAGCTTCATGATGTGCGCCGGGTAAAAGAAGTGCAGGCCGACGACCTTATGGGGCCGCTTCGTCTGCGCGCCCAGCGCCGAAATGGACAGCGAGGAGGTGTTCGAGGCGAGGATCGCGCCCTCCGGGGTGGCCTGGTCCAAGTCACTGAAGATCCGCAGCTTGAGGGGCATCTGCTCCGGCACGGCTTCGATGGCCAGATCCACGTCGCGGAACGGCTCGTAGGTCGTCGAGCCGGTCACCAGCGCCATCTTCTGCTCCAGCTCTTCCGCGGTCATCTTGCCGCGGTCCACCCGGCGCCGGTAGATTTTTCGGATGGTCTCCAGGCCGTTGTCCACGCGGGCCTGATCCACGTCTTTCAGCACGACCGGCAACCCGCTGAAGCTGATGGTCTGGGCGATTTCCGCCCCCATCGCTCCCGCGCCCACCACGCCGGCCTTATAAATGTACATGCGCTAGATCCGCTCGAAGACCATGGCCGCGCCCTGCCCGCCGCCCACGCACAAGCTGGCCACGCCCAGCGCCACGCTGCGGCGCTTCATTTCATGCAGGAGGGTCACCACGACGCGGGCGCCGCTTTCCCCGACCGGATGCCCCAGGGCCACCGATCCGCCGTTGACGTTCACCATCTCCCGGTTCAATCCCAGCACCTTTTCGCACGCGAGATACGTGGCGGCGAACGCTTCATTAATCTCGAAGAGCCCGATGTCTTTCAGCTCGGCCTTCGCCAGCTTAAGCGCCATGGGGATCGCCAGGGTCGGCCCCAGCCCCATCCGCTCCGGCTCGACCCCGGCGACCGCGTAGGACCGGATCCTCGCGAGCGGCTTATAGCCGAGCGCTTTCGCCTTGTCGCCGGACATCAGGAGCAGGCAGGCGCCTCCATCGGCGTTGAAGCAGCTGTTCCCGGAGGTGACCGACCCGCCTTCTTTGAAGATCGGCGGATACTGGCTCAAGAGCTGCTCGTTCAACGCGGGATTGATGCCTTCATCCTGGGTGAAGGGCTCCGGCGGGAGCGCCTTGCCGAACGCCTTTTTGGGCACCATCACCGTCACCAGCTCCTCCTTGAAGCGCCCTTCGCGGGTCGCCCGGAACGCCCGCTGATGGGACAGCACGGCGAACTGGTCCTGCTCCTGGCGGGTCAGATGGAATTCCTCCACCAAGTTTTCCGCGGTGCGGCCCATGATCTGTCCGCAGACCGGGTCGGTCAGCCCTTCCCAAATGGTGTCAATCAGCTCGGAGTGGCGCAGGCGCTTGCCCCATCGGAGGTCGCGGTTGACGTACGGCGACGCGCTCATGCACTCCACCCCGCCGGCCAGCTGGATCTCCCGATCGCCGCAGCGGATCTGTTGGGTGGCATTGATGAGCGCTTGGAGGCCGGAGGCGCAGTTGCGCTGGACGGTGTAGCCGGGGACTTCTTTGGGAAGGCCTGCCTGGAGGGCGATGACCCGGGCGATGTTCGGGGCGTCAGACGCTTGGCCGACGCAGCCGAAAATCACTTCCTCCACGTCGGCCGGCTTCAGCCCGGTGCGGGAGAGCAGCTCCCGGACCACGATCTCCCCGAGCCGATGCGCGGTGAACTCCTTGAGGGCGCCCCCAAACGCGCCGTGAGGAGTCCGAACTCCTTCCACCACTACAACATCGGCGCTCATCGTCAGGCTATGGTACCGGTCGAGGAATCGGTTGTCAATCCGACAGGTTCGATGCCCGCCACGCGCTTGATGGCCTCCAATTGGCGCTGGCCTTCCTCCTCTCCGCGCTGGATGAATTTCGCCGGATGGTAAAACTCCAGCCAATTGGAACCCGGCAGGGTGGGACGCAGCACCAAGTCCGCGTCATGGCACGTCACTTCGGCAATCTGGTATTCCATGGACTGCATGGAGCGCATGATGACGTCGAAGATGAGCGGCGTGACCGATCGCCGCACTTCCCGTCGCAGCAGGAACGCCAGCCGGACCAGCAGGTGCTTGGACGCCAGTTGGGCGTCGCGTTCCGCGTGGCGCCGGTCCAGCTCCTTGGCATAGACCGTGAGCTCTTCCGTCGTCGGGAAGACATTGACCGCGATGATGCGCTTTGCCCCGGCCTTCTTGAGCACGCTGACGGGGATGGGGTTAATGACCCCGCCGTCCATGCACACCTTGCCGCGCGCCCGCACGGGCTTGAAGATGCCGGGGATGGAGATGGAGGCCCGGACCGCTTCCACCAGCCGCCCGGATTCAAACAGCACCTCTTCCCGTAGGGTGGGGTTGGAGGCGACGATTTTGAGCGGCACGCGGGCCTCCTCAAAGGTGGCATCTCCCAAGATCTCTTGCAGGAACTGCGTTACGCGCGCGCCTTGCAGCGGCCCGCCCGCCAGCGGACCGAACACCAGCCCGATCGTGACCGCCACCATGAAACCGAATAAGATGCCGGTCCAGAGCCCGGCCAGTTTGCCGACCAGCGCCCCGGCGAAGATGCCGATCACCACGCAAAACAGCGGAATGCCGAAGTCCAGGAAGAGCGCGCGCAACTTCCAGGGCCGCTCAAACCGCTTGGCGATCTGCTCCAGCTCCTCCGCAGATTTCCCGGACACCCACATCGCCCCGATCATCGCCCCAACGCTCGACCCCGCCACCAGGTCCACGGGGATTCGCTCGCGTTCCAGCACCTTCAAGATGCCGATGTGCGCTAATCCCAGCGCCGCCCCGGATCCCAGCGCCAACCCCACCAAGAGACCGCCCACCTCCCGCGCGACGCGGCGCACCGCAAGGGCATAGGCCGTCTCCTGGGTCGCCAGGCCCTGCAGAAGGTCATCCGTATTCAAGGTGCCGGACGGCGCAGGAATGGTGGGAAGCAGCACGTCCGCGGCACGGCCCAGCGAGCTGGCCGCTTCCGATAGGCTGACGCGCCCTTCAGCGCTCCCCATCAGGTTGAGCACCAGCTTCATCCGACTTTCGAGATGGCCGCCGGAGGCGCGCAGTTGTTGGATTAGCGCGCTGGTCTGTTGGAGGTGCGCCGCGGTCGCGTCCGTCAGCACGTAGATCAGATCGCTTTGCGTCAACGCCTTGAGCACGGTCGTATTGAGCTCATTGGGCAGATCCAATACGAGATAGTGGTAGCGGGTCACCAACCCGCTGACGAGTGGTGCCACGTTGCGTTCCGCTTCTTCGGCCGCCAGCAGCGGAGCGGCGTCCAGCACATGGAACCCCAAGGGATGCTCCCACGTCTCCTGCTGCACCGGCTCGTCGGACCAGAAACTACGGATCGGCACGGACTGCTGACGCACTCGGCGGGTGGGGCTCAGAATGGGATTCGGCGCGTCTGTCGGCGTGCTGAAATCCACGACGATGACGGGTTGCCGGGTCTCGCGGCGCAAGGAGGCGGCCAGCGCCGTGGAAAAAACCGTTCGGCCGACTCCTCGGACCGCGCCATAGACCGCAATCACGGTGGCCTCCGCCGGCCCGCCTCCCTGCTGTTTGGTGCGCAACCGCTTGGAGAGCAGCCGGCTGAGATAGAGGACCAGGGAAGGAATGCGATTAATGAGCTCATCGAAATCGGTTTTGCCCAGCTGGAGCACCAGCGTGTCGTTGACCGCCTCGACCGTCGCGGAGTGCATCTCCCCGGTCAGGAGCGAGATCTCGCCGAAGGTGTCGCCGTTGTGCAAGATCGTCAGAAGCTGTTCGTGCCCGGCCGGGCCGGAGAACACCCGCAGGCGGCCGGAGGAGACGATATAGAAGGCGTCCGCCCGGTCCCCTTCCTGATAGACGCGCTCGGCTTTCTTGTATTCCACGAGGCGCGTGCGCTCGGCCACCAGCTGCAGCTGTGCTTCGTCGCACGAGGCAAAGAGCGGAATCCGCCGGAGGATGCTTAATTTGTCTTGGGGCCGGGAGGACTCCAGCGCCGTCATCGCGGCACCGGATGAAGGAAGGCGAGTCGAGCCGGATGGTTCGTGACGATGCCATCCACCCCGGCCGCGGCCAGCCGGGCGGCTTCGCGCCGGTCGTCCGTCGTCCACGCGTGGACGCGCAAGCCAGCCGCGTGCGCCTGGCGGACCCGCGCGGCGCTGACCAGCGAGCGGTGCGGATGAATCGCCGCGCATCCCAACCGGCGCGCCTGCCGGAGCGCCGCGGGCCAGCGTTCATGGCACAAGAGCGCCGTCGCCGCGCGGGCATTCCGGCGGCGCAGCCCGCTCACCAGCGCCGGATCAAATGACGACACCAGCACGCGTGTCCGCGCCCCGCTCCGCGCGAGCAGCCGCGCCATGCGCGCGAGCAGCTGCGCGGCCCGCGACGTCGGCTTGAGCTCCAGATTCACGCGGCAGGGAGCCGCCCGCCGGAGCGCTTGCGACACCAGCAGCACCCGTTCGCCCGCGAACCCCCGCCCGAACCATGAGCCAGCGTCGAGGCGCGCCAGGTCCCGATACCAATGGTCCGACACCGGCCCGTGGCCGTCCGTCGTGCGATCCAGCATATCGTCGTGGAAGATCACCAAGCGACCGTCCCGTGTCATCTGCACATCTAACTCGATCATATCAGCCCGCTGCGCTAACGCCAAGCGGATCGCAGCGGCCGTGCTTTCCGGCGCCGCCCCTGAGGCGCCTCGGTGCGCGATTACCAGTGGACTCATGTTCATAGCAATTGAATACGGTCGCTGCGGCGCGCGCGGCAGCGGGCTGCGGCTGAGCCGTTGCGCACCGCCAACTCCACATAGCCGCTGGAGCCGGCCAAGGCCACCAACTCCCCGGCCTCGGCGTCCGCATAGGTGGACACCACCCGGACGCTGCGTGTCCGGTACCGCACCGTCCGGGCGCGCCCACCCGCGATGACGCGATCCGGCAGGTTCGTGATCAGGTTGCCGAAGTGGTCAATGTGCAGCACGCATCCCTCGAGACCGCCGCCAGGTCTCCGGCGCACCGGCGGGATCGCCAAGGCGTGATAGCGCGCAACCACCGGGCCCAAGCGCGCAAGCGCGCCGCCCCCGGCCAGATACGCGGCGACGGGTGCCAGGATATCCCGTCCGTGAAACGTCCGGCTCACCGTGGGCAGCCAATAGCGCCGAGTGGTCAGCCGGACCACCTGCCGCCGCGCGGCCCGGCCCAGCGCCAGGGCCAGCAGGCCGTTGTCCGGCCCCACCAATGTGTACCCGTCGGCCCGGGCGGCCAACAGCGGCCGCGCCGTTCCGACGCCGGGGTCCACGACGCAGACGAAGACCGTCCTCGGCGGAAACCATCGCATCGCCGACGCCAACACCACCGCGCCGGCCTGCACGTCCTGGGCCGGCACCTCATGCGTGATGTCCACGAGCCGCGCGGCGGGACACCGTGACAGCACAACACCCTTCACGCAGGCGACATACCAGTCCGCCGCGCCGAAGTCGGTCAGGAGGGCGATAACTGGGGGCTGGGCGCGAGCCATTGATTCAAAAAGGTCGCCACGCGTTCCGTGTACTGCTGGGGCGATGCGGCGAAGAGGCCGACGTGCCCGATGCCGGGCTCAATCCAGCACTCCGCGGGACCGCGCCAGGCCCGGCACAGCGCCCGGGTGTCGTCCACGGGGATGGATTGATCCGCCTCCCCGTGCATCATGAACACCGGTTGCGTCAGGGCCGAAGCCAGGCGCAGCGGCTCGCGTGCGCTGAGCCTGGTCCGCAGGACCAGGTGGAGGCCGATCCAGATGAGCCCTCCGGTCAGCGCAGGAACGCGGCGGCCTCCCCGCCGGACCGCACCGACGACCGCAGGATAGAGGCGCGCATAGGCGGAGTCCAGCACCACCGCCCGGAACGCCGGGTAGCGCGCGGCGGCCTGGCACGCGATCGCCCCCCCGAATGACCACCCCAGCACGGCGGCCGGCAACGACGCCAGGCGCGCGTCCCGCGCCGTCCACGACAGGATCGAGCCGATGTCCTGCAGCTCGTGCGTGCCGAAGGTGCATGGTTCCTGGCGGCGGTCTCCATGCCCAGGCAGATCCCAGAGCAGCGTCGTGTATCCCTGGGAGGCCAGGGCCGCGGAGAGGGAGGCCACTTGGCGGCGATGGCCGTAAAAACCATGGCAGACCAACACCATGCCCCGCGGCCGCGCAGCGTCGAACAGCCACACCTCAAATGGCCGTCCGCCGATGGAGAGGATGGTGACGGTGCGGGAAGGCACGCAGGAGGCGGGCAGGTCGAATGACCGGGTGGGAGGAAAAAGCGCGTACGTTGTGGCCCGCCCGCCCCACCAGGCCAGGGCGAGGAGCCCAGCCAGCGCGCAGGCCGACCACCACGTCACGAGGATCCGGGTGTTGGGGGTTGACGTTGCTGCACGTAGTGGGCGATGAGCGACCGGTCGCGATCCGTGAGGTCGCTGAAAAAGATCGCGATGTGATATTCCAACGTTCCGGCCTGTTCGTGCGGGGGGTCAATCCGAACCACCACCCCCTCGCAATAGATGCGAGCTGGATGAGGCGTCGTGGGCAGTTCCAGCCCGATCTTCAGCTTGGTCATCGGCCGGACGAACCGGTTGACCGTGCAGTACACGCCGGAGGCGCTCAGGTTCTTGGTCTGGGTCTGAACGTTGATGCCGTCCGGTCCGTCCGCTAACGTCAACGGCAACTGCTCGGCCAGCCGCGGGGCGCGCCGCCGATCAGACGGCGAGGGATGCGATGGGGTGCCTGCGTCGTGGGGCATCGTGGAGCCCTCCCTGGGATGCGGTTATCCGGGCGGCCAGCGCATGGGCCGGCCCCCCAACAGATGCCAATGAAGATGGGCGACGCTTTGCCCCGCCTCCGCCCCGGAATTGACGACGAGCCGGAACCCCCGCGAGGCCAGACCAGAGGCTTCGGCGAGCTGATTGGCCATGCGCATCATCTGCATGAGCAGCCCCGCATCCTGATCCGTCAATCCGGTTACGCTTGCCACGTGGCGCGTCGGAATGATCAACAGGTGGGTGGGCGCCTGCGGGTTGACGTCCTTGAAGGCCAGCACCTCTGGGGTTGCTGCGACGATCTGCGCCGGCACGTCCTTCGTGACGATCCGGCAAAAGAGGCACGCGCTCATCGCCCCCAGGATGTTACGCCGTTGCCGCTTTCCCGGCGTCTTTGGCGCCTTCAGCGCCCGCAGCCTTGGCCTGCGCCGTCAGCCAGCAGCGCTTCTTGCAAAAAAACTGGCCGTTGCGGTAGTACCACTGCTTCCTACTCAAACGTTTTCCGCACGTGCATGCGGAAGGTCGTTCAGCCATGCGTGGTCACCTCGAGGTTCGTGGGAAAGCTCCCCAACGGACACGCCGCGCAGTTAGGGTGACGGCGATGGCAATACTGCTTGCCCACCGCCACAATCAGCGCGTGAAACTCGTTGAACAATTGCGGTTCAGCCGGCAGGCGGTCCATGACCATTTGCTGAATCGCCTCATACGGCTCGTCGCCGCGGATGAGGCCGTGCCGCCCGAACACGCGGCGCGTATAGGCATCCACGACGAACACCGGGTGCGCACCACCGTAGAGCAGGATGGAGTCCGCCGTCTCCGGCCCGATGCCATGCAGGGCCAACAACTCAGACCGCACGCGCGCGGTGGGCCTCCGAAACATCCGCCTCGCGCTGGCCCCGTACGTGCGGCGATACCATTGGCTGAACGTCCGAAGACGCTCAGTTTTCTGCCGGAAGTAGCCGGTGGAACGCACCAGGGCGCGAATCTGGGACGCCGGGCGCTCCGCCAGCGCTCGCGCCGACAAGCATCGCGCCGATTTCAACCGCCGGATCGCGCGCTCGACATTGTGCCACGAGGCGGCTTGCGTTAGAATAGCCCCCGCCATCATTTCAAAGGATGTGCGGGCAGGCCACCAGCGCTGCGGCCCAAAGGCCTTCCACAACCGCTGGTACAGCTGTCGAAGGGTCGGCGGCGAGCGCCTCCGACGTCGAGTCATCGCGTATCATACCATAGGGTTACCACTGGGTCAAACACCGGACGATTTTGGGGATCTGGTCAAGCTGGCCAGGCGACTGCGCGGGCCGCGCGGCTGCCCGTGGGACCGCGCCCAAACGTTCCCGTCCCTGCTTCCGCATCTGGTCGAGGAGACCTGGGAGGTCTTCTGCGCCTCCAAGAGCCGCCGGCGGGCGCACCTGCGCGACGAGCTGGGAGACGTGCTGTATACGGTGGTGTTTCTGACGCTGCTGGCGGAAGAGGCCGGCTGGTTTACCCTGCCCCAGGTCCTGCAACAGACTCGGCGCAAGATGATCCGCCGCCATCCGCATGTCTTTAAAACCCGGCGGGCGCATACGGCGGAGGAAGCCTATGCCGCGTGGCAGCGCTCAAAACGGAATGAACGGCGGCGAAGCGCCTCGCCGCCCCCGAAATTCCGCGACGAGCTGATCGCCACGTGGGAGCGGATGCGGCGCGAGACTACCGGACGACCCAGCGCCAGGTCAACGCCAGGCTCAACCCGATAAGGATGCCCAGGAGAAAATCCGGCGCGCGGGGATTGAAGGTTGGCAGGTACATTCGATGACGTTCTCCGACGACAACACACGATTGCTGACTATTCTAGAGGCTTCGTCGTCGAGCGTCAAGGCGTAAAAAAGAGGCGGCCCCGCGTAGGCAGGGCCGCCTCTGACGTGTGACTTCCCCGGGGGTTACTTGACCGCCAACTTCAGGACCCCGATCACACTCATCACGACGAACAACAGCTTGAACCCGTCGAGTGGGTAATGGAGTCCGATGGTCGCCCCGAGGACGATGCCAATCACTACATCCATCGCCCGGTCGGATAACTTCATCTGGTGCTCACCTCCTCATAGACGTTTGTCTATCATTCTCACGCCTATCGAAGAGGGCTGATCCACCATGACCTCCTGGTTCGGACTAAGCCCTCTAGCTGAAGCATACCATATCTGAGGGTTTTCTCACAAGTAAAACAGGTCTAACTTATTGTGAATAAATACCTTATAAAATAACTATGAGGTCAGGAGGCTGTGGAGCTGAGGCGAATGGCAAGTTGATCAATATAGCCAGACAAACGTTCACGATTTTTGACGGACAACTGGCTGAACGCGATGCCAAGGTGCCGAGACTTGGCGTGCCCGATGGGCTCGCACCAGACCACCGTAGCTTCCAAATGCACCGGGGTCTCCCCCGGCCCCAGCACCAGCTCCAAGGAGACCGGCTTTGAGAGCGGGACGGGCGATTCCGACAGCACCCTGACCCCGCCGATCCCAATATCCTTGGCCAGGGTTTCAATCACCTGGAGCTCATCCTGGAGATAGAGCCGGATGGGCAGCATGCACGTCAATCGCGACGACTGCCGACGGTTGTTCATGGCGAACTCACGATAACATGCCGCCAAGCTGAGTGTCAACTTCAGGGCTTGCGTTGGGAGGCGCCCTGCGGTAGAATGCACCTACCGCTACGGCGACGATGTATCTCGACTTCCTTGGCTTGCGCGAAAAACCGTTTTCCATCACGTCGGACCCCGGCTTTCTCTATCTCTCCAAACGCCACCGCGAAGCGTTGTCGCACATGATCTATGGCATCCGCGAGCGGAAAGGCTTTATTGAAATCACCGGTGAAATCGGCACCGGCAAAACCACCCTCTGCCGAGCCCTCGTGCGCCAACTGGATCCTCAAACCAAAACGGCGCTGCTCCTGCACTCCAGCCTCTCCGAGCTCCAGCTCCTGCATTCGGTGGTGCAAGACTTCGGGCTGGACCCCATGCGCAATACCCGGGTGGACTTGTTTCAACAGCTCAGCCGCTTTCTCCTTGAGCAAGCCACGCAGGGCCACAACGTGGTGCTGGTGATTGATGAGGCGCAGAACCTGAGCCTGCGGCTGCTCGAGCAAATCCGGATGCTCTCCAACCTGGAAACCGACAAGGAAAAACTCATTCAGATCATCCTGGTGGGGCAGCCGCAATTGCGGGACAAGCTCAGCCAGCCGGCCCTGTGCCAGCTTCAACAGCGCATCGCCGTCCGCTATCACATCCTTCCGCTGGACGCCGACGACGTGCGGACGTACATCGAGCATCGGCTGCGCCTCGCGGGGTCGGACGGGAGCTTGCGGTGGACGGATGACGCCGTCCAAGAGGTCTTCCGGTTCTCGCACGGCGTGCCCCGGCTCATCAATCTGCTGTGCGACCGGGCGCTGCTGGCCTGCTACGTGTTCCGGGTCAAAACCATTGACCGGGAGCTGGTCCAGCGCAGCTCCCATGAGATGCTGGGCCGGCCGCTCGCCGATGCCGACGCATCCTCGATTCCTGCCGAGCAACCCGCATGAGCCTGATTGACGACGCCCTCCAGCGCGCTCAAGCCACGCTCACGGAACAGGAGCAGGAGCGTCAGGCGGCCGGATCATCCGTCGCCACCCCGCCAGGTCTCGAACCACGCGTCAGATTGCGGCCGTCCCGCCCGTCCCGCTCCGGATGGCTGACCGCCATCGCGCTGGCTGGCGTGGGCGCAGGCGTGCTCGGCCTCACCTGGCTGACGAACGTTATGTGGATGCACCGCCTTACGGTCGTCACGATCCCGGTCCTGCCGCCGTCGTCTCCCACAGCCGCCGCGGTGTCCACCTCGCTGCTGCCCCTCTCGCCTGAACCGCCGGCCTCCTCAGCCGCGCCGCGTCCTGCGTCCCTTTTCCCCGCCCCAGCCGTACCCCCTCGCCCGCGCGTGCCGCGCGCCGCGTCGTTCCCTCACCGCGTCAAGCTGCAGGGCGTGATCCACGGCTCCGGTGAGCCGTACGCCATCATCAACGACATGATCGTGCAGGTGGGCGACTCGGTGGAAGGAGCGACATTGGTGAGCGTGGCGAAGGACAGCGTGCACTTACGCTGGCGCGATCAGGAGCTCACGGTCTACCTAGACCGGTAAGGCACGACCGGCTGACCCGTTCAACCAGCGCGGGCGGCACATCCTGGCGGACCACCACGCGCCCGATTCCCCGGCTGAGGACCCACCGCATGCGGCCGTGGAGGAATTTTTTGTCGAAGCGCATGGCCCGCGCGGCCGCCGGCCAGGACACGCCCGCCGCGCGCGTGGGCAACCCGGTGGCGCGCAGCAGGGCTTCAACGCGGCTGGCATCCGCCGGCGGCATCAATCCCATCTCCACGCTGATCCGCGAGGCTGCCACCATGCCGACGGCAATCGCCTCGCCGTGCGTGAAGCGGCGGTAGCCGGTGGCGGTTTCAATGGCGTGGCCGAGCGTGTGTCCGAAATTCAGGTGCGTCCGGAGGCCGCGCGTTTCCCGCTCGTCTTGAGAAACGACGCGCGCTTTGATGCGGCAACAGCGCGGCACGATCACCCGCAGCGCCGCCGGGCGCCCTTCCACGCACTTCCCCGCATGCGTTTCCACGTATCGGAAGAGCTCTCGGTCGGCCATCACCCCGTACTTGATGACTTCTCCCAAGCCGGATCGGCGCTGGCGCAGCGGCAAACTGCGCAGCACGCCCAGGTGGTTGACCACCAGCCGCGGTTGATAGAACGTGCCGACGAAATTTTTCGCGAAGGACAAATCCACCCCGACCTTCCCGCCGATGGCCGAATCTACTTGCGCCAGCAGCGTCGTGGGCAGCTGGACGTACGGCACGCCCCGGCGGAACACCGACGCGACGAACCCGGTCAAATCGCCGACGACGCCGCCGCCGAACGCCAGCAGCAACGGTTCCTGCATCACCGCCAGACGGGCGAGCTGCTGCAGGACCCGCTCGGCCATCGCGTAGGATTTGCTGCGCTCCGATTCCGGCACGGTGATCGTTTTCACGTCCCACCCGGCCCGCCGCAACGGTCCCAGCAAGCCGGCGCCGAATCGGTCCAGCAGCGCCGGATGCGAGACGACGCAGGCCCATCGCGGCAGGCCCAGCCGGGCCAGCGCCGGCGGCAGCGCGGCATACGAGGGGGCCGTTAGAATGTCGTACGAGCGCTCGCCGAGCGAGACGCGGATGGAGGTGCTCATGACGGTGTCAGCAAGGTGGGTGGCAAGGTGATCTCGTCCACCAGCAGCCGTCCGACGTACGGACGGGCGCGCCGGGCCAGCAGGCCGCGCTTCGGCATCCCGAAGGTCACGGTGGCAGACGCCCGGACGGCCGCGCCATGCGGCAGCCCGGAATCTCCGTCAAGCCCGGACGGGACGTCGGCCGACACGACCGGCTTCCCCGCCGCGTTGATCTCAGCAATCGCCAACGTCTGCAGCGGCCGCAGCGGCCCACGCAGCCCGATCCCCAGCAGCGCGTCCACCACGAGGGAGGCCGCGCGGAGATGCCCGCGCAACCGCGCCACGTGCGCCGGCGAGGTCAGCGCAACCATCGGCACGTGCAGCCGATGCAGAATGCCCTCATAGAGCGCCGGCTCGGCCCGCAAGGCCTTGGGCGATCCCACCAACACCACGCGGGGACGGTACCCCCACCGCAGCAGATGACGGGCCGCGCTCAACCCATCCCCGCCGTTGTAGCCGGAGCCGCAGCACACCACGACGTCCCGGTAACGAGACACCGGGTAGCGGCGGCGAATGAGCGAGGCAAGCGCCAGGCCGGCGTGATCCATGAGCAGCGCCCGCGGAATGCCAATCTGAATGATGGCCCGCCGGTCAATCCGCTGCATGCGGGCGATGGACACGGAAGGGAGCGCAAGACGCGAGGAAGCAGAACGACGAACCGAGACCACTTGCGGAAGGACGGGCTTCACGCTGCGGGCTTGGCCCCGGCAGGCTTGCCTCCGGCGGCTTTGGCAGTGGGAGCCGCGGCAGCATCAGCGCCAGCGGCCGGAGCGGCCTCGGCTGCGGCCTCTTTCGGGGCCGCCTTGCGGGCTCGAATCTTTTCCTGCTTGATCTTCGGCATCCCAAAGATCGAGCGCCCCTCGGCCCAGCGCCCTTGCGACATGAGCAGGCGCAATCGCTCAAACCGCTTCAGGACATTGCGGCGCGAGGAAATCTTCCCGCCCGCCTGGCGAAGTGATGGATGGATGGACATGGGTCAGAGGCTCCTCACGAAACACCCTTGGTACTGGGTTTGCAAGTTTGACAATTTGGCTTTGGCTTTTTGTTTCGTCGGAAACGGCCCGACCAAGAGCGCCGTGGCGTTCTCGCCTTCCAACAAGAATGCCGGCTCGCCGCGCCCCTTCAGCCGGGAGAGCTCGCGCTTCGCCAGCGACGGCTGCTGATAGCTCACCACCTGGACCACAAAGCGAGACGGCGCGGTCTTCGGCGCAGCCGGTGAAGCTGCCGGTCCGCTCGCGAGCGACTTCGGCGCTTTCCGGGGAATCGCCCGCGGCGCCGTCGGAGCCGCGTTGGGCGCTGGCGCCGGGGTCGCCGCCGCTTCCTCTTTGCGCGCGTTGACGCGCGAGGACGGCGCTGAGGCCGCGACAGGCGCCGGCTCGACTGATGCGGTGGCGTTCGGCTCCGATCCGAGCAAGGGTTGTTGCGCGCGCGCCATCCCCTTGCCGCGCTCCACCCCCGCGGCAAACACTACCGACAACCCAATCAGCGTGATGATGCCCCACAACACGAGATGATCTTGCCGGATTTGCACGTTGCCGGCCACCGCCCACGCGGGACGGGCCTCCCGGCCGGGCGGCACTTGGAACAGCTCTAATTGGCTCTCGTGATCTTCGCCGATGGTCATCGGATGGATGGTGAAATATTATACGAGCCGCCGAGGATCGCGTCAATCTTTCTTCGGACGAGGCGCACCGCCAGCACGGTGCTCCACGCCGTTGAGCAAGCGGCGGATGTTGGACTGGTGCCGCACCACGATGAGCGCGGCCAGCAGCGCTCCCAGCAACACCTCGGACGTCTCCCGGTGGAACGCGAGCTGGCTGACCGGCAGCGCCACGGCCGCCACCAGCGAGCTCAACGACACATAGCGGGACAGCGCAAAGACCGCCAGCCAGACGCTGACGACGCTGGCGGCGATCGGGGGCGCATAGCCGGCCAGCGCCCCAAGGGTCGTCGCCACGCCCTTCCCTCCTTGGAAGCGCAAAAAGCACGACCAGGTATGGCCCACGACAGCCGTCACGCCGCAGAGGAACGACGCCGCCGCGGACGCCTCCGGCATCAACCAGCGCGGAATCAGGGCCGACGCCGCCACGCCCTTGAGTAGATCGATCGCCAGCACGGCCAGGCCAATCCCCCGGCCCGCGGCGCGGCCGGCATTCGTGGCTCCGACGTTGCCGCTGCCGACCGTGCGGATATCCACGCCGCGCGTCCACTTGACCAGCAGGTACGCGGTCGGCAGCGAGCCGGCCACGTAACTCAGCAGCAGCGCAGCCGCGAGCCTCATGCGCCCAGCATCCGCGTGCCTTCCCGCAGGTATCCGATGCCGGAGAGAATGGTCAAGATGGCCGCCACCCCCAGCGCCACCGGCTTGATCGGCCATTCCAGCAGCGCGGCCGGCACCACCGCCATCTGCATCGCAATGGTCCATTTGCCGAGCCAGCTTGGCTTCACCGAGAACTTGCCGGTGAACGCAAACAGCAGCATGGTCCCGACAATGACCACCACGTCCCGGCTGATGACGATGAGGTTGAACCACCCCGGCACCCGCATGCCCTCCGGCAGCGCCCGGATGGCCGAGAGGCTGATCAGCGCGCTGACCACCAGCAGCTTGTCGGCGATGGGATCCAGCACCGTGCCCAACTGGGATTGCTGCTGCTGGGAGCGCGCAATGAACCCATCCACCGCGTCCGAGCAGACGCCCAGGAGAAACAGCGCCAAGGCCACATACCGCAAGCCGTCGTGTTGCGGGTCATAATAGAGCAGCGCGGCCACGACCCCCGGGGCCAGCAAGATGCGCCCGATCGAGATTTTATTCGCCAAGCTCATCATTCTACGGATACCCCGAAAAGAATAAACGGGAGGAAGCGGCCAGGCGCTTCCTCCCGTTCTTGGTGGATCCGCGGCACTGCGGTCAGGTTATTCTTTGTACCGCAATTCGACCCCGTGATTGGGGCAGTACTTCACGTCTTCGGAAAAGGGCTCGCCCCCGACGGGACAAAACTTGGTCCGGCCGGCGGCGGGCGCGGACGATGACGCCGGTGGATACTGCTGTTGCTGCGCTTTCTGATCGTTCTGTTCCATGGCGTGGCCGATCAGGCCGCCGGTCAGCGCGCCCAAGCCGGCGCCGATGGCCGTGCCGGCCCCGGCATGGTCCGACTGGTTGCCGATGATCGCCCCGGTGCCCGCCCCGACTAACCCCCCGAGCACCGCGCCCTGCGTGGTTTTGGACTGCGCGGCGGTCCCCATGGACTCGCACCCGGCCAAGGCCAACGCGCACATGCCGATGACCACTGCGGCTCCTCGTGACATCCAGCACCTCCTATGGGTTGGGAAAATAAATCCTTTTCTCGCACTCTAGCATGAAGCCCCGGCAAATTCAAGTCTCAGGCCGGGAGAGGCGGGGACGCACTCTTAATGCAGGATGCGAATCCGCTGCGGCGGCCAGAAGATGCAGAGCGCCTTCCCGATCACCAGCGGTTTGGGCACAAACCCCCAAAACCGGCTGTCATGCGAGGAGGAGGAATTGTCCCCCAGCACGAAATAGGAGTTGGGCGGCACCTGCGCCGCATCCCCTTCCTGCCCGAATTCCCCCTGATTGTAATAGTAAAAAACCTGTAGTATCGGCTCGTTCGGCGGGAGGTTATTGATCAGCACGTGCCCGTCCTTGATCTCCACCTGCTCGCCGCCCAGCGCCACCAGCCGCTTGATGAAGGGCCGTTTGGGATTCTCCGGATAGTGGAAGACGATGACCTCTCCGCGCTTGGGCTCGCGGAAACGGTACAGAAACTTGCTGACCAGGATCCGGTCGCCTTCCATCAGCGTGGGGTGCATGGACCCGGACGGGATCTTGAAGGGCGCGACGATGAACGTGCGGATGACCACCGCCAGGGCCACCGCCCAGAGAATGGATTCCAAATTCTCCCGCACTTCGGGCGAGAGCTTGATCAGAGGTGACTGGCGCCGGCTCATGAGAGCTTCAACGCGGCCAGGAATGCTTCTTGCGGAATTTCCACACGGCCGAACTGCTTCATCCGTTTTTTACCTTCCCGCTGTTTGTCCCACAGCTTGCGCTTCCGGGTAATGTCGCCGCCATAGCACTTCCCTGTCACGTTCTTCGCGAGCGCGCGGACCGAGTCGCGCGCCACGATGTGGCTGCCGATGGCGGCTTGGACCGCCACCTCGAAGAGCTGGCGCGGGATGAGCCCCTTGAGCTTCTCCACCATCGCCTTGCCCCGCTCGTACGCCTTCTCCTTCACCACCAGCATGGACAGCGGCTCGCACAGGTCGCCGTTGAGCAGGATGTCCAGGCGCACCAAGTTCGTCGAACGAAAACCGGCCAGATCATAGTCAAAGGAGCCGTAGCCGCGCGAGAGCGATTTGAGCCGATCGTAAAAATCGACCAGAATCTCGCTGAGGGGCAGCTCCACCATCAGCTTCACGCGCGTGTCGCTTAAGAACTCCGTGGAACGGTGCGCGCCGCGCTTCTGCTTGACCAGCTCCATGGCGGCGCTGAGGCAGTCCGCCGGGATGAGCAGGACGGCCAGCACATACGGCTCCTGGATCTGGGCGATCTCCGCGCCCGAGGGCAGCTTGGCCGGGCTGTCGATCTCGAGCGTCTGGCCGTTGCGTTTGGTCACCTGGTAGACCACGCTGGGGGTGGTGAGCACCAGGTCCACGCCGTATTCCCGTTCGAGCCGCTCCTGCACGATCTCCATATGCAGCAGCCCCAGGAAGCCGCACCGGAACCCCTGCCCCAACGCTTCGGACTGCTCCGGCGCGTACTGGAACGCCGCGTCGGTGAGAACGAATTTTTCCATCGCCGTGCGCAGGGTGTTGAGCTCCTGGGTGTTCGCCGGGTAGATGCCGGCAAACACCATCGGCTTCAGCCGCCGGAATCCGGGCAGCTGGGCGGCGGCCGGTCGGTCGGTCTCCGTCACCGTGTCGCCGGGGATCACATCATGCGGGTTGCGGATGGTCGCGGTCAGGTAGCCGACTTCGCCGGCCGAGAGGCTGTCCACCGGCTGCAGGGCCGGTGTCGTGATGCCCAGCTCCTGCACCTGGAATTTCGCCTTGCGGCCCATAAAGGTGATGCTCATGCCGCGGCGCAGCGTGCCGTCCACGATGCGCACGTAGACGATGATCCCTTTGTAGGAATCGAATGTCGAGTCGAACACCAGCGCGGAGAGCGGGGCGGCGGCGTCCCCGCGCGGCGGCGGCACGTCGCGGACGATCCGCTCAAACAACTCGCGGATGCCCTGCCCGGCCTTGGCGCTGACCGGGGTGATGGCCACCTCCGAGTCCTGCATCAACTGGCGGATTTCCTGGGCGGTGCGCTCCACCTGGGCATGCCCGAGATCCACTTTGTTGATCACCGGCAGCACCGTGAGCCCCTGCTCGCTGGCGAGCAGATAGTTGGCCACCGTCTGCGCCTCCACCCCTTGCGCGGCGTCCACCACCAGCAGCGTGCCTTCGCAGGCTTGCAGGCTCTTGGTCACCTCGAAGGAAAAGTCCACGTGCCCGGGCGTGTCGATCAAATCCAGGATGTAGGTGCGCCCGTCGGCGGCGGCGTACTGCAGCCGCACGGAGGAGGCCTTGATGGTGATCCCGCGCTCCCGCTCCAAGTCCATGTCGTCGAGGACCTGGTCCCGGAAGTCCCGCGCGTCCACCGCGCCGCTCATCTGGAGCAGCCGGTCCGCCAGCGTGGACTTGCCGTGGTCAATATGCGCAATGATGCAAAAATTCCGAATCAGGGATTGATCCATGCGGTCTCGTGCGGCGTTAGGCGTGCTTGGCCAACTCCACGCCGAAGGCCAGCATCCGTTTCAGGCGGGCCGGCGACAAGCTTTCCGCGTACACGCGGACGATCGGCTCGGTGCCGGAACGGCGGAAGAGCAGCCAGCTTTCATCCTGGCCGATGAGCTTGACCCCGTCGAGGGTCTTGACCTTGCGCACCGGCGCGCCGGCTACGTCGCCGGGCGGCGAGCTGCGCAGTTGCTGGAACACCCGCTCGACCTGCGGCAGGGACAGCGCCAGATCCTGCCGCGCATACCGCCATGCCCCGAACCGACGCTCGAGGCGCCGCAACACCTCCTGCACGCCGCGGCCCTGCGTCGCCAGCGCTTCCAGCAAAAGCAGGCCGATGTAGACGCCGTCCCGCTCCGGCAGATAGCCGCGGACGCCGATGCCGCCGGACTCTTCCCCGCCGATCAGCACATCGTCGCTCAGCATCAGCTTGGCCACGTGCTTGAAGCCCACCGGCACCTCGTGCAGCGGCAGACCATAGTGCTGCGTCATGCGGGTGATCATGGAGGTGTTGGACACCGTCTTGACCACCGGCCCCTTCCAACCCTTCGCAGTGATGAAATGCTCCAGCAAAATGCACAAAATCTGCCCCGGCGTCACAAACGCGCCGTTGGGCGCCACCGCCCCGATCCGGTCCGCATCGCCGTCGGTGGCCAACCCCACGTCCCACTCGAGCTTCTTCACGCGGCGGCGCAGCTCGACGAGATGCGAGTCGATGGGCTCGGGCGCTTGCCCGCCGAAGAGCGGGTCCGGATCGGCGTGCAGCGTCTCCACCCGGCAGCGTCCCCCGGTCAGCAGGCGCTCGGTCAAGTTGCCGGCGGCGCCGTGCATGGCGTCCACGACGACGCGCAGCCGGCTGCGGCGGATGGCGGCCAGGTCCACCCCCTGGCGAATGCCTTTGATGTAGTCCGGCATCAGCGGCCGCAGCTCAACCGTGCCGGCCTTCCGGGCCTCCTCCAGCAGCAGCGACTTGGGCGGCTGCGCCCCCAGGCGCCCTTCCACCGAGGACACGGTTTCCGGCGTGGCCGAGCCGCCGAACCCTTCTTTGATTTTGATGCCGTTGTAGATGGGGGGGTTGTGGCTAGCGGTGATCATCACGCCAGCGGTCAGCTTGTGCTGCACGATATATCGGCTCACCGCGCACGTCGGCACGGTAGAGTCAGAGAGAATAGTCACCATGCCGTTCCCGGCCAGCACCTCGCTCACCGCGCGCGCAAACCGGTCGGAGAGGAACCGCGTGTCATAGCCCACGACCAGGCGGGGCGGCGTGCCCGAGCCGGCCGCCGCCGCATAATGCTCGGCGATCGCCTGGGCCACGATCCGGACGTTGGCGACGGTGAACTCCTCGGCCATGATCGCCCGCCATCCTTCTGTCCCGAACTTAATCGCCATCGTCTTCTCCCATGGTCGCGGCGGCGCGCAAGGCGGCGATCGCCGCGCGATAATCGGGCTGGCGGAAGATCGAGGTCCCGGCCACGAGCATCGTCGCCCCGGCCTGGCCGACGAGCTTCGCGGTGGCCGGATTGATGCCGCCATCCACCGAGATGATCCCGCGAAACCACTGGCGGCATTCGCGGATTTTGTCCACCATCGCCGGCAAAAACGCCTGCCCGCCGAACCCCGGCTCGACGGTCATCACCAGCAATTGATCCATCTCATCGGCGTAGGGGCGCAACGCCTCCACCGGGGTCGCCGGCTTCACCGACAGACCTGGCTTGACCCCGCGCTTGCGCAGGTCGCGCAGGAATCCGCGCAGCACCTTGGGGTCGCGCAGCCCCTCGGCCTCCACGTGCACCGTCAAGTGGTTGACGCCCGCCTTGACGAAAGCGTCCGCGTGCTGCTCCGGATGCTCAATCATGAGCTGCGCGTCAAAGGGCATGCGCGTGACCTTCCGCATCGCCTCGATGACCACCGGCCCAAAGCTGATGTTCGGCACGAAGTGGCCGTCCATCACGTCGAGATGCAGCCAGTCCGCCCCGGCCTGCTCGACCGCCCGCACTTCCTCGGCGAGCCGGCCGAAATCGGCCGCCAACAGGCTGGGGGCAATGACCACCGGCATCGGGGGGCGTGCGCTCATGCGCACCGCTGGCAGGCGTGTTCCAACCGCGCCGCTTCCGGCTTCGGCACCGGGCCGATGACCGCCAGCGACAATCGCGCGGGGGTGAAGAGCATTCGGGCCGCCTGCTGGATCTGCTCGGCGGTCACGCGCTCCACTGCAGCGATCACGTCTTGCATCACCGAGACGTCGCCGGCGGTCACCAACTGTTCACCCATCCAGATCATGTGCTCCATCGAGTCTTCCAGTCCCATCAAGAGCTGCCCGGCGTAGAAATCCTTTGCCCGCCGCAGCTCCGTGGGCCCCACCCGTTCCCGCTTGATACGCACCAGCTCGGCCACGGCGGTCTGCACGGTGGTCAACAGCTTGGCGGCATCGCAGCCGGCATAGATGACGAACGCGCCGGTGTCTTTGTAGCGCTTGATCTGCGTGCCGATCTCGTAGGCCAGCCCGCGCTTTTCCCGGATTTCCCGGAAGAGCCGCGAGGACATGTTCGCCCCCAAGATCACGTGCAGCAATTCCAGGGCGAACCGGGCCGGATGGGTGCGCGGAATCGTCGGGATACCCAGGCACACGTGCGTCTGCTCGGTGGCTTTGTGGATCACGTGGACCTGCGGACCACGGGGCGAGCGTGGCGCCGTCGAAAATTGATGCGTCCGCCCGTTCGGCGCCTTCGCGAACAGCGTGCGCAGCCGGGAGACCACCTGATCGGTTTCCACCGCGCCCGCGCAGGTCACCAAGAGACTGCGGGGATGGTAGTGCTCCCGCCAGTAGCGCTGGATCTCGGTGCGGGACATGCGGCGCACGGTTTCAACGCTGCCCGCCAGCAGGTGGCCCAGGGGATGCTTGGGCCACAGCAGCGTATTGAGCACTTCATGCACGTACTGCCCGGGCGAGTCCTCGTACATGCGGATCTCTTCCAAAATCACTTCCCGCTCCTTCGCAATGTCCCGCGGCGCGAAGCGCGGATGCAGCGCCATGTCGCAGAGGGTGGAGGTGGCACGCTGGGCGTGGCGGGCCGGCACCTTGGCCACATAACAGGTGAACTCCTCCGCCGTAAACCCATTGAGGCTGCCGCCGACCCCTTCCACCGCCCGCTTGAGCTGTTCGCAGCTCTGCGTCCGGGTGCCTTTGAACAGCAGATGCTCCAGAAAGTGCGACACGCCCGCCAAGCGGCTCGGCTCATAGCGGCCGCCGGCGCGCACCCACACGCCGATGGCCGCCGACTCGACATGCGGCATCGGCCGCACGCCGATGACCAGCCCGTTGGGCAATCGCTCCAAGTGATACGGCGACGGCCGTTTCTTCGACGCCGATTTCTTCGACGCTGGCTGCTTCTTAGTCATGACGATGCATCTCCAAATAGGTTTGCAGAATCAATTGGGCGGCCACCTGGTCCACCCGCCCCTTCCGGCGGGCCTCCCGGCGCGTGCCCATGGCAATCAAATCGCGCTCGCCCTGCACGCTGGTCAATCGCTCATCCATCAGATGGATGGGCGCCGGCACGGCGGCGCGCACCTGCTCCACAAACGCCAACACCCGTTGCGTCTGTTCGCTTTCCGTCCCGCGCAGCGTGTACGGCACGCCGACCACGACGGCCCGTGCCTCATGCGCTTTCACCAGCGCCGCAATCGCCCGCACATCCTGCACCGGGCCGCGCCGCTCCAACACCTGCAGCGGCTGCGCCGACAGGCCCAGCGGATCGCTCATCGCGATCCCGATCCGGCGCTCCCCGACGTCCAACCCCAGCACGCGCCCGTGGGCGGCCTCGGCCATCGCGCTCACAAGTAGCGCGCCAGGCGCGGGTCGCGCTCTAAATGCGCGACGACGTCGTAGACCGCCTGCGCGTCCTTCGTGCGGCACACCAGCGTGGCGTCAGCCGTCTGCACGACCACCACGTCATCCAACCCCACCGTCGCCACCAGATGGCCGTTGGTGGTCATCACGTGCACGTTGCGGCTGGCCACCTCCAGCGCCGGCTTCACGTGGCGGCTGATGCGGATCCAACTGTCCCAGCTCCCCAGATCCTCCCACGCAAATTTCCCCTCGACGATGTCGCCCCCGCGCAGGTGCGCCATGACACCGTGGTCAAACGACACCGATGGCAGGCGGCGGTAGATCCGGGCGGCTTCCCGCGCAAACCCCGGCCGTCCGGCCAGCCGGCCCAGCGGCCTGATGAGGCGCGCATGCTCGGGCAGCCAGCGGGCGATGACGTCCAGGAACGTCTGCACGCGGCCCACGAAAATCCCGGTGTTCCAATAGGTCCGCCCCTGGCGGATCAGCGCGCCGGCGGCGTCCTCGGACGGCTTCTCGACCACGCGCGCCAGCTCAAACGTGCGGCACCCGCGCCGGATCTCGCGCGCGCCCCCGGCGCAGAGATAGCCCAGCCCGGGATGCGGGCGCGCGGGCTTGAGCCCAATGGTCACGATCCGGCCGCCGGCCCGTGCTGCGTCCACCGCCGCCTGTAGGCTGCGGCGGAAGGCCGAGGCGGGTTTCATCCAATGGTCCGCCGGCAGCACGACCATGACCATCTGCGGATCGCGCTCGGCCAGCACCGACGCGGCCAGCGCAATGCAGGCCGCGGTGTTGCGCGGCTGCGGCTCCACCAGCAAGCACCGGCGAACCGCCGCCGGCAGGCTTCGGCGGATCGGCCGCGCAAACGCCTGCGTGGTGACGATCAGCCCGTGCCCGCCGCGCCAGAGCGGCGCCACCCGCTGCAGCGTTTCATCGAGCAGCGTGCGCGTGCCATGAATGGTGGCGCACACCTTGGGCATCTCGGAGTGGACCATCGGCCACAGGCGCGCGCCTCGCCCGCCCGCCATGATGACGCAGCCCACCGCACGACGCATCATCCGATGGCCCATCGCAATTGCCGGATGAAGCGCTCGGCCGCCCGGGCGGCGCGGTCCGGCTGCCGCGGCCAGGGCTCCATCGCCCGGATCAACGCGCTGCCGACGATCACCCCATCCGCCGTGCGCGCGACCGCGCGGGCCTGAGCCGGCGTCGAAATCCCAAACCCCACACAAACGGGCGTGCGCGTCATGCCTTTCAATCGCCGCACGCCGGCCAGCCACTCCATCGGCAACTGCCGCCGGATCCCGGTGGTGCCGGTCACCGAAACGTAATAGATGAACCCGCGCGCCGCCCGGGCAATGCGCGTCAAGCGAGCCGGCGACGTGGTGGTGGAGGCCAAGAGGATGTCCGCAATCCCAGCCCGAGCCGCCACCCGGCGGAATCGCTCCCCTTCCTCAAGCGACAAGTCCGGCACGATGACCCCCCGGACGCCGGCCGCCTTCAAGGCTCGCGTAAACGCGGCGCCGTCACTGGCGGTGGACCCGCGCGCGCCGTACTGCGCGATGGGATTCCAGTAGGTCAGCACCACCAGCGGCACGCTCACGCGCCGCGCTACGCGCCCCAGCAGCTCGACGACGCGCGCCGGTGTGGTCCCGGCGGCCAACGCCCGTGATGAGGCGCGTTGGATGACCGGGCCGTCCGCCAGCGGATCGGAGAACGGCACGCCCACTTCAATCACATCCGCGCCGGCATCCGCCAGCCGCGGCAGCAGCGCTTCGGTCGCGCGCAGGCTGGGATCGCCCGCCATCACAAACGGGATCAGCGCCTTGCGCCCGGCCCGGCGCAGCCGCTTAAACGTGAGCTGGAGTGCGTCCATGACCCAGGTATGTGGCCATCGTGCCCACGTCTTTATCGCCGCGGCCCGACAGCCCGAGGACGATCACGCTGCGTCGCGGAAACGTCCGCGCCGCCTTCGCCACGTACGCCAGCGCATGCGCCGGCTCAATGGCGGGGAGAATGCCTTCAGTTTTGGCCAGCAACTCGCAGGCCTGCAGCGCCTCGTGGTCTGAGACTGCGACATAGCTCGCCCGGCCCAGCGCGTGATAGTAGGCGTGCTCCGGCCCCACGCCGGGATAGTCCAATCCCGCCGCCACCGAATGCGTTGATAAGATCTGCCCGGCGCGATCCTGCAAGAGATAGCTCAACATGCCATGCAGCACGCCGGGCGAACCGTGGACGATGGTGGCCGCATTGGCGCCAGGCGCGTTGCCCCGCCCGCCCGCTTCCACCCCGATCAACCGGACGCGCCGGTCGCGCGCGAAGGGCGCAAACAGTCCAATGGCATTGGACCCGCCGCCCACGCAGGCCACCGCATAGTCCGGCAGCCGCCCCGTCTCGGCCAGCACTTGCCGCCTGGCTTCCTGCCCGATCACCGACTGGAACACGCGCACCATCCAGGGATACGGGTGCGGCCCAACGACGGAGCCGATGCAGTAGTGCGTCGTGCGCACGTGCGTTACCCAATCGCGGATGGCTTCGCTGCAGGCGTCTTTAAGGGTTTTGGTACCGGCTGTGACCGGACGGACCTCGGCACCCAACAAGCGCATGCGGAAGACGTTCAGCGCCTGGCGCTCCATATCCTCTTCACCCATGAAGACGTCGCATTCCAGGCCGAAGAGCGCTGCCACCGTCGCCGTGGCCACGCCATGTTGTCCAGCACCGGTCTCGGCGATGAGCCGCCGCTTCTTCATCCGCACCGCCAGCAGCGCCTGGCCCAGGGCGTTATTGATCTTGTGGGCGCCGGTGTGCAGCAGGTCTTCGCGTTTGAGGTAGATGCGCACGCCCCGGCCCAGCGATTGGCTTAGCCGGCGGGCGTGATATAGCGGGGTCGGGCGGCCGGCATAATCGCGCAGATAGGTCGACAGTTCCCGGCGGAATCCGGCATCACGCTGCGCGGCGCGGAACGCCTGCTCGAGCTCCTCGAGCGCGGCCATGAGCGTTTCGGGCACAAACTTCCCCCCAAACGGCCCAAAATGTCCGCTCCGGTCCGGCTCGCGTCGAGGAAGAAATGGCTGGCGCATCGATAAGGTAATGAAACTCTTATGATATCGCACGCCGTCAGGAAGGTCAAACCACACGCGTGGGAAAAGGAGAGGGTTAGAACCGGGTGGAGATGCCTGCAAAGAGGGCGTGAGCGTCAATGCCGCTGTTCTGGGGGTTGGTGCCGTTGTTGGACATGTGCACATGCCGGTATTCCAACAGCCAAGAGGTGCGTGGCGTCGCCGCGTAGCGCACGCCCCCGCCGATCACCAAGCTGAAATTGACGTCCGAGCCGGTTTCCGGCCGCTCCACGTTAGCATACATGCCGCCAAACCCGCTGAGGCCATAGAGCGCCCACCGGCCATGCGGCTGCAGCTCGTAGCTGAATTGAAACGGACGAAGGCCGAAGAGCGGGCGCACGTACGGCGCGGAAAACAACCCGAACTCCAACTCCGGATTCCACAGGATGCGGCCCCGCGCCCACGAGGGCCCGAACACGCGGGTCAGCGGCACCTCGACCGACGGCATCGCTTGGGTGAGCTGAAACCCGGAGGGCTGGTTGGAGTTGTTGTTGGCAATCGCGTGCCCCACGCGCAACTCGGCCCGCTCCACCCGCAGCGGGCAATCCCATCCCGGGATCAGCGAGCCCAGGAAGAGCGTCACCGCAACCCAGAACGGCGTGGTGACTGGCATGAGTCAAGCTCCCGGTTCAGCCGTTCATATCTTTGGGCTGGCAATGGTTTCCCTTGGTTTTCTTCTCGCCGAAG
>JAHFGX010000016.1:28634-32826 GCA_023247215.1 Candidatus Omnitrophota bacterium
AAGTGGATCACGTCGCCATCCTGCACCGCGTAGTCCTTCCCTTCCAGCCGCAACACGCCTTTGGACCGGGCCTGCGTTTCCCCGCCGCAGCTCACCAGCGTCTCCCAGGGGATGACTTCCGCCCGGATGAAGTTGCGCTCAAAATCCGTGTGGATCGCGCCGGCGGCCTGCGGGGCTTTGGTGCCGCGCGCCACGGTCCAGGCTTGCAGCATCCGCGAGGCCGTCGTAAAAAACGTCAGGAGTGCGAGCGCCCGATACGCTTCCCGAACGATCCGCGGCAGCGCGGCTTCTTCCAACCCTAATTCGCGAATCATCTCGGCGCGGTCCGCGGCTTCCAGCTCAACCAGCTCCGCCTCCAACCGGACGCACAAGCTGACGAGTAACGCGCCTTCGCGCTGGGCCGACTCGGCCAGCCGCTTCACGCCCTCACTCGAACCGCGCACGTCCGCTTCATCCACGTTGGCCACGTAGATGACGGGCTTGGCGCTCAACAACTCCAGGCCCAGCGCCCGCGGGTGCGCCACGTCGTCCAACCCCAAACGGCGGACCGGGGTGCCTTGCTCGAGCGCGGCCTTCACGACCCCCAGCCGCTCGACATGGCTCTGGGCCGGCTTGTCTCCGCCTTTGGCGATTTTGCGTTCTTTCTCCAACCGCCGCTCGACCAGCTCCAGGTCCTTCAGGAGCAGCTCGGTATTCACGATCTCCACGTCGCGCGACGGGTCCACCTCGCCCATTGGGTGCGGCACGTCGGCGTCGCTGAAGCAGCGCACCACCTGGACCAAGGCATCCACCGCCAGCACGTGGCTCAAGAACTGGTTGCCCAGCCCCTCGCCCTGGTGCGCGCCCTTGACCAAGCCGGCGATGTCCACCACGTCCAGCGACGTGGGCACGATCTTGTCATGCGGGACCACGGCCGCCAGGCGCGGCAAGCGGGGATCGTCAATCGCCGCGACTCCCACGTTCTGATCAATCGTCGTGAAGGGATAGGGGGCGACCTGCGCGTGGGCGCGGGCGAGGGCGTTGAACAAACTGGACTTCCCCGCGTTCGGCAAACCGATCAATCCGACCTTGGCTCCCATCGCGTTGGCAGGCGGATCAGTGGCGCAGCAGCGCCACGCCCGCGACGATCAAGAGCGCGCCCATGACCCGCCCCACGCTCATCGGCTCCCGCAACACGAACCATCCCAGCATGGCCGCCACCAAGGGGTAGGCGCCGGAGATCGGGACCATCTGCGAGATGTTGCCGGCTTTGAGGGCCTGGTAAAACACCAGTTGCCCGACAAAGCTGGCGAGAAACCCGCCCAGGGCCAGTAGCCCGATGGACGCGCGGCTCATGCTGCCCAGCGCTTGCCACGGCGACCACCAGAGGCCAAACACCACAAACCCAGCGAATACCCCCAGGCTGCGCGCGAACACGCCGGTCGTGGGATCGCTGCCGTTCAAACCCAGCTTCTCCAGGAGCGGAACCACCCCCCAGATGCCAGCCGTCAAGAGGGCTAACCAGAACGCGGTCATGGGGCTGTGCTGGGGGCTGGTTTGGACGAGCGCTCCTGCGCATAATCAAATAGCGGCAGGATCGGGCGGAAGTCGGGCGGATACGGCAGCCAAAACGTCACGGTTTCATAGAGGCCAACCCCGGTCCGGGCGAGGGCCTTCCCGAGGCCCACCACCGTCCCGCGCACCATGCTGGGGGCCGGATCTTTGGGCTGATATTCGCGCTGGAGCGCGGCCGGCAGCTCCAGCCACCCTACCAGAAGATTGCCCACCCCGCGGCTGAACTTGTCGATGACGGAGGACACATGATACCGCTGGAACAATGTCTCGGACCTCTGATCCGATGTGGCGGGCTGCGTGGAATCAAATGCCGCTTGTACCGTTCCTGTGAATCCCATCAGGCAGAAGAGGACGACTCCCCAGCCAAGCCGCTTACACTGTCGCATGCTCACCTCCCTGCGCCGCGGCGCGCTTGCGACCGCGCGCGGCCCTGCAGCCAGTTGGTCGCTTTTAAACTCACCACGCCTTCTCGAGCGATGATCAGATGATCCAGCACCTCGATGCCCAACAATTCCCCCGCCTCCATCAACCGCGCGGTCAAGGTGATGTCGTGCTCGGACGGCTGCGGATCGCCGGAGGGATGATTGTGCGCCAGGATGACGGCGGCGGCCGAGGCGGCAATGGCCTCTTTGAAGACTTCGCGCGGATGCACCAGGCTGGCGGAGAGGCTGCCCACCGCCACCGGGCTCAGACGGATCAGCCGGTGGCGCGTGTCGAGCAAGAGCGCGACCACATGCTCCCGTTTCTTGTCCACGAGGTGCGGCCGCACGATGGCCGCGGCGGCCTCCGCCGTCTCAATGACGCACGGCACGTGCCCGTCCGGCTGGGCCAAGCGCCGGGCCAATTCGGCGGCGGCTTTGAGTTGCACCGCCTTCGCCACGCCGATCCCGCGCACTTGGGCGAGCTGCTCCACCGACGCATCCGCGATCCCGCGCCATCCGCTGAACGCGCTGAGCAGCCGCTGCGCCGTCACCAGCACCGATTCGCCGGCGATCCCCCGCCCCAGGATGCAGCAGACCAGCTCCTGCTCGGAGAGCGCCTCCGCGCCCAGGCGCATGAGCCGCTCCCGCGGCCGGTCCGCCGCCGGCAAATCCGTCACTTTTACGATTGCGGTCGCCATGTGGATATGTGCCTAATCTCTCATACTGTGAGGATCGTGTCTAGCGGGAGCGCGTCACGCCGACCTTGGCGCAGGCGCGCTCCACCGGGCAGCGGCTGCACCACGGCGAGGTGGGGCGGCACACGTGCTGGCCGTAGGCCACCAAAATGTCGTTGATCTCAATCCAATGGCGCTTCGGCAGGATGCGGCGTAAGGCCATTTCGGTTTCGTCCGGGGTGCGGGTGCGCACGTAGCCCCAAAGATTTGTGATGCGATGGACGTGCGTGTCCACGCAAATCCCCGGCTTGCGGAACGCCAGCGTCACCACCAGGTTGGCGGTCTTGCGGCCCACACCCTTGAGCGTGAGCAATTCGTCCAGCGAATCCGGCACGCGGCCGCCGTAACGATCCAGCAGCGTCTGCGAGAGCGCGCGGATGCCGCGCGCCTTATTTCGGTAGAAGCTGACCGGATAAATGGCGCGTTCAATCGTCTCCACGGGGAGCGCGAACAGCTCACGGGGCGTGCGGGCCAGCTTGAAGAGCCGTTCTGAGGCCGCGGAGGTAGTGGCATCCGTCGTGCGCAGGCTCAAGAGGCAACTGATGAGCGTCAGAAACGGATCGCGCTTGTAGCGCCCCACCACCGGCTCGTCCCACTGCCGCACCAGCTTCTTCAGCACCCGCAGGGTCTGATCAATGTTTCGGTTTGTGACCATGTCGCCTTAGAGGAGTGCTTGCAGATGCGCCTCAACACTGCGCGGCAGCGCCGTAAGGTCGTAGCCGCCTTCCAGCACGGAGACGATGCGTCCGCCGCAGGCGCTCTCGGCCAGCGCCCGGACGATCCGCGTCAGCTCGGCAAATCCGGCCTCGGTCACCGCCAAGCTGGCTAAGGGATCGTCCCGGTGCGCATCGAACCCGGCGGAAATCAGCACCAGCTCCGGCCGGAACGCGCGGGCCTTCGGGACCAGCTCCCGCTCGAATGCCTTGATCACCTGGGCATCGCCGCTGCCCGGCGGCAGGGGCACGTTGATGGCCTGCCGTCCGCTTCGATCGCCGGTGCCGGGGTAGCACGGAAACTGGTGCGTGCTGAAATAGAGCACGGCCTTGTCCTCGGCGAAGATGGCCTCGGTGCCGTTGCCATGGTGCACGTCCCAATCCACAATCAGGATGCGCGCGAGATGATGGCGCCGCTGCGCGTAGCGGGCGCCGATCGCCACGTTGTTGAACAAGCAGAAGCCCATTGCCTCCTCCGCCAGCGCGTGGTGGCCCGGCGGGCGCACCGCGCAGAAAACAGAACGCATCTGCGTGGAGAGCACGGCGTCAATGGCGCCCGTCACGGCTCCGACGGCGCGGAGGGCCGCGTCCCAGGAGCCGGGTGAGGCGATCGTGTCCGAGTCCAGCGCGGTCGGGCCGTGGAGGCAGGCTTGCTCAATCGCGTCCACGTAGGATGGGGGATGGACCAGGTGCAGCACCTCGCGGGAGGCCGGCTTCGGCTCAAGACGCTGAAGCTGCTTCAGCACGCCGGTGGTTTCCAGATGCTGCA
>JAHFGX010000057.1 GCA_023247215.1 Candidatus Omnitrophota bacterium
TGGCGCTCAAATGCCAGGAGGTCTTTGAGGATGGCCGCCTGCTCCTCGGGCGTCATCTGATTCACGACGGGCACGACATGCTGCTCCTGCAGGACGATGTGGCGGTTGAGCATGCGAGCCAGGTAGTCAATCGTGGTGGCCACATCCCGCATCTTCCGCCGCCCGGCCTGCTGCTCCTCAAGCTCGTGCTGCCAGGCCCGCATGGTGTTCAGCTCGGACTCCTGATCGTGTTCGATCAGCCACAGGAACTTGCGCTCGTCCGCGCTCATCCGTGGACGGATGTTCGGATACAGGAACTGGCTCTCCGCCGCGTGCAGGTGCGCCACGCAGTTCGTGAAGATGTCGACCGTCACCGGCATCAGCACGGGCGGGGTCTTGTATTCATAAGAAAAATCATGGCCGATCTGCCGGACGAGCACCAGGTAGTGGCGCAAAAAGGTGTGTTCCTGGCTGATCCACTCGAAGAGCGTCGCCGGCTCCGGAGCCGTGTCCGCGCGAACCGGCTGCGGCGCTCCCAACACGAGCACCCCCGAGATGATGACTGCCGCCGTCCAGCTGCGCATGTTCACCGTTCTCCTTCCGATGCTGAGAAAACCGGCCGGGATACCTATAGAGAATAGTACCATAGCTGCCGCCATACGCAGGCGCTCATCCGGCCCATGCAGCGGCGCGTCATGAACGGGGGCGCCGCGGCGGCGCGGCCATCTGCTGCAGCAGCTGGGCCGCGGCGGCGCCTCCCAGGACGCGCGCCAACCACTCCGCCAGGTCCGGCGGCGGCGGCACGCTCAACTCGACGGGCGCCTCCGTCACCGGATGCTGAAACCGGATCGCGTGCGCGTGCAGCCAATGCCGGCCGATCCCGCGGCTGTGCCAGTACGCGACGGCGGACCGCCCATACGTCACGTCCCCGAGGACCGGGTGCCCCAGGTGGGCCAGGTGGACCCGAATCTGATGCGTGCGTCCCGTCTCCAGCGAGACTTCGACGACGGTGGCGGCGAGACGCTCCGGCGACCAGTCGAACCGCCTCAGCACGCGGTAATGGCTGACCGCCGTCCGTCCCCCGAGGTAGCGCACCGCCATGAGCTGGCGTTCCCGGTGGTGCCGGCCGATGGCCGCATCCACCGTGCCCTCGTCAAACGGCAGATGGCCTTCGACGACGGCAAGATACCGGCGGCTCATCTCCCGGGATTGCAATTGCTGGGAGAGGCGCCATAAGACCGTGTCGGTTTTGGCGACGACCAACAGGCCGGAGGTGTCCTTATCCAACCGATGCACGATCCCGGCGCGCGGCAGCGGCGCCGGTGCGTTTCCACGACGCTGCTGGAGATGCCAGAGCACGGCGTTGACGAGGGTGCCGGTCCAGTGCCCGACGGCGGGGTGCGTGACGAGCCCGGCGGGCTTGTTGACCACCAGCAGCGCCTCGTCTTCATAGACGATCTCCAGCGGGAGGGGTTCGGCGAGGAGCGACGCCGCTTCGCGAGACGCGGAGAGGTTCTGCTCCAGGCGGGCGACAATCGCGTCTCCCGGCTTCAGGACGCGGTTAACTTTCCCTGCCTGGCCGTTCACGCTGACCTGGCCGGCCCGGATGGCCCGCTGGACGGCGGTGCGGGAATGGTCGTTCGAGCAGTGAGAGGCCAGGAACCGGTCGAGGCGCACGCCCGCCTCTTCGGCCTCGACCACCCACCGGTCCGGCTCCATCACGTTAGCGAGAACGCCTGGACCGCGCCAGCAGCGCACTGCCGGCGGCGAACAGCAGGCCGCTGATCCATTGGGAGAGCGTCAGCCCCAGCTCGAAGATCGGCTGATCCGCGCGCCAATATTCCAGCAGCCAGCGCAGCGCGCCGTAGCCGATGAGGTACCACCCAAAGACCCGTCCCCGCCGGCGCAGCGCCTCGCGGGTTTGGCCGGCGCGCAGGACGGCCGCCAGCAGCAGCAACCCGGCCGCCTCAAGCAACTGGGTCGGAATGACCGGCTCGGGCAGGCTGGGAAACTGCACGCCCCACCAGGCGGTCGTCGGCCGGCCGTAACAGCATCCGTTGGCAAAACACCCGAGCCGCCCGATGGCGTGGCCCAGCGCAATCACCGGTGCGATGCGGTCCATCAGGGCGAGAAACGACCGGCGGCGGCTCCGAAAGAAGAACCACACGGAGAGGAGCCCCCCGGCAAATCCTCCATACCACACCAGACCTCCATGCCACACGGCGACCCATTCCCACGTCGCGTGATGATAGACGTCCCAATTCAACGCGACGTAGAGGAGGCGGCCGCCGACGACCCCGCCCAGCATTCCCCACGAAAGGCCGTCCGCCACCTCTTCGGCCGTGGGCACGCCGGCCCCTCCCGGCAAGCGCCGGACGAGGCGCGATGCCCACCACACGCCCACCAGGAACGCCGTGGCCAGCAGCACTCCGTACGAGGGGACCCGCCAGGCGCTGATCTGGAAGAGAAACGGGCGCATTGGCTACTTCATCCCGCGTTTCGCCATACACGATCGCCACAACAATACCATCACTCCGACGGTGATCGCGGAATCCGCCACGTTGAATACCGGCCAGACGCGCAGATCCAGGAAATCCACGACATAGCCCCAGCGCAGCCGGTCTACCACATTGCCGGCGGCACCGCCCAGCACCAGGGCCCACCCCAGCGTCGTCACGGTAAAGCGGCGGGCCGCCGGGCGGCGC
>JAHFGX010000017.1 GCA_023247215.1 Candidatus Omnitrophota bacterium
GCAGCGTCTCGCGGAGGCGCTCCGCGACCGCGAGCGGGTCCCCTGTTAGCTGCGACCGGAGCGCTTCGAGAGCAGTAGGAAGCGTGGGGAGGGCGTACTGCCGCTGATACGCCTCCAGCAAGGTCAAGGCCACCCCCAGATACCTCAACTCCGTCCAGCCCAGGTAGTGCGCCATCGTCGTCGGGTAGAAGGCCGGGGAGACGCTCGTGGCATCTTCCAACAGCGGGGCGGTCACCGCCCAGGCCTGCAGCACCGCCGCCAGGGGGAGCGACGTCTGGGCCGCCTGGGCGTAGGCGAAGACGAAGGCGCTCAGGCCGGGTTGGGGGGTGGTGTTATCGCTGGCACCCGTCCTCAATTCCATGGTCCGGATCGGCTCCGGGCTCAGGCGCTGCCAGCGCTGCTGCAGCGCCGCATAGAGCGGTAGCCGGGCCAGGCCGTCCGGCATCCCGCTCTTTGGTGCATAGGCCAGCCAGGTTCGCTGCGGCGCTGCCGGGGAGGCGCGAACCTGTCCGGGGGTGCGGACTGGCGAGGGTTTGACGAGCACGACCTGGAAGCTGGCGCGCACCTGCTGGGTGCGGGCGTCGCGGATGACGACACTCACCGCCGGAGGCGCCCCCGCGGTAATGGGCGTAATCGTCGCCGTGAAGGTATAGCCGCCCGTCTCCACGTGGAGCGCCTGGGCCTGGGCGGGGGCGGCACCTTGCAGGGCGGATGCCACCGCGGCCAGGAAGGCGGCAGCAGACTGGACCTGCGCTGCCGACCGCTGCGACGCCGCCTCGTGCGCCGCTAGCTCCTCCGGCGTCGGCGCCCCGCCGGAGACCGGCCTGTCGGGTGCCGGCGGATTGGGGCTCTGCTGTCCAGTCACCGGCACGGGCTGGGAGACGACGGGCCATGGCTCCAACGCCTTCGGCAGCATCTGATCCGGGCCGGGCTGAACCATGGCATAGATCGGCAGATGCGGCAGCTTGTGCCGGTCGTCCCACTCGAAAATCGTGGCGACCTTATCCGGATGCACGATCAAGGCCTGCAGCGCCTCCGGAGGCAGCCCGAGGGCATGCACCTCATCAAAGAACGCATTGCTCCTGAGCTCCGCCGGATGGTCTGCCAATCCCAGCCGTTCCAGTCCATTTTCATAGACCGACCTGGCGTCGTCAAATGACCTCCCCACCAGGCGAAACTGGTCGGGATGCGCGCGGACATAGGCCGGATCCACGACCCAGACGACGTTCTGCGGCCTCCCGAACTGTGATCCCAGCGGCCCATAACTCGTGAGGGACGATGCGGCGAACAGATCGTCAAACGACAGCGTAAGCGAGACGGCGTCCTCAAAGAGATTCGTGGGATCTTTGCTCACACCCCCGCGGCTCTTGGGCCACAACCCGTCCTGGCGGATCTTCACATACTCCGCTTCGCTGATGTCCAAAATCCCCCGCATCAGCAATCCCGTCGGCGTCAACGCCGGCGGCGACCCGGCTTCGCTCCCTTCTTCGGAAGCCTGCGCCGCGCCCACCGTGCCGGGGCCAAAGTCGCCGGTGGTGTTGAGGAGCGCGCCGTAGTCGGAATGGACGAGCTGCTCCCGGACGCGCTGTTCATATGCCTCCACCTGGACGAGGGCTTCCTGCCCCAGAGCAGCGGCGATGAGGGCGTGGTGAGCCGTGCGATCCTCGGCCAGGAGGGCGGCGCGCTGCGCATCGGACATGGCTCGGAGCTGCTCCTGGTGGTACGGGGTCAAACCGTGCTGGCCGAAGGCCAGGACTTCCTCGGCGCTGGCGAGGATGTGGGCGTCAATGTCGTTCCGGCCCTGGGCTTCCCAGTGCACTTCGCGGGCTTCATGGTAGGCGGCTTCTTCGCCCACGGTGCCGGGCGTGACCGGTTCGCGGGTGACGATCAGGAGGGTGTCCGGTTCCGGCGAGCCTGGCGGGGCGCGGATGATGAAGTGATGCGCGGCTCGACCCAGCGTTGGGAGTTGGGGATCGACCCACCACTTGGCCTGGATGACTTGCCCCCGAATCGTCTGCTCCACCACCGGCGCGTCGGCGACCGCCTCCGTCCACCGCTGTACCACCTCATCCGGCACCGGCTGCAGGTCTTCATCCCCCACGCTGAGGGATTTGAGCGAACCACCCAAGGCTTCTGGTAGCATTGAGTGAGGTATAGTTAAGAAGGTGGAGCCGCTTACAAACTGGGTTGCCAGATACTGGGCCCGTTCCTGAGGTGGTTTCTGAGATGCTTCCTCCATCATTTCTCGGATTTTAGTCACAGCTACTGGAGAAATCCCATAGACGGTGAGGGCCCTCCAAGCCGCTGCGTAAAACCCACCCGCCGCGTTCTCCCCTACGCGCCGTTTAAACTCCTGCTCTAGAAGACGATAGAGATCGTGTTGCGTCACATCCCAACTCGCCTGTGATCTTTCTATTACTTTGAGATCACGGGTGTTCAATCTCAACATCGTGCGGAAGGACTGCTCATAGAGCGGCCGGTATCGAGCCCACTCTACAATTCCTTCAACCTGATCCAGGCGGATGATTTTCTGAACGACGATCGGCCCTTGCACAGCGAGTTCCGGTTCATACTCATCCCGTCCCGCTCGAAAAACAGCCCATGAGGTATGGCGGATTGAGTCCAAGGGAATATCAGCAACGATGAGACGACGTCCGAACCACTTCGCATGTGTTGGGACGTAACTAAAGTAGATGAGGTTCACGCTGATTTGTTGGCCTTCTGTATAGGATTCCGCGGAATCGGAAGAGAACCCTCGAATAGCCCGTATACCAATCGCTCCATTGGACCGGTGAATGAAATCCCATTGAGATAGCCTTCGCATGGTCTCTTCTGTTCCTCGTAGCTGCTCTAATAGCCCACCTTGATTAGGCGGTTGGCCACCGACGGCTTGACATAACAATTCAAGCATTTGATAGCCATCAGCGTAGAGTTCCATCCCCTCTAGGAGCTTTTTCGTTCCCACCTCCGATATGGCGAGATTGCCTTGTCTTAGTTGAATGGTTATCTCCTTCGATCTGTTGGCGTGTACACCCATATCCCCGAGATTATCCTCAACCTCACGGATCGCTAAAGACACACGCTGCTGATCTGATTCAGATCGTCTCATTATCTCTTGAAGGAAAATGGTATAGGGTAGATAGAGGACTAAGTCATGTGCAAGGGAACGGGCACGTGCTACGGCGTGCTCCACGTCCAGCGTCGGCGACACTGCGGAATGGGTGTAGGCGGTGAGAACATGGGCGATTAGGAATTGCGCTAATTGATCTTCAACACCACCCCCAAGCTCAGCGGCTTTTTCAGGAGCCCACACTCCAAACTCGCGATCTAACTGTCGGACTCGACGTTGCAACTTAAGCCGTTGTTCATCCGTCGAAGGGTATAACAAGATCGGCTCCGCGTTAGACGGTCTGTGGGGCTGCTCGATTCCTTCACCTACCATTCCCAGCGCCAGGAGGGCGCCGTCGGCGGCGTTGAAGGAGACGTCGTGGCCGAGGGCGGTGAGGACCACTTTGCCGGCAGCGATGGTGAAGGCCAGGCCATACAGCTTGGCTTCGCGCGGATGGGCCGAAATCCAGTCGCGGATCAGATCGAGAGAGCGGTGGGTGCGAAGCTGGTCTTGGACTTTTTCTTTGAACAACCCCGCAAACACCGTCAGTTGCTTTATGCCGGAGGACGCCGCGGTGGACAGCGGGGAGATCAAGTGATCCGGCTGCCCAAATAAATCCTCAACGGAATCAAAAGTCTTTTGTAAGTTGGCAGCGTAATGGGCGTCGTCAAAGTCTGCGGAGACCTTCGGCGACACGACGATATAGGCGACGTTGGCCGCTTTGAGCCGCGCGGTGATGCCAGGGGAATGGAATCCCCCGGTGACGAGAATCGTCGCCGGTTGTTTGCGCGCGGCAAGCTGCTCGAGCGTGTGCTGAACGAACGGCGCGTCGCGCTGCTTGGCGAGATCGTAGAACTCGCCGTTTTCGGGAAGCCGCTGGAACGCAGCGAGCAACTCGTCGCGAAACGCCGGGGAGAGCGGCGCCTTGAGCGCGTTCTGGTGCTGACGCAGAAACTCCCACGCCGCCTCGGCCGAGAGCATGAGACGCAGGGACTGGAACCGCGTCCACTGGGCCGGCGTGAGCTGGAAATTGCTCAGGCGGTAGAGCAGGCCCTGCCACTCGATGAGCTGGGCGAGCTGCCGCTGGTCCTCGGTCGCCAGGAGCCGCGCCTGGACTGCGGACTCGATGGCATCGGTCGGCTGCGTCCGATCCACCTGCCGCGCGCCATGGGCCTTGGCGGCGCGAAGCAATGTCGCCCGATACGCCGCCGAAGGCCCGCGCCGCTTGGCCGCGGTGAGCATGCGGAGCTCCGGCGGATAGATCGCGCGGCGCAACTGCGCCAGGAGGACGCCCAAATGGGCCACGGCCACCGACGCGGACAGCCCTTCCCTGACCCGGCGCCGGTAAACGCCAAGATGCGTGCGGTAGATCGCGTCATCCTCGACCCCCCACACCTCGACCGCCCCGGGATGCGTGATAGCGTAATATTCCGCGCCGGTGAAGAGGCCCTGCTGCATGAAGCGCTTGGCGATGCGTTCGGTGCTCGGCGGATCGGGCAGGCCGGCGTACAGCTCGGTGTCGCACAGACCCGAGGCGCCTTCGTGCGCCACCAGCTTCACGCCGAATCTCCGTCGGAACTCGCCGATCAGGCGGCTGATATGCTCTTGCGCTTCCGGATGGGTATGAAGGTCTTGGAGATGGATAACAAACGCGGTGGGCGGCACCTCGGCCGGCTGCCAACGCTCGACGATGCGCCCCAACTCGGCAGGAATTGTGACGGAGGCCACGTTCAACTGCGCCAGGTTCAACGGCGCAGCGTCGGTCAGCACCAAAGCGCCAGCGGCCCAGGCGGAGGGAGAGATGCTGGAGCAGGCGAAGATCCCCGCCAACCAAGCGCAACCGACCCGCACCCACCAGGGCGCAGTCGTCCTATACCACAGACGTCGGGTGGTTTGAGGGCGTCTCGGCATCGTTAATTGGGCAGTAAATGACACATTACTTTAAGTATATCTGAGAGTTACGATGCACCACAAACGATCAAGACGGAGAAGCCGGGGTAGGAACCGCCGGACGGCGGATGGTGCAATCGTGCCCGTAGAGATACATCGGAACCAAGGTCGCCGGGTCATCCTGCAGGCCGTCCCGCAGCCGCTCGAGGCCCAGCCGCCCGACGGTGGCGGCGTTGGGCCACCATAGCTCCGGCGGCGCGCACGCGCCCCGATCCCCTAGCGCAGCCTCGAGCTGCTGCCGGTAGACCCCGATCCCGTCGCCGAGGAACAGCACCGGCTCCGACGGCAGCGCCGCGCAGAGTGCCTCGACGCTGACGAGCTGATAGTCTGAGCGTTTCTCTAATTTCCCCTCGGCGGTCCGATACCACGCCGCGTATACCTTGCGCTGCTTCGCGTCCACGACCGGACAGACCAGCCGCGGCGACCACAGCGCGTTGGACGCCAGCACGTCCAGCGACGGTACTCCGATGATTGACATCCGGAACCGGAACGCCAGCGCCTTGACGAACGCCAACCCGATGCGCAACCCGGTGAACGAGCCGGGCCCGATGCTCACCGCGATGCCGGTCAGCGAGGCCAGGGTCTCTTCCCCGGCGGCCAACACCCGCTGCACCGCCTTGGGCAGCTCGATGGCGTGCGTCCGCCCGGCGAGCACCTCATACGAGGCCCGGACGCGCTGCTCGTCCACCAGCGCGACGCCCAGCCGCTCACTCGACGTCTCAATCGCCAAAATGCTCATGCGGATGAGGCGAGCGCTTGCGCCAGCGCCTCGGCTCTGCTGCCGTGCGGGATCAGGGTGAGCGTCCGCTTCTTGGCGCTGGTGTGGGACAAGCGGATTTCCACATATGCCTCCGGCAGCGATTCCGCCACGCGGTCCGCCCATTCGATGACCGTGACTTTCTTCGGCGAGAACACCCAGTCCACGTCTTCCCACACCACTGCCTGGGCGTTGTCGAAACGATAGCCGTCGATGTGAATCAGCGGCAGGCGGCCCGGGTACTCCCGCAGCAGCACGAAGGTCGGGCTTTTCACCACGTCGGGATCCATCCCGAGCCCCGCCGCCACGCCCCGCACCAGCGTGGTCTTGCCGGCGCCCAGCTCGCCGATGAGCGCGAGCACGTCGCCGGCCTGCAGTGCGCGGCCGAGCCGCTGCCCCAGCTCCTCAGTCATCTCAGGGCTGGACGTCACGATCGTGAAATCGGAAGGCCTTAGTTTCGCCATGCTCAAAAATGCCGGAATCCCGCCGGAACCAACGGTTCCACCCGGCCGCGCTCATCGATCATCTCCACCCCGGCCGGCCGGCCGACCACGCGGCCGATCTCCGTGAGCCGCACCCCCTCCACCAACGAGGGAAGCCGGCGCGACACGGCCGGCGCCACGGTGAAGAGCAGCTCAAAATCTTCCCCATCCATGAGCGCGTGGCGCACGGTTCGCGCCGCCGGCGCCACCGGGATCGCGCCCGCCTGCAGCCGAAGCGTCACCCCGCCGGCGCGAGCGAGCTGCCAGGCGTCCGAGGCCAGGCCGTCGGAAAGATCCATCATCGCATGCACCGGGCCGTGCCGCACCAGCCACTGCGCCACCTCGACCCGCGGCACGAAGCGCGCGTGCCGCCCGCTGCGCAACGATCCGCCGAGGCGGCCCGTCACCCAGATGCGGTCGCCAACGCGCGCGCCGCGGCGCAGCACCGCCTTGCCCTGCCCGACCGCGCCGAGGATCGCCACATCAATCACGATCTGAGGCGCGCGTACCGTGTCGCCTCCCACCACCGCGACGCCGAACCGCCGCGCGCAGCGGGCCAGGCCCTGCGCAATGCCGTCCGTCACCGAGGCCGGTGTGGCCGGAGGCGCGCCCAGCGACACCACCGCATAGCGCGGCAGCCCGCCCATCGCCGCGATGTCGCTCACGTTGCAGGCCAGCGCCTTCCAGCCGACGGCCTGCGGCGTGACGACACCTTGCGCTGAAGCGCGCCCCAGCCGGAAATGCACGCCTTCGACCAGCATGTCGCTGGCGAACAGCATCCAGGCGCGCCCCGAGCCCGGCAGGACGGCGGCGTCATCGCCGATCCCCACCACCGACGGCGGGAGGCCGGAGCCGCGGAACCGGCGCGCCGCCTGCGCGATCACGCCCGCTTCTCCGAGCGATGCGACGGTCTTCATCCTCATGACGCGGCCAGCGCGCGGATCGTCAACCCCAATCCAACGAGCAGCGTGTTATGGACCATGTGCACGGCAATGGAGCTCCACAAGGAGCCGGTCCGCTCGTACACATCGGCCAGCAAGCAGCCCAGCACCACAATCGGCAGGAAACCGATCAGGTTGGTGTGCACCGCCGCGAACAGCCCGCCGCTGATCAACATAGCCACCAGGCGCGACGCCTGCGAGCGGAGGGCGCGGAAGACGACACCCCGGAAGAACAGCTCCTCGGCGACCGGCCCCACGACGCAGGCGAGCACCACCGTCAACACCACGACGGACCGGCGCGGCTCCAGAAACAGCAGCTCATGGATCGGCTCAATCGGCGGCTCGATGTGGAGCTGCTGGCACGTCCGAATGATCAGCCACAAGAGCCCCGCGATCCACGGGAACATGGCGGCATAACTCACCAACCCCTGCCCGATGGCCACGGCCCGGCTGGCCGACGGCTTGCGCCCCAGCCGCCAGCCTTTGGCGGCCGCAAATCCCCAAATAAAGAGGATGACCAGGCTGTCCACCGCCAGCATGCTGATGACCGCCCACAGCCGGGGATCCGCCAATTCGCTCCACACCCAGACGATGGCGCTCAGATGCACGAACGGCAGCAGGCTCAACACCAGCAGGAGCAGGGCGATAAGCTGCGCCACCTCGCGGAATGACCAAAACACCTCCAGCCTCGAGCGGTAGCGAAACAACCGGATGAGGCTGCGCCGCCAGACGGCGCGCACGTTCAGACATATCCCACCGAGGCCGAGCAGCGTGATCATCGCCGTCCACAGGCTCAGCCATCGCATCAGGTGCGGGCGCGACGACGCGCGCGCCAACAGCTCCCGCATCTCGATGGGGTGTTCGAGCGACGTGTCGTCGCCCAACGAATGCGTCAGCGCCGATGAGGAAACCGGCGCGGCCGGCTTCGGACCGGTCCAGAGCCTGGCGTAGGCCAGAAGCGCGACCAATCCCAACCCGATGTAAACGCTGCGGCGCTGAAACCACATCACGCGTTCGTCCTGGGGAGGGGAAAGAGAATCTGCGGGGTGCCGATGGGCGCGCCGGCGGTCAGCGCCGGCCAGCGGGACAGGTCGCTCAGCCGCCGGGGCGCATCGCCCAACCCCAACTGCGCCCAGATGGACGCGGAGACGCGCGGCATGAACGGCTCGAGGGCGATCGCGACAATCCGAATCACTTCGGCCAGCGTTCCGAGCACCGCTTGAAGCGTTTTCGCCTCACCGGGCTGTTTGGCCAATTTCCAGGGAGCCGTCTGCTCAATGTATTGGTTCGCCTGCGTGACCAGCCGCATGATGGCTTCAAGGGCGGCGGAGAATTCGAGCCGCTCCATCGCTGAAGCGATCTCCGCTGACAGCCCAGAGACTCCCGAGATCGCATCGCCGGCGCGGGGCGTCTGCGCGTGACAATACCGTTGGATCATCGAGAGCGTGCGGTTCACCAGATTGCCCAGGTCGTTGGCCAGGTCGTCCTGGAGGCGCTTCATCAGCGCCTCCTCGGAGAACGCGCCGTCCTGCCCGAAGGGCACCTCCCGCAGCAGAAAGTAGCGATAGATGTCCGCGGCAAACGGCTGCTCCTTGAGGAGCTGGCCGACCACGACGGTGGGATCCACGATGTTGCCCAGCGACTTGGACATTTTCTGCTCGCCGATCTTCCACCACCCGTGGGCGAAGATGAGCGCAGGCGGCTTGAGCTCGAGCGCGCGCAAAATGATGGGCCAGTAGAGCGCGTGGTGCCGGATGATGTCCTTGCCGATCAGGTGCACCGCCCCGGCCTCCTGCCAGTAGCGGGCAAAGCGCGGATCATCGGGCCAGCCCAGGGCCGTGATGTAGTTCAGGAGCGCGTCAAACCACACGTAGGTCACATGGTCCGGGCTGAAGGGCACGTCAATTCCCCACGGCACGCGCGAGCGCGGCCGGGTGATGCACAGCTCCGGCAGCGGCTGGGCCAGCATGCCCAGCACTTCGTTGCGCCGCTCCACCGGCCAGATGCGCATCTGCTCCCGCTCGATCACGTCCCGCAGCCAGGCCCGATGCGGCTCCAGCTCCAGAAAATAGTCTTCCTCCTCCACCTGGCTGACCGGGCGCTGGCAATTCAAGCAGGCCGGGCGGGCCGCGTCAATTTCACTGAGGCCGAAGCTGGTCTCGCACGGCACGCAATACCAGAAGCGATAGGTGCCTTGCCTGAGGAGCGGCTTCAGGCGCTGCAGCACCGTTTTGACCGTCGCCTCGTGATCCGGGTCGGTGGTGCGGATGAAGCGCGTGTAGCTGCCCTCAATCCCCAACTGTTTCCACAACGCGTGAAACGTCGCCGCGGCCCGATCCGCAAACGCCTTGGGCGACAGGCCGGCGACCGCAGCCGCCTGGGCGATCTTTTCCCCGTGCTCGTCGGTGCCGGTCAGAAAAAACACGTCGTCGCCGCGCAGCCGGTGATAGCGGGCCAGGCAATCCGCCGCCACCGTGGTGTAGGAATGGCCGATGTGCGGCGCGGCGTTCACGTAATACAAAGGCGTCGTGAGGTACACGGGGTCAGCCATCACGGCAGCAGCTCCAACCAGGCTTCGCGCAGCAGCGTGCCGATGGCCCGAGGGCTCACCAGCCGTTCGGACGATTCCCACAATTTCACGCAGCAGAGGGTGGCCGACACGCACCGCTCCGGATCCAAGCGCGCGGCCTGGCCGCGCAACGCCTCCGCCGCATGCGCGTGGCCGATCGCCGTGTCCGCGCCGTGCGACGCCACGGCGAGGTCCCGCAGCCACCAGATCGCGCCCGAGAGCCACGGCTCCAGCGTCTTGCGATCGGCCGGCGCGTCCCATTGCAGCCACGACGCCGCCGCGCCGGCTTGAAACTGCTCGGTCATCTCGCCATACTCCGTCCACCGCTTCGCCAAGGCGTCCGCCGACGCGAAGCTGCCGTGCGCCAACCGGCTGACGGCGGCCGCCACGGCCGGAGCGCACTGGTGGCGAGACGCCAACCACGGTTCGAGGAGCGCAACCGGGATGCGCTGGCACCGCACCATCTGGCATCGGGAGAGGATGGTTGGCAGCACGTTCGCCGCCTGCGACGTCAGCAGCACCCAGGTGGCATGCGCCGGCGGCTCCTCCAGCGTCTTCAAGAGGCTGTTGGCCGCTTCTTCGGTCAGCCGGTCGGCCCCATCCACGATGGCGACGCTGTGCCGGGCCTGAAACGGGCGCAAGGCCACGCGATGTAAGATGGTCCTCACGTCGTCAATCCGGATGGTCTGGGCGTTGCCCTGCGGGCTGATGAGATGCACGTCCGGGTGGCCGCCTTTGGCGATCCGCCGGCAGGGGCTGCACCGGTCGCACGCTTCGTCTGATCCGGCCTCGCAATTGAGGGTCTTGGCCAACTCCAGGGCCAGCGCGCGCTTGCCGATTCCCTCCGGGCCGATCAGCAGGTACGCTGATGCCAGGCGCTTGCGCTGGATGTGCGCGCGCAGCAGGCGCGTGGCAAAGGGCTGCCCGAGGACGTTCGACCACGCCATCAGCGTCGCCGATTCTGCCGTGGCAATCTGGCGTGCACCAGCGACGTGATGTATTCAAGGAGAGTGGAGGCTGGCTGCGTGCCGTCCACCACGATGATCCGCTTCGGTTCCCGACGGGCCAGGCGGCGGAATCCCTTCCGCACGCGCTCGTGAAAGGCCCGCCCTTTTCCCTCAATGCGGTCGTGCGCTTCCCCGAGACGCGCCAATCCGACGCCGGCCGGCACGTCCAGCACGATGGTGAGGTTCGGCATGATTGTTCCGACCACCCGGCGGCCGGCCTGCTCCAACCACGCCGGATCCACTCCGCCGGCGTCACCCTGATACGCCACGGTGGAGTCGTGAAACCGGTCGCACACCACAACCCAGCCGCGCGCCAGCGCGGGGCGGATCTGCTCCTCCACCAGTTGCAGCCTCGCGGCAAAAAAGAGCAGCGCTTCCGACAGCGGGGAGAGCGCCTGCCGGCTGTGCAGCAGCACGCGGCGCAGCCCGCGTCCCAGCGACGTGGAGCCGGGGTCGCGCACCAGCACCACGCGATATCCCCGGCGGCGCAACGCCGCCGCCAACCGCCTGGCCTGGGTCGTCTTCCCCGACCCCTCAATGCCTTCCAGCGTGATAAAGAACCCGCGCGTTGCCATCAGTGTTTGGGGATAATAATCGATGTCCCGCCCGTATCCTGTACGATAAAACCTTGATCGTTTAGTTTCTTCCGAAGGGTGTCTGAGGTTTTGAAATCCTTACCGATTCTGGCGGCCTTATATTGCTCAAACCACCCATCAATTTGTTTGGAAAGAGTGGTCTTTCCCAGCTTTTCAAACAGACCAAGGCATTTTCCATGCTCGGCCAATGATCTAACTGCAGAGAGGAACCTCCCTGTCCGATTTTTGTCTTCCTCGGATTGACCTGGCCCGTGGATTTTGATTTCAGCGTGTAGTCGCGAGCTAAGATTGCGCATCCTATCAAGCGCAGAGAGCGCCTCAGGGGTGTTAAGATCGTCGTCGAGAGCATTGAAAAATGTCTGCGCCAACTCTTCAACCTCTGCTATGGGAGTCACATAGGGCTCGATGTCTGGTCTACTGATGATGGGGCTATTCGCTAGATCCGTCAGAAGACGATAATTTTCATAGTGCTGCCTGGCCGCTGCAATGTGTGTGGGCGTGTAATTAAGCGGGCTACGATAATGTGCGCTCAGAAAGAACATCTTCAAAACATCGGCATGCTGATTACATTGCTTGAGCACTTCCTCTACGGTAACGAAGTTACCGAGGGATTTTGACATCTTCTCGCTGTTGACGGTCACGAGGCCGTGGTGGATCCAATACTTGGCAAACGGCTTGCCGGCGGCATGGGCCTGGGCGATCTCGTTCTCATGGTGCGGGAAGATCAAATCCAGTCCGCCGCCGTGGATGTCGAACGCCTCCCCCAGGTACTTCATGCTCATCACTGAGCACTCGATGTGCCACCCGGGCCGCCCCGCCCCCCACGGGCTGGGCCAGGATGGCTCTCCGGGCTTGGCGGCTTTCCAGAGGGCGAAATCCAGCGGATCCTGCTTGCCTTCCCCCGGCTCCACCCGCGTGCCAGCCTGCAGCTCGTCCACCGTCCGGTTGGACAGCGCGCCATACCGGGGGAACTTGCGCACCGCAAAGTAGACGCTGCCGCCCTTGACCTCATAGGCCGCGCCGGTGGCCACCAGCTTGGCAATCAGATCCACCATCGAGCTGAAGTCCTTCCCGTCGGAGACGACGTGCTCGGTGGCCTTCGGCTCCACGTCCGGCGCCTGGACGCCCAGCAGCGCCAGCGCCTGGTGATAGCTCGCCAGATAGCGCGCGGCCACGGTTGAGCAGGCGACATTCAAGTCGCCGCCCGGCGCGTCCTGCCGCGCTTTCTCGATGATCTTGTCGTCCACGTCGGTCACGTTGCGCGCGAAGCGCACGCGGAAGATCCGCGCCAGGTGCCGGCGCAGCACGTCGAACACGTACGCGCTCCGCACGTGGCCCAGGTGCGGCTCGTCGTACACCGTCGGGCCGCAGACGTACATCGTCACCTCGCCAGGGCGGCGCGGCTCAAACGGCTCAATCGTTCTCGTAAGGGTGTTGTAGAGTCGGATGCTCATCGGGGTGCCGGAACTAGCCGTTTATTTTACCACGCGACGGCAGAACGCGAGGGCCTGCTCTTCCGCCCAGAACACGGGCCGAGCCGGCCAGGCGCCGCCGATGAAGCCCAGATGACCACCCGCCTGGGGGAACTCCGCGACCAGAAAGGGGTTCGAGGCCACGGAAGGAAGCACGCGCGCCGGAACCAGCGGGTCGTCCTGCGCGTTCATCAGCAAGGTCGGGCGCCGGATGGCATCGAGAAACGGCCGGCAACTTGCGGCCGCCCAGTAGTGTGCTGCGTCGGCAAAACCGTGGAGAGGCGCGGTGACGAGTTCGTCAAACTCCACGACCGTCCTGACCGCCGCCAGCCGCCGCCGATCCACGAGACCGGGATACCGCCTCAGCTTCGCCATCGTCTTTCGCTTGAGGCTGTGCACGAGGCACCGCATGTACACCCGGTTCCACACACCGCGCTCGAACTCGCGCGCCGATGCCGCCAGATCGAACGGTGCGGAGATGGCCACGGCGGCTTTCAGGTTGGCGGGGGCCCGATCGGCCTGTTCCCCCAGGTATTTCAAGAGGACGTTGCCTCCCAGCGAGAGGCCGACGCAGCAGATGGCTTGCTGGGGATCGCTCGCAGCCAGCCGCTGGATCACCCAGCCCAGGTCCGCGGTGTCTCCGCCGTGGTAGGAGCGCTTCAGACGATTGGGGGTGCCGCTGCAGGAGCGAAAGTTCACCGCCAGGCCGTGCCAGCCGGGCCGATGGGCCGCGCGCAGCAGGCCGCGGACGTGCGTGGACGCCGAACTGCTTTCCAAGCCGTGCAGGACGACGAGCATCGGCTGTCCGTCCGCCCCAGCCAGGCGGTCGACATCGAGAAAATCCCCGTCGGGAAGCTCCCACCGTTCACGGCGGAGCGGCACTCGAGGCGCCGGGTGCCGCGCGGCAGCCCAGATGGTTTGCGCATGCCCGCTCCGGCACCACCACGCAGGATCAAACTCGGAGCTAGCCACGCCGGTTAGAGAGGATTAGAATACTCCTCGATGGAATCCCCGAGGCCTTCCCACACCTGCCCGGCGTGCCAGACCCCGGTGCTGGACGCCGTCGCGGCCTTCTGCAGCCATTGCGGGCGGCCCTTGGTTCCGGCGGACTCGCCTCGCGCGAAGTGGCATCAGAGCGTCGGGTTCCTCCTGATCATGATTTTCTTCGTCCTCGGCCCGCTCGCCATTCCGCTCATCCTGAAGAACCCCCGCCTGTCCTCCCGCGCGCGATGGATTCTGGTGGGGGTGGCGCTGCTCTACACCGTCGCCGTCATTGACGCCGGGCGGCGCATGATCGCCTCCGTCACCTCCACGCTCAATACCGGCCTCTCGTTTTAGCGGAGAAAATTTTCTTTCGCCAGCATCACCAGCAGTAGGAACGCGATCGAACCCAAGGTGCTGCGTTCGCTCCAGAAGGCGGCGCGCCACTGATACGGTTGCGCCGCCCCTGAGGCGCGCCATGGGCGCCAGCGTGGAAACCAGCGGGGCACGTGCCGGCAGTACACGGCGTAGTCCGCTCCCAACCGCTCCGACAGCACGCTCTCTTCCCACCGCACGATGGGCACGTACTGCACGATAAACACCACGAGCGCCACCGGGATCATCCACAGCAGCTCTGAGAGAAAAACAGCGCCCATCATCAGGCAAAAGTTGCCCAGATAGAGCGGGTTCCGGACATACCCGTACGGTCCTGCGGTGGCGAGTTGTCCGACCCCGTCCCCCCGCGTCCGGCTGCCCTTGCCGATGACGGCCACGCCCCACAGGCGCAACGCTTCCCCGAGCGCCAGCAGCCCCAACCCGGGCAGCCACGTCAGCGAATCCCTCGATTCGCGGAACCCCACGAACACCAAGATCAGGATGAGGGGAATCGGCGTCCAGCTCCTCCGGCTGAAGAACCACTCCCCAACCGAAACCAAGGAGATCCGCCGCGAGCGCTGCGTCATCAGAGAGCCAGGACCAACCCGGCGGCGAGGAGCGCCACCGCGCCGCCGAACGCGTACGCCGTCCATCCGAAGACCGGGGCGGTGTGGAGCAGATCATAGTTGAGCAGCCACCCTCCGAACACCGGTCCCACGATCCGCGCCACGCTGGCCGCCGACTGCATCATCCCCAGGACCTGCCCCTGAGACGCCTCATTGACGCTTTTTGAGGCCAGCCCGCTCAGCGGCGCCAACACCAGGCTGTGCCCGATGGCCATGCCGGTCGTGACGAGCAGCAGGAACGCTGTGGTGGTGCTTCTCGGGAGCAAGAACAGGCTGACGGCCAAGGTGAGCGCGCCCGTCACGGCCAGCTTCTTTTCTCGCAGCTCTTTGACGAGCCAGCCCATCAGACCACCCTGAATGATCGCGCCCAGCAGCCCCTGCCCGGCGAACACATAGCCGATCTGCGCCGCCGTGTAACCGAACCGCCGCTCGGCAAAGAGGCCATAGGTCGCCGTCAGCAGCGAGAACGCCACGGTCGTGAAGAAATAGGCCAGCAGGATGATCCGAAGCGGCCGCTGTCGCGCCGGCTCCACCAGGGCGGAGAGCGGAACGCGCTCCTGCGTCCGGCTGCGGCGGTGAGCCGGCAGGCTTTCCGGCAGGAACCAGTAAATGGCCAGCGCATTGGCGGCCGCCAGGCACGCGGCGAAGATGAACGGCGCGCCCAGCGATACGTGGCTCAAGAGGCCGCCGATCGCGGGGCCGAAGATGAATCCCAACCCGAAGGCCGCGCCGATCAAGCCCATGCCGCGGGAGCGCTCCTCCGGCGGGGTGATGTCCGCAATATACGCCTGGGCGGTCGAAATATTTCCGCCGGTCACACCGTCAATCACCCGGGCGAGGAACAGCAGCCACAGCGAATTCGCCAGGCCCATGAGCAGGAAACCCGCCGAGGTGCCGATGACGCTGACGAGCAGCACCGGCCGGCGGCCGATGCGGTCGGAGAGCCGGCCCAGGAGGGGCGCAAAGAGGCACTGCATCGCCGAGTAGATGCCCAGCAGGCATCCTACGACGAATGGCGACGCCCCAAACCGCTCCGCGTAGAGCGGCAGCACGGGGATCACAATGCCGAATCCCACCAAGTCCAGAAAGACGGTCCCGAAGATGAGGGCCTGTGGGGAGCGAACGTCCGTGACGGAACGGGCCATGGTGAGGAGGTTACGGCGCCAACAGCGCGGAACCGGACGCGAGCAAGGTCGCCGCGCTGAGCAGCACCATGAGCAGATCCGGCATGACGCGGCGATTCTTCAGCCAGGTGCCAACAAATCTCGCGCCCAGCGCGAGGGCAATGGCCAGGCTGCCCAGCACCGGCGGCCGGTGGCCCTGCGCCATGCCAGAGGCGCAGAGGAGCAGCAGCGACCCTGACGCCAGACCAGCCAGGAGCGACGCGGAGCTCTTGGCTTTCACGTACCCGATGATGCCGCCGGTCACGGTCAACACGCCGTACACGGCCACCACGATGACCGCCACGCTCATGAGGAGGACTCCTTAGGATGGTGGGGAAGCTTGGACGCGCGAAACTCTTTCAAGTGGTGCTCGATGGCGTCAATCTCATGCTGCAGCTTCTGCAGCCGATCCGTCAGGGGATCCGGCAGGTTGCTGTGCTCCAAGTTGATGCCGGGAACATGGCGGTCGGCCACGCGCGTGATGCGCCCGGGCACGCCCACCACCGTCGAATGCGCCGGCACGTCCCGGACGACGACGGCATTGGCGCCGACCATCGAGTTCTCGCCGATGACGATGTTGCCCAGCACCTTGGCCCCCGCCCCGATCACCACGCGGTCGCCGAGGGTGGGGTGGCGCTTGCCGCGGTGCTTTCCCGTGCCGCCCAGCGTCACGCCCTGGAACAACGTCACGTCCGCGCCGATCACGGCCGTCTCGCCGATCACCACGCCCATCCCGTGGTCAATGAACAATCCCCGCCCGATGGTCGCGGCGGGATGGATTTCGATGCCGGTCAGCCACCGCACGACGGACATGATCAGCCGGGGCAGCACCGGAACGTAGCCCTGGGCCAACAGATGCGCGATGCGATACCCGATGAGCGCGTGCAGCCCGGGATAGGTGAGCAGGATCTCCAGCCCGCTGCGGGCCGCCGGGTCCCGCTCGAAGCAGGCGCGGATCTCCCGCGCAAACACGACCCGGAGGAGCAGCAGGACGGTGACCAAACCGAGCAACACGGTGATCCACGCCGGTGTCATGACGGTTTCCTCTGAACGCGTCGCCGGGCCGATGGCTCCAGAAGCGCCACCGCATACGCCATGATTCCCTGCGCCTTTGGCGGAAACCCTTCGGTGGTTTTTGCCTTCACCGACACGGCATCTTCGCTGATGTTCAACAACCCGCTGATGGCCCGCCGCATTTTGGCTTTGTAGGGCGTCAAGGTGGGCCGGTCGGCGACGACGACGGTGTCCACGTTCCCCACGCGCCAGCCGGCGCTTCGGACCCGCCGCAGCGCCTGCGCGATAAAGTGCCGGCTCGGCATGCCCCGATAGCGCGGATCCGACGGCGGGAACAGCTCCCCAAGGTCCGGCCCGCCGACGGCCCCCAGCAACGCGTCCGCCACGGCGTGCAGCACCACATCGGCATCGGAATGCCCCTCCAGACCCGGGCTCTCGGGGATCGTCACCCCGCCGAGCCTTAAGGGGCGCCGCGCGCGGCTGAACCGGTGGCTATCGTACCCGATTCCCACGCGCATGGTCCTGTGAGCGTTGCGAACGCAACACGGCGGCCGCCAGCATCATGTCTGCCTGCGTCGTCACTTTCAGATTCCCGGGATCGCCCGGCACCATCCGCACCGGGAACCCGGCCCATTCCAGCAACGCGGCATCGTCCGGAAACTCGGCCGCGCGGCCATTGACCCGCGACAAGGCGCCCTCCATCCAATCCCGCCGGAAGACCTGCGGGGTCTGCATCAGCCACAGCGAGTCGCGATCTAAGGTTAACCGCGCAAACCCATGGGCGTCGACCGTCTTCACCGTCAGCCCGGCCGGCAATCCTGCAGCCGCGGCGCCGTAGCGACGGGCCGCGCGCAGCGTCGCTTCCACCAGCCGGCGAGACAGGCAGGGCCGCGCGGCGTCATGCACGAGCACCCAGCGCGCTTCCGGCGGCAGCGCCGAAATCCCCCGCGCCACTGACTCGGCCCGGGACGCCCCGCCCTCCACAATCGTCACGTTGCGCCACTGCTGGCGCCGGCCCATCTCGCGCAAGCGCGCGCCGTCATTCGGATGCGCCGCCACCACCACCCAGCGGATCGCCGGCACCCGCTGGAGCACGTCCAGGACATGCGCGATCAGGGGCCGTCCGTCCAGCGGGATCAGCGCCTTATGCTGCCCGGCTCCCAGGCGCTGCCCGAGGCCCGCGGCGGGCACGACCGCCCCCACGCCGTTCTTCATCACGAATTCGCGATGGCGCTCCGGCGATCCCGCGCCGGCGGCGCGCCGTCGGGCCGCATGAAGACCATCCGCCCGGCCGCCGTCTGCAGCACGCTGGTGACGACGCCGCGCACCGGCTGGCCGATCAGGTGGCGCCCGCTCTCCACCACCACCATCGTGCCGTCTTCCAGATACGCCACGGACTGGTTGGGCTCTTTGCCTTCTTTGATCGGCTTCACCTCCAGCGCTTCCCCCGGCAGCACCACGGGCCGCAGCGCCTGGGCCAGCTCGTTCACATTGAGCACGGAGACGTTCTGCAATTGGGCTACTTTGTTTAAGTTGTAGTCGGTGGTGATCACCTTCGCGCCGGAGAGCTGGGCCAGCCGCACCAACTTGGCATCCACTTCCGCGATGGTGTCCACGTCTTCCTCGTGGATGCGCACCTCCACGTGCGTTTGCTTGCGCAGCTCGTTAAGCACCTCCAGCCCGCGGCGGCCGCGGTTGCGCTTGATGGGATCGGCGCTGTCCGCCACGGATTGCAGCTCGCGCAGCACGAACCGGGGGATCAGCAGCCGTCCCTCAAGGAAGCGCGTCTTGCACAGGTCAATGATCCGCCCGTCAATGATGGCGCTGGTGTCCACGAAAAACAGCTCCTCGCCCTGGTCGTGCCGGGAGAGGCGCACGTACGGGATGACGACGTTGAACTCATCCCGTCCGCGCATGGCCATGACCATGCCCAGGTAGGCCAGCGCCCAAGTCACCAGCACGCGCACGAAGCCTAGGGTGTTGGGATCCAGGCCCGCGAGGCTGATGGCATCCGCCAGCAGCTTAGCCATAATGAGCCCGAAGAGCAGTCCGAAGATCGCGGCGGAGGAACCCCGCACCGACACACGGCCGACCCGATGCAGCACCGACTCAATGAGCACGACACCCCCGCCGGCCAGCAGTCCGATGCCGAACCGGATCCACCAGGGAGCGATCGAAGTCGTCAGCCCCACCCCCACCTGCACGCCCAGCAACCCGCCGATGACGATAAACAACGCCCGGATCAACCGCAGATCCATTGCCCCCTCCCGGGACTTCCGGTCCCGTTATGATGAATTATCTACAACGCCAAGGCCTTGGCAATCGCGTCCTGCACGGTCCGCACCCCGATGATCTCCAGACCGTCCACGTCCAAGGGGGACTTCGTCGCCGCCACCAGGCAGCGGCGGAACCCCACCCGCTTCGCCTCATGAAGCCGCTGCGCCAGGTTGAGCACCGGGCGCACCTCTCCCGTCAACCCGATCTCGCCGATGGCGGCATCCCCCTGGGACGCCGGCCGCTCCTTCAGGCTGGAGGCAATGGCGATGGCGACGGCCAAATCGCTCGCCGGCTCAGTCACCCGCACGCCGCCGAGCGACGAGGCGAACACATCCTGCTGGCCGAGGGATTTCAGCCCGACCCGGCGCTCCAGCACCGCCAGCAGCATGGCCAGCCGATTGTATTCCACGCCGCTCGTTTTCCGGCGCGGCACCCCGAACGAGCACGGCGCCGTCAGCGCCTGGATCTCCACCAGGAGCGGACGGGACCCTTCCAACGTCACCGTCACCATGCAGCCGGGCATCGGTTCCCGCCGGTCGCTCAGGAACAGCTCCGACGGGTTGGACACTTCCACCAACCCCTCGGTCGCCATGTGAAAGATCCCCAGCTCATAGGTGGCGCCGAAGCGGTTCTTCGTCGTCCGGAGCAGCCGGAACCCGCTCGCCGCCTCCCCTTCAAAATAGAGCACCGTGTCCACCATGTGCTCCAGCACCTTGGGGCCGGCGAGCGAGCCGTCTTTGGTCACGTGGCCCACGAGCATGAGCGCGCAGTGGCTCCGCTTGGCCATATGGATCAGGGCATGCGCGCAGGCGCGGATCTGCCCGATCGAGCCGGGAGCGGAGCTGAGCACCTCCGATTCCAGCACCTGCACCGAATCCACGATCAGCACCTGCGGGGCGGCCTGGCGGACAGCTTCGGTGATCGCCTCCAGCTGCGTGTGCGCCAGCAGCTGCACGGTGGACTCGCTGAGTCCCAGCCGTATGGCCCGCAGCTTGGTTTGCCTGGTGCTTTCCTCGCCGCTGACGTACAGCACTCGCAGGTTGGCCGCGCTCAAGCGGCCCGCCATCAACAGCAACAACGTTGATTTCCCGATCCCCGGCTCGCCGCCGAGCAGCGTGGCGGAACCCGGCACCAGCCCGCCGCCGAGGACGCGGTCCAGCTCCCCGATGCCCGTCGGGACGCGAAGGCTCGCCTCCAACGTCACCTCGGCCAACGAGGTGGGCCGGGTCTCCTCCGGGCGAAGGGTGGCGGCGGTCTTGGCCGGCTCCTCGGTGACTTCCTCCACCAGGGTGCTCCACGCCTCGCAGCCCGGGCATCGGCCGGACCATTTCACGGCCTGGTACCCGCACTGTTGGCAGACAAAGCAGGACTTCAGCTTCGATGGCGGCATGTCAGCATCGGCCGGATTGCCGGCCGGGTTACTTCTGCTGCTTCGGATGAACGAGGAGCTTCCAGGGGTGCTGCTGGAGGTCGTCCACAAACCCCACGACGCGAAGATACAGCTCGTCGTCGTACAAGAGGTGGCCGAGGCTGCCCTGGCCGGCCTCCACGTTGGACATGGCCAGATTGAGGCGCTGGCCCAAGGCTTTCCAATTCCGGGTGGCATCCCGGGCTTCCTGCAGGGTCTCTTTCAAGTAAATGCGCGCCTCCGGATCGGCCACGACGCTGTTGATGCCTTCCAGCGTGCGCTTCAGCTCTGACAGCACCTCATTCGACCGCTCGATCACCTGTTCCGTGGAGACCGGCGGGTTGCCCACCAGCACGTCGCCGGACACCAGCGGCTGTCCCTGGCCCTGGCCGGGAACGATGGCGAGGTATTTTTCTCCCAGCAGCCCGAACGTGCTGATCGAGGCGGAATCGTCGGAGCGGATGACGATCCGCTTCGGCACCCGCACGATGAGCTCCACCCGGGGCGGGCCGCCGGCGACCGGCACGATCCGCACGTCTTCAACCTTGCCGACTTCCACCCCCGCGTACTGGGCCGGCGAGCCGCGGGTGATCCCGTTGGCCGAATCAAACACCACCCGCAAGGCATAGCCGGGCTGAAAATAGTTCGCCACGTCCCCGATGGCGAATAAAAAGATCACCAATAATGCCACGCCCGTGACGATAAACGCGCCCACTTTCAGCTCCAGTGACACGCGTTGCTGCACTTAGGTCGCTCCTTTCCGCATGACGCGGCTCGGCCAGCGCGACAGAACCCGGCGGTCCGGCAACCCCTCCTGGATCGGACCGGTCGCCTGGCCTTCGATGAATTGCCGGACGACCGGATGAGCCGACTGCTTGATCTCCTCCGGCGTCCCCTGAGCAATAATGGTTCCATTGTAGAGCATGGCGATCCGGTCCGCCACTTTGTAGGCGCTGCGCATGTCGTGCGTCACGACCACGGAGGTGACCTTCAGCCGGTCGCGAAGCGCGATGATCAGGTCGTTGATCACGTCGCCCATGATCGGGTCAATCCCGGTCGTCGGCTCGTCGTACAGGATGATCTCCGGGTTCATTGAGATGGCACGCGCCAACCCCACCCGCTTGCGCATGCCGCCGGAGAGCTCCGCCGGTTTGAGCTGCTCGACCTTCGGAAGGCCGACCAGGGCCAGGCATTCGCGGACCCGCTCCCGAATGGCCTCCGGGCTCATACTGGTGTGCTCCCTCAGCGGGAAGGCGACGTTGTCTTCCACCGTCATGGAGTCGAACAGCGCCCCGCCCTGGAAGAGCATGCCGAACCGTTTGCGGATCTTGTCCAGCGACCGCCCGGAGAGCTTCGTGATCTCCACGTGGTCCACAGAGATGGTCCCGCGGTCCGGCTTGATCAAGCCGATCATGTGCTTCAGCAAGACGGACTTGCCGCAGCCGGAGCGCCCGATGATGACCATGGTCTGCCCGGTCGGGACCGCGAGGTTGACCCCGTTGAGCACGACATGGCCGTCAAACGATTTGGCGAGATCCCGGGTCTCAATCATCGCCACACGAAATAGAAGATGGCGGTGAAGAGACAGTCGGCCGCGATGATGAACATGAACGAGGACACGACCGCGGTCGTCGTCGCGCGCCCGACGCCCTCCGCCCCGCCCTCGGCGCGGAACCCCTCGAAGCAGCTCACGATGCAGATGATCAGCGCGAAAATGCCGGACTTCAGCAGCCCCGAGCTGAGATCCTTGAAGACGAGGGGCAGCGTCGTCATCTTCCAATAGACGCTGGGCAGGATGCCCAGCTTCACGGTGCCGATCAGAAATCCGCCAAGAACGCCCAAGCCGTCGGCCCATAACGTGAGGAGGGGCATAGCGACGAGCGTGGCCACCAGGCGGGGCACGACGAGGAAGCGGACCGGGTCGGTGGCGAGCGTCACCAGGGCGTCAATTTGCTCGGTCACCTTCATCGTCCCAAGCTCCGCCGCGATGGCGGAGCCGACCCGTCCCGCCACGATGAGCGCGGTCATCACGGGGCCGATCTCGCGCACGACCGAAAGGGAGACGAGGCTGGCGATATAAATTTCCGCCGCGAGCCGCTTCATCTGGTAGGCGCTCTGGAGAGCGAGCACCATGCCGATGAAGAGCGAGCACAAGGCGACGATCAGCCAGGATTGCGCGCCGATCTTCCACAGCTCGTAGAGGACGAGCCGCCACCGCTTGGGCTTGACGAAACAGCCGCCCACCGCCTGAGCCAGGAGGACGCCGAGCTGGCCGGCATATTCCGTCAGGGCCACCAGCCAGGCGCCGGCGATTGCCGCCGTCTGCACGAGGGGAGCCAGCAGGCGCGCGCCCATCAGCCACCCGTCAAGAGGACGCTGCGTGCGGCACGAGAAGATCGCCCTCGAATTCCAACCGGTCGCCTTTGCGGAACACGCGGACGGGGCTGCCGGGCTTGAACCGCTTGGCGATGACCTCTTCAGCCAGGGGGTCTTCCAAAAATCGCTGGATGATGCGCTTCAGCGGCCGGGCGCCGAACACCGGATCGAACCCTTTCTCGACAAGGAACTCCTTGGCGGTGGCATCCACCTGCACCACCATGCCCTGCTCGGTCAGGCGCTCGCCCACGTAGGAAATTTCCAGCTCCACGATCTTGACCAGGTCCTCGCGCGTCAAGGGGCGGAAGACGATCACGTCGTCAATGCGGTTGAGGAACTCTGGCTTGAAGGCCCGCTTGACTTCGTCCATGAGCTGCCCCTTCATGCCCTCGAACGTGGCGTCGGCCGTGGCCGGCGTGAACCCGATGCTGCCCTGCTTTTTCAAGAGCTCCGCGCCCAGGTTGGAGGTCATGATGACCACGGTGTTGCGGAAGTCCACCTTGCGGCCGAAGCTGTCGGTCAGCCGCCCGTCTTCCAGCACCTGCAGCAAGAGATTGAAGACGTCCGGGTGCGCCTTCTCGATCTCATCCAGCAGCACGACCGAGTACGGCCGGCGCCGGATCCGCTCGGTGAGCTGCCCGCCTTCCTCGTAGCCGACGTAGCCGGGCGGCGCTCCGACGAGGCGCGAGACGTTGAACTTCTCCATGTACTCGGACATGTCGAGCTGCACCAGGGCGTCTTCGTCTCCGAAGAGGAACTGGGCCAGCGCGCGCGCCAGCAAGCTTTTGCCGACCCCGGTGGGCCCCAGGAAGATGAAGGAGCCGATCGGGCGCCGGGGATCCTTGATGCCGGCCCGCGAGCGGCGGATGGCCCGGGCGATGGCGACGATGGCTTCTTGCTGCCCGATCACCTGCTTGTGCAGCTCGTCTTCCATGTGCAGGAGCCGCTCGGTTTCCTTCTCCTCCAGCCGGGCCAGCGGCACGCCCGTCCACTTGGAGACGATGACGGCGATCTCCTCCGACGTGATCGTCGGCATGGCGTCGCCCTTGGTCTTCTTCCACTCCTGCTTGACCTTCTCTAAGCGCTCCTTCGCCTCCCGCTCCTGGTCCCGCAGGCTGGCGGCCATCTCGAAGTCTTGGCCCTTGATCGCCGACTCCTTCTCCTTGCGGATCGTCTCGATCTTCTCTTCCAGCTCCTTGACGTCCGGCGGCGCGGTCAGCACCTGCAGGCGCGCGCGCGAGCCAGCTTCGTCAATCAGGTCAATGGCCTTGTCCGGCAGGAACCGTCCGGCGATGTAGCGGTCCGCCATCTTGGCCGCCGCCTCGAGCGCTTCATCCAGGTACTTCACGCGGTGGTGCGCCTCGTACTTGTCCCGGAGGCCCTTGAGGATCTCGACCGTTTCGGACAGCGAGGGCGGCTCGACCACGATGGTCTGGAACCGCCGCTCGAGGGCGGCGTCCTTCTCGATGTACTTGCGGTATTCGTCCAGCGTCGTGGCCCCAATGCATTGGACCTCGCCGCGGGAGAGGGCCGGCTTGAGGATGTTGGAGGCGTCAATCGCGCCCTCCGCGGAGCCCGCGCCCACCAGCGTGTGCAGCTCGTCAATAAACAGGATGATGTTCTCGGAGCGTCGGATCTCATCCATGACCGCCTTGATCCGCTCCTCAAACTGGCCGCGATACTTCGTGCCCGCCACCATCAGCGCCAAGTCCAAGATGATCACGCGCTTGTCCCGCAGGATTTCGGACACGTCGCCCTTGACCACTTGCTGGGCCAACCCCTCGACGATGGCGGTCTTGCCGACCCCGGCTTCACCCAGGAGCACCGGGTTGTTCTTGGTGCGCCGGCCGAGGATCTGGATGACCCGCTCGATCTCGTCCTTGCGGCCGATGACCGGGTCCAGCTTGCCGTCCTGCGCCAGGCGCGTCAGGTCGCGGCCGAACGCGTCCAGGGCCGGCGTCTTGGTCTTCGCGCCGCCGCCCCCGCCGCCGCCCGTCGGCGCCGGGCCGGAGGAGCCCAGCAGCGTGATGACCTCGTTGCGGACCCGGTTTAAATCTAACCCTAAATTCATGAGCACCTGGGACGCCACCCCTTCGCCTTCGCGGATGAGGCCCAGCAGCAGGTGCTCGGTGCCGATGTAGTTGTGGCCGAGGCTGCGCGCCTCTTCCATCGCCAGCTCGATCACCTTCTTGGCCTTCGGGGTGAAGGGGATGTCGCCGGAGACCATCGTCGCCGGCCCGCTCTGGACCAGCTTCTCCACCTCCAGGCGGATCTTCTCGGGCGAGAGGCCCAGCTTCTGTAGGACCGCCGCCGCCACCCCTTCGCCTTCGCGGATGAGGCCCAGCAGGATGTGCTCGGTGCCGATGTAATCGTGGTTGAAGCGCTTGGCCTCTTCCTTAGCCAGCAAGATGACTTTCCGGGCCCGCTCGGTGAATTTATTGAACATGCTCGCGTCTCCTTCTTATTCTTTGGCGCCCAGCCGCCGGCGGATGAGCGACGCCCGCTTGGCGTCGCGTTCCTGGGCGGAGAGCCGGCCGCCCTGCAGCTTCTGCAGGTGCGCGGGCTGGGAATAAATTAAGAGCTCGTTCACGGTGGTCCGATCCAACCCCTTCATCAGGGTGAGATCCACGCCCAGCCGCACGGCGGAGAGCAGGTCCAGCGTCTCATTGGAGGTAATCGTCTGCGCATGGCGCAGAATGCCGTAGGCCCGCCACACCCGATCCTCGAGAGGCAGGCGGTTGTTGGACACCAAGCTCTCGCGCGCGGATTGCTCCTGATCAATGATCTGCTTCAAGATGCGCTCCAGGTTCTCCACCAGCTCCTCTTCCGTGCGGCCCAGCGACACCTGGTTCGAAATCTGGAAAAAATTGCCCTGCGCCTCGGTGCCTTCCCCGTACAGCCCCCGGGCGGTCAGGCCCAGCTTGGTGATCGCATGCAGCACCTTGTTGATCTGCTTGCTGAGCACCAGCGCCGGCAAGTGCACCATGACGGAGGCGCGCATGCCGGTGCCGGCGTTGGTGAGGCAGCACGTCAGGTAGCCCCACTCGGTCGAATACGCATACGGGATGGCGGCGGAGAGCTCGTCGTCCAGCGCATCCACCAAGGTCCAGCCGTCCCGCAGGTTCAGCCCGGACTGCATGACCTGGATGCGCAGGTGGTCCTCTTCATTGATCATCACGCTGATCACCTCGCCCTGCCCGATGGCCACGGCCCGGTGATCCGGCTGGCTGGCATGCTCCCGGCTGATCAGGTGCCGCTCGACGAGGAACTGGCGATCCACCTCATCGAGCTGGCCCATCTCGAACACCATCGGCGAGCGGAAGGAGGGCACTTTGGCCAACCCCTCTTTCACCACGCGCAGCACCTCGGTCTGCGAGGCCTCGCTCGCCCTGGTGGCAAACGGCAGCTTCTGCAGGTTCCGGGCCAGGCGGATCCGGCTGGACATGACGATGTCCGACACCGGGCCCACGCCGCGGAGCCACTCGCTCGTTTTGGTTAAGAGCTCGTCCAAGATTTTGGCCATGTGTCCGTCAACTCGGTTTCTTGCCCTTGTTGCGCAGCTCCTGCTGCTCCATGATGCGGATCTGGTCGCGCAGGTGGACGGCGTCCTCAAACTCTTCCATCTCGATGGCCCGCTCCAGCCGCCGTTTCAGCTCGGCCAGCTCATGCTTGGTTTGGGACAGCTTCGAGGAGGCCTGGCGCATCGGCGACTTCCCCAGGTGATGCGGGGAGCCGTGGATGCGCTTGAGCAGCGTCGCGAGGCTCCGCTTGAAGGTGGTGTAGCACTCCTCGCAGCCCAACCGCCCGACCTTGCGGAAATCGTTATAGCTCATGCCGCAATTGGCGCAGGATTTCGAGGAGACTTCCTCCTCCACCTCCGACGTCTTGCCGAAATCCGCCAGGCCGGCCAGCAGGTCGGAGAGCCCGAACTGGCTTTCCACCTGCGCCCCCTTCTGGTTGGCGCACTCTTCGCACAAATGCAGCTCCGTCATCTGATCGTTGACGATCTCGGTCAGATGCACCGTCGCCTGTTTTTGCTTACAAAGGTCGCAGACCATTCGTCAGCTCCCTGCGCGCTGTGATGTCCCCTCCTACGTAGTGTAGCAGGTTTTCGGTCTGCCACAAGAGACCGCGCCAGAGGGGATTAGTAACGAATGCCGGCAGTTTTGGTCAGTTGATGGAAGGCGCGCTGGAGCTTTTTGGTGATGGCCCCAGGCGCGCCGGCGCCGATCGCGCGGCCGTCAATCTTGACCACCGGCACGATCTCGGCGGCGGTGCCGGTCAAGAAGCACTCCTGGGCATTGAACAAGTCGTGGCGCGTCAGGAGCTCCTCGCGCACCTGCAGCCGCAGCTCTTTCCCCAGCTCCATGACCGCCTGCCGGGTGATCCCGCGCAGCACGCCGATGTATGGCGGCGGCGTCAGCAGCTGCTTGTCCTTCACGATGAACAGGTTCTCGCCGGTGCACTCCGTCACATAGCCGGACGGGGAGAGCATGATCGCCTCTTCGTATCCCGCGGTGATCGCTTCGATCTTCGCCAGGATATTGTTGAGGTAGTTGAGCGACTTGATCTGCGGGTTGAGCGCCTCAGGCACGTTGCGCTGGGTGGCCACGGTGATCAGGGCCAGCCCCTCCTCGTAGAGCTTCTTGGGATAGAGCTCGATCTTGTCCGCGATCACGAACACCGTCGGCCGGCCGCACTTGCGGGGGTCCAGCCCCAGGTCCCCTTCGCCGCGCGTCACCACCAGCCGGATGTAGGCGTTGCGCAGCTGGTTCACGCGCAGCGTCTGCTTGACCACATTCACCAACTCCGCTTGCTCCATCGGGATCTTCAGCATGAGGGTATGCGCCGACTCGTAGAGCCGCTGAATGTGCTCCCGCAGCTTGAAGACCAGGCCGTCGTAGGAGCGGATGCCCTCGAAGACCCCGTCGCCGTACAGCAGGCCGTGGTCAAAGACCGACACCCGCGCCTCATGGCTGTTCACGAATTTGCCGTTCAAATAGATGCGCACGTCACTCCCTCCTCTCCACCACGCTGCCGTCGCGCAGCCCCAGCCAGCGCTTCGCGCGCTGGGCCAAGGCCTGCTCGTGCGTGACGATCACCACGCTCATCTGTTCCCGGCGGTGCAGCTCCCACAGCACGTCCATCACCGCTTCTCCGGTCTGCGAATCCAAATTGCCGGTCGGCTCATCGCATAAGAGCGCGGCGGGCCGGTTGATGATCGCCCGCGCGATGGCCACCCGCTGCTGCTCCCCGCCGGAGAGTTGCCCCGGGCGGTGGTGCGCGCGGCGGGACAGCCCCACCCGCTCCAGGCACTCGCGCGCCCGCTCGGCCAGCTTCGGCCGCGGCAGAGGGCGGGCGCTGACGCGGCCCGGCAGCATGACGTTCTCCACGGCGGAGAGCTCCGGCAGCAAGTGATAAAACTGAAACACGACGCCGATCAGCCGGTTGCGCGCCGCGGCGCATTCCCCATCGCTCATGCGGCCCACGGCGCGGCCTTCCCACGCCACCTCGCCCTTCGTCGGTCGGTCCAGCCCGGCCAGCAGGTGCAGCAGGGTGGACTTCCCCGCGCCGGAGGGCCCTGTGATGGCCAGCACGTCGCCCTGCGGCACCGTCAGGTCAATGCCATTGAGCACGTGCAGCGACGAGCCGCCGCTGCGATAGCTTTTGTGCACCCCCCGCGCCTCGATCACTTCACTCATAGCGGAGGGCATCCACCGGCGAGAGGCGCGCGGCCTGCCGGGCCGGATAGACCGTGGCCGCCAGGCTGATGCCCACCGCGGAGGCCATCGTCACGAGCCAATCCGACCATTCGACCCGCACGGGCAGGTGGTCCAGATAATAGATGCTGCTGGGCAATTGGACCAGCTGATACGTCCCTTGCGCCCAGATCAGCCCCCACGCCCCGGCCACGCCCAGCGCCGTCCCCACCAGGCCGATGAGCAGCCCCTGCCAGATGAAGATGCGGCCCACGAACCGGCCGGAGGCGCCGATGGACTTCAGGATGCCGATGTCCCGCGTCTTTTCAATGACCATCATGATGAGCGTCGAGACGATGTTCGCGGACGCCACCACCACGATCAGCGTGAGGATGACGAACATCGTGAGCTTCTCCAGGCGCAGGGCGTCGAACAGCGTTTGATTCAGCTCCATCCAGGTGCGGACCGTATAGGACGGCCCCACCTGCGCCTGCAAGGCCCGCTGGACCTCCTGCGCATATTCCAATCCATCCAGCCGGACGGTGAGGCCGGTCACCCGGCCCGGCAGGCGGAAGACCGCCTGCGCCCGCGGGATCGTGACGCCGACGACCCCGGCGTCATACTCGTACATCCCGGAGCGGAACAGGCCGCTGACGGTGAGGGAATGCGTGCTGCCATCCGCCGGGCTGACCAGCATCACCGCAGCACCGACGGACACCCCCAGGAACCGCGCCAGCTCCACGCCGAGCACCACTTGGTCGTCGGCACTCGCCAGGTGGCCCATCACCATGTAGTCGGGCAGCTTGCTCACGCGCGGCTCGCGCTCCGGATCGAGCCCGCGCACGACGACGCCGAGCGCGCGGGCCGGCAGGCGCAGGATCGCCTGTCCGGAGATGACCGGGCTGACGCCCGCCACGTGCGGGGTGGCCGCGACGGCGCGCAACAGCGATTCGGCGTCCTCGATCCCACTGTCGCGCTCAATCAGCAGATGGGCGTGCATGCCCACGAGCTTGTCCTTCAGGTCGTGATCGAACCCGCTCATCACCGACAGCACCAGCAGCAGGGCCATGACGCCCACCGCCACGCCGCCCACGGACAGGACGGCGATCACCGAGACGAATCGCTCCCGCCGGCGTACCAACAGGTAGCGCAGGGCCAGCCACAGGTCACACGGCATTTATCCGCGTGCCTGCTCGTCGGGCTTCAGCAACGGAAAGAGGATCACGTCCTTGATGGAGGCCTGGTTGAACAGCAGCATCGCCAGCCGGTCCACACCCATGCCCAGGCCGGTGGCCGGCGGCATGCCGTACTCCAGGGCTTCCACAAAGTCCTCGTCCATCCGCTTGGCCCCCGCCCCCGGGCGCGGGGCGTCCTTGAGCTGGGCCTCGAACCGGCGGCGCTGCTCGATCGGATCGTTCAGCTCCGAATAGGCGTTGGCAATCTCGAACCCGCCCAGGAACAGCTCGAAGCGCTCCGCGATCAGCGGGTTGTCGGCCCGGCTCTTGGCCAGGGGCGACAGCTCGGTCCAATAATCCGTCACGAAGACCGGCACTTCTTTGGTCTTGGGCTCGATCAATTGTTCGATGACCCGCAGCACCTGGGAGCGGGACTGGCCCTTGATGTCCATGGCGGGAAACCCCGTGGACGGATGCAGGAGCTTGCCCTGCATCGCCTCCAGCCCGTCCTCCGGCTGCAGGGCATACCCCTCGCGCAGCAGCTCGGTGAACGACACCACCTCCCACGGCTTGGCGAGATCAATGGGCCGGCCCTGATACTCCCAGTGCAACGTGCCGATCGTCCGGGTCGCCGCCTCGACGATCAGCGTCTTGACCAGCCCCATCATGTAGCGGTAATCCTCGTAGGCGCAGTAGGCCTCCAGCATGGTGAACTCGGGATTGTGCCGGGTGGACAGCCCCTCGTTGCGGAAGCAGCGGTTGAGCTCGTAGACCTTTTCGAACCCGCCGACGAGCAGGCGCTTCAGGTGCAGCTCCGGCGCCAGGCGGAGATACAAGTCGCAGTCGAGCGCCTGGTGGTGCGTCTTGAACGGCTCGCCGGCCGCGCCGCCGGGGATGGCGTGCATCATCGGGGTTTCCACTTCCAGGTAGCCGTGCGCCGTCAGCGTGGAGCGCAGGGTCGTCAGCAGCCGCGCGCGCTGCTCGAAGAGGCGCCGCACCGGCGCGTTGGCGATCAGATCCAGGTAGCGCCGGCGATACCGGATCTCCACGTCTTTCAACCCGTGCCACTTCTCCGGCATCGGCCGCAGCGACTTGGCCAGCAGCGTGGCGCGGTCCACCTCGATCGTGATCTGCCCGGTCTTGGTCTTGCCCAACACGCCTTCCACGCCCAGCCAATCGCCCAGATCCCACAGGGCCAGCTGCTCATAGGCGTCGCCCAGCCGCTCCCGCCGGAAGCTGAGCTGGATTTTTCCGCCGGCGTCCTGCAGGTCCGCAAAGGTCAAGCCGCCGTGCGAGCGCTTGGCGGAGAGGCGGCCGGCGGTGGAGATCTTGGTCCCCTCCTGATACTGCTCCACCGTCTGCTGGATGAGCTGCGGCTTCGGAAAGGTGCGGCCATACGGGGTCGCGCCCTGCTGCTGCAGCAGACGCAGTTTGTCCCGGCGGGCGGTTTGCTGATCGTCGTCAGACGGCTGTGGGGGCATGG
>JAHFGX010000018.1 GCA_023247215.1 Candidatus Omnitrophota bacterium
GGTATCGTTGACGATGTTACTCACGACATCGGTGGGATCGCTGCCCAAGCCGGAGTACCTGGCGAAGGCCCGCATGGATGCCCGCAAGGGCGCGTGCACTCCACAGGAGCTCAAGCGCCTGGAAGAGCAGGCCACGCGCGAGTGGATCGCCTTCCAGGATGAGCTCGGCATTGACATCGTGGTGGATGGGGAGCAGTACCGCGGGGACATGGTGGCCTATTTCTCCGAGCACCTGGCCGGATTTCAGCAGAGCGGCTTGGTGCGCTCCTACGGCAACCGGTACTACCGCAAACCCATCATCGCGGACAAGGTGCGCCGAACTCGTCCCATCACCGTGGACTGGTGGAAGTTTGCGCAGCGCCTGACCAGCCGTCCGGTGAAAGGGATGCTGACGGGCCCCTACACCATCATGGACTGGTCGTTCAACGAGTATTACCCCTCGCGCCGCGCGACGGCGCTGGCGATCGCGAAGGTGATCCGCGAGGAGGCGAAGGACTTGGAGCGGGCCGGGGCGCAGTATATCCAGATTGACGAGCCTGCCATTTCGACCCGGCTGGATGAGATTGACCTGGCGATCGAGGCGCTGGGGATCGTCACCAAGGGGCTCAAAGCCAAGACGATCACGCACATCTGCTACGGCAACTTCCAGGCGCTGGCCCCCAAGCTCATGAAGCTGCCGGTGGACCAGATTGACCTGGAGTTCGCGAACCGGAACTTCGAGCTGCTGAGCACGTTCAAGCGGATGCGGTTCACGAAGGAAGTGGGCCTGGGCGTGGTGGACGTGCACACCCACCAGATTGAGCCGGTGAGCGAGGTGGTGGCCAACCTGCGCCGGTCGCTGAAGGTGTTCAAGCCGAAACAGATCTACGTGGATCCGGACTGCGGCCTGAAGACCCGGACGCCGGAAGAGGCCAAGGACAAGCTGCGCGTCGTGGTGGAAGCCGCTCGGGCGGTCCGGGCCAAGCTCTGAGGGAAAGGGAAAACAGAGCACACCCACAGCATGCCGGACACGCGGGTCTCGATTCCTGAGCTGCTGAACATGAAGCGCAGCCGCACCAAGATCACGATGCTGACCGCGTATGACTATTCCATGGCGCGGGCCGTGGACCAGGCGGGCATCGAGTTGATCTTGGTGGGGGATTCGCTCGGCATGGTGGTGCTCGGCTACGAGTCCACCACCGCGGTGACGATGGAGGAAATGCTCCATCATGCCAAGGCGGTCCGACGCGGCGTGAAGCGGGCTTTGGTCGTCGGGGACATGCCGTTTCTCTCGTTCCATGTGTCGCTGCGGGACACGGTGAAGAACGCCGGGCGGTTTGTCCAGGAAGCCGGCTGCGACGCGGTCAAAATCGAGTGGAAAAACGGCATCGAGGATGTAGCCAAGGCGATCGTGGATGCAGGCATTCCGGTGATGGGGCACGTGGGCCTGACCCCGCAGACTGCCGCCGGCGCGGGCGGGTTCCGGGTGCAGGGCCGCGATGCCGAATCGGCGCTGCGGATTCGTGCCCAAGCGGTCGCGCTGCAGGAGGTCGGCTGCTTCGCGGTGGTGCTGGAGTGCATTCCGGACGCCCTGGCTAAGGAGATCACCGAGCGCTTGAGCATTCCGACGATCGGCATCGGGGCTGGGCCGCAGTGCGATGGGCAGGTCCTGGTTTCCTACGATCTGCTGGGGCTCTTCGAATCCTTCACGCCGAAGTTCGTCCGGCGGTATGCGACGATGGCGGAGACGATCCGGGAAGCGGTCGGGGCGTTTCGGGACGATGTCCGGCAGGGATTTTTCCCGGGACGGGAGCAGACGTTCAGCATGCCGCCTGAAGAGCTGGCCCGGTTGCAGCAGGAGCTTGGGACCTCCCGAGGCGCCGCGTAACCGTGGCTACGATGTACTACCCGATTTTTGTGGACCTTCGGGGTCGCCGCTGCGTCGTGATCGGGGGCGGCCTGATCGCTCAGCGGAAAACGGCGATGTTGTTGCGCTGCGGCGGGGACGTGACGGTCATCAGCCCCGAGCTCACGCGGAGGCTGCAGCGTGATGCGCGCCGCGGCCGGATCCGCCATCTGGCGCGCCGGTTCCGCCGGGGCGATCTTCGCGGCGCCTGGCTGGCCTGCGCCGCCACCGATGACCAGCGCGTCAACCAGGCCGTGTGGACGGAAGCCAACCGGCGCCGGCTGCCGGTCAACGTCGTGGACCAGCCGGCACTCTGCTCCTTTATCGCGCCGTCCATCGTGCGCCAAGGGGATTTGACCATCGCCATCAGCACGGCCGGCGGGAGCCCGGCGCTGTCCAAATATCTCCGGCGCCAGCTGACCCGGAGCATCGGGCCCGACTACCGGCGCATGCTGGACTTGCTCAAGGGCCTGCGGCCGCTGGCGAAGCAACGCCTCCCAAGCTATGAGGCCCGCAAGCGCTATTTTGACCGGCTGGTGGAAGGCCGCGTGTTCGCATTGGTGCGGAAGGGGCACGTGGCCCGCGCCCGCCAGGAAGCCCTTGCGGCATTAGCAGGGGATGAATAAGATGCTGCTCTTCGTCCATATCACGTGCGTGCTGTTGAGCTATGCCGCGTTTCTGCTGGCCTTTTACTCCGGCCTCCTGTTTTTACTGCAGGAGCGGCAGCTCAAACACAAGCGGATGGGGGTGTTGTTTCACCGCTTGCCGGCGCTCGACACATTGGATCGCGTCAACGTGCGGGCGATCGGCTGGGGATTTGCGCTGCTGAGCGTTGGCATCCTGGTGGGAGCCATTATCGGCCGGCGCGCCACCGGGCAGTGGTGGAATAACGACCCGAAGGTGTATGGGACCGTGATGCTGTGGAGCGTCTATCTGCTGCTCTGGCTGCTTCGAGTGCGCTCGGCCTTGCGGGGGCGAAAGGTGGCGGTCCTCTCCGTGCTGGGGTTTGGATTGGTCTTAGTGATCTGGCTGGGGGTCAACCACGCGTTGCTCCTCGGGACGAAAGCGCTGTAGCGGATACCGGCCATGGATATTCTTGTCGTCGGCGTCAACTATCGCACGGCTCCAATTGAGCTGCGGGAGCGCGTCGCCTTCCGCGCGGAGCATCTGGCCCAGGCCTATGCGGAGCTACAGCAGGATACCGGGCTCCCCGAAGCGCTGATTCTCTCCACCTGCAACCGGGTGGAGGTGTATGCCGGCGCGCCGGCGTCGGGGGACGTGGCGTCCCGCTTGGTGTCCTTCCTTCGGTCGCACGGCGCGTTCCTCGAGGGAGAAGGACAGGACAGCTTCTACGCGTATGAAGAGGCGCAGGCGGTCCGGCATTTATTCCGCGTGGCCAGCGGCCTCGATTCGATGGTGCTGGGCGAGGCGGAAATCCTGCACCAGGTCAAGCAGGCCTACGAGCGGGCCAAGGGCCACGGGGCGACGGGGAAAGTATTGAACGCGCTGTTTCAAAAAGCGCTGAATGCCGGGAAGGCCGTGCGGACTCACACCGCCATCGGGCGGGGCGGCATGTCCGTGGGCACGGTGGCGATCGAGCTGGCGCAAAAAATTTTCGGGGAGCTGCGTCCGTATACCGTCCTCCTGCTGGGCGCCGGCAAAGTGAGCGAGATGACGCTCAAGCGCCTGATCGCGCGCGGCGCCTCGCGAGTGCGCATCGCCAACCGCTCGGCGGAGCGGGCGGATCTCCTCGCGACGCGCTACGGCGGGGAGCGGGTTGCGCTGGATGCGCTGGAGGATCAGTTGGTCGAGGCGGACATCGTCATCGCTTCCTGCAGCGTTGAGCGGCCGCTGCTCACCGGCGAGCGCATACAGCGCTTGATGCCGCGGCGACACCACCGGCCCTTGTGCTTGATTGACTTAGGCGTCCCGCGCAACATTGAATCCTCGGTGGGGCAGGCGGAGAACATTTACCTCTTCGACATTGATGATTTGCAGGATCTGGTCGCGCATCATCATGGGCAGCGCCAACAGGCGGCCGGCGAGGCGCAGAGGATCATTGACAGCAAGGTGCGACATTTCTTGGCCTGGCGCCAACAGGAGCGAGGAGCATTCATTCCCTCCGCCTCGGTGCTCGCGGGAGCGCGTTAAGCCTCTGCCAAGCCCGGCAGGTTGAGGCGGCTCTGCGCGCGCTCGACCCGGCTCGGCCGGTGACTTTCACGGCCATCACTGCTCATGCCGATCGCAACCCGGATGTTCCCCTCGTGGCGATGGGAGGGGAAGGGGTCTTTGTCAAAGAGTTGGAAGCGGCGTTGTTGGACGGTCGAATTGACGCGGCAGTCCACAGTCTCAAAGATCTGCCGACCCGGTTGCCTGATGGGCTTCTCCTCGCGGCGATCCTTGAGCGGGCCGATCCTCGCGACGGATGCATCAGCCGCGCTGGGGTGATGTTCGACGCGTTGCCGCCGGGCGCCCGGGTTGGCACATCCAGTCCCAGGCGCCGGGCTCAACTTGCGGGGTGGCGGCCGGAATTGCGGTACGAAGAGATCCGCGGCAACGTTGAGACGCGCGTGCGCAAGCTTGATGAAGGGCAGTATGAGGCGATTGTGCTGGCCGTGTGCGGGCTGAGCCGGCTGGGATTGTCCGGCCGCCTGACCCAGGCGTTTCCGGTGGAGCGCCTGCTGCCGGAGCCCGGCCAAGGCGCCGTGGCCATTGAGGTGCGCGCCGGCGATGCCGAAAGCCTCGCCGTTCTTCAGGCGTTGGATCATGCGCCCACGCGCGCCTGCGTTGAGGCGGAGCGGGCGGTCTTGAATGCGCTGGGCGGAGGGTGCCGCGTGCCGGTCGCGGCCTACGCCCAGGAGCACGCCGGCCGGGTCACGTTAACGGCGGCGGTGTTCAACGCCAATGGCACCAAACGCGTGGATGGTCAATTGGAAGGTCCGGCAACGGATGGTCTTGCGCTGGGACAGCGCCTCGCGGCCGTGTTGCAGGCGCGTGGAGCTGATCAGCTGCTTCGCACCTCTCTGCGCCCATAGCTCAATTGGATAGAGCGACAGCCTCCGGAGCTGTAGGTTGGTGGTTCGAGCCCACCTGGGCGCACGTTTCTTCTACGTACCATGCCAGAAACCGTCTATCTCGTTGGCGCAGGGCCGGGTGATCCCGGCCTGTTGACCGTGAAGGGACGCGAGCTGCTCCAGCGCGCCGATGTGGTCGTCTACGACCATTTGGCCTCGGACCGGCTGCTCGCCTGGTGCCGGCCGGGCGCCAAGCGGATGTACGCCGGCAAGCAAAAAGGCCGCCACGCCTACAGCCAGCCGGCGCTCAACCGGCTCTTGGTCCGAGAGGCCCGCGCCGGCCGGATGGTGGTGCGGTTGAAAGGCGGAGACCCGTTTCTCTTCGGCCGGGGCGGAGAAGAAGCGCTCGCCTTGCGCCAGGCTCGAGTCCCGTATGAAGTGGTCCCCGGGGTGACGAGCGCGATCGCGGTGCCGGCCTATGCCGGCATTCCGGTCACGCACCGGGGAATCGCGTCGTCCCTTGCCATCATCACGGGCCATGAGGATCCCGCCGCGCGACCATTAGGGTCGGCGCGGAGTGCCGGAACCGGTGGGGTGCCGGCCGCGGACACCCTTGTGTGCCTCATGGGCCTGAGCACGCTGCGCGCCACGACGGCCGCGCTCCTGCAGCATGGGCGCGCGCCGGCGACGCCGGCCGCCGTGATCAGCTGGGGCACGGATCCGCGCCAACGGACGGTCGTCGGAACGCTGCGCACGATTGTGAAGGCCTGCGAAGAAGCCCGGGTGGCGGCGCCGGCCATCCTGGTGGTCGGGGACGTGGTCCGGCTTCGGCGCCGATTAGCCTGGGTGGAGCGCCGTCCGTTGCAGGGCCGCCGCATCCTGGTCACGCGTCCCGCGGATCGCGCGGCGGACTTGGCGTGGCGGTTGGAGGAATTGGGCGCCGAGGTCGTGACGATCCCGACCATTGAGCTAGCCCCGGCCGCCTCAGCCTCGGCATTTCGGAGCGCCCTTCGAGACATGAAGCGGTTCGATTGGGTGGTCTTCACCAGTCCCGAGGGAATCGAGTGGTTTCAGCGGTTGGCGGCCCCGCTCCACAAGGACGTGCGCGCGCTGGCCGGCCGCCACCTCGCGGCCATCGGCCCGAAAACGGCGGCGTCGCTGCGCGCGCGCGGGCTGCACGTGGATGTCGTGCCGAAGGTCTTCAGCCAGGAAGGACTCGTCGCCGCGTTCGGCCGGCGCCGCCTCCGCGGGCGGCGGGCGCTGCTGCTCAACGCGCAGGAGGCCCGCGACGTGCTGGCGCGCGGTTTGCGGGCGCTGGGGATGGACGTGGTTCGCGTGCCGTTGTACCGCACGACGGTTCCCGCCAGGCTGCGTCAACAGCTTCGGGAAGCCTTCGCCACGCCGGTGGATGTGGTCACCGTCACCTCAGCCATGTGCGTTGCGCACCTGGTCCAGGGGCTTCGGGCGGCCCGGTCGCCTGGGCAGGCGCGGCGGCTGGTCTGCGCCTCGATCGGGCCGGTCACGTCCGCGGCGGTGCGGCATCATGGCGGACGGGTGGCGGCAGAAGCGAAGACAGCCTCATTGAATGGGTTGGTGGACGCCATCTTGCGGTGGGCACGGAGATCAGACTGATGGGCTATCACCCTCGGCGATTGCGGCAGCAGGAGGCCTTCCGGAATGTGCTGCGCGAGACGCGGCTGGCTCCCGACCAGTTGGTCATGCCGCTCTTCGTGCGGCCGGGCAAGCGCGTCCGCGTCCAGATCCCCTCCATGCCGGGTCAATTTCAGCTCTCGCCGGACCAGGTCGTGAGCGAATGCGAGGAGCTCCAGGCCTTGGGCGTTCCCGCGGTGTTGCTGTTTGGGACGGCGGCCGGCAAAGATGAGCGCGCGACCCAGGCGTATGCGAAGGACGGGATCGTGCAGCAGGCCGTGCGCGCCATCAAAGCCCGCACGCCGAAGCTCGCCGTCATCACCGACGTCTGTCTGTGCGCGTACACGTCGCACGGCCATTGCGGCCTGCTGAAATCGCGGCCCGCGGCCAAATCAAAATCTCCCAAACCCCACACGCCGTCCGCCGCCCCAACCTTGGACGTCAACATTGATGAGCCGGCCAGCCTCGAGCTGCTGGCCAAAGTCGCGCTGTCGCACGCCCAGGCCGGCGCGGACATGGTGGCCCCCTCCGACATGCTGGATGGCCGGGTGGCGGCGATCCGCCGCGCGTTGGACCGCGACGGGTGGACGCATCTGCCGCTCATGTCGTACGCGGCGAAATTTGCCTCCAGTTTTTATGCGCCGTTCCGCGACGCGGTGGACTCGCACCCGATGATGGGTGACCGGCGGTCCTATCAGCTCGACCCGGCCAACGCGGAAGAAGCGTTGCGCGAGATTGCCGCGGACATTGACGAAGGCGCCGACATCGTGATGGTGAAGCCGGCCTTGGCGTATCTCGACGTCCTCGCGCGCGCCAAAGAGCGCTTTGGGTTTCCGCTGGCGGCGTTTAACGTCAGCGGCGAGTACGCCATGATCAAGGCGGCGGGCATCCGCGGGTGGCTCCCGGAGAAACCGGCATGGCTGGAAGTGCTCCTGGCCATCCGCCGGGCCGGGGCGGATCTCATCATCACCTATTGGGCGAAAGAGGCCGCGAAGGTGCTCCGCGAGCGATAGATGAGCGTGCTCGCGCAGTCGCGCCGGTACTTGGTCGGGGGGGTTAACAGCCCGGTCCGGGCGTTCCGGGCGGTCAAGGCCCAGCCGGTCCTGCTGGCCGACGGGCGGGGCGCGACGGTGCGCGACGTGCAGGGCCGCCGATACGTGGATTTCATCATGGGCTGGGGAGCGCTGCTGCTGGGCCACGCGCACCCGGCCGTGCGGGCGGCTGCGCAGCGCCGTCTCCGCGCCGGCTGGCATCTCGGCCTGACGCATGTCACAGAATCGGCGTTGGCCCGCGCGATTTCAGAGGCGCTTCCCGGGGTGGACCGCGTGCGGTTCACCCCGTCGGGGACCGAAGCGGTGATGGTGGCGGTCCGGCTGGCGCGCGGGGCCACCCGCCGGAAGCGTCTCCTGACATTTGAAGGCTGTTATCACGGACACAGCGATGGCGTGCTCGTCAAGCGAGGCTCGGGCCTGGCGACCTTAGGACTCTCGGCCAGCGCCGGGGTCTTGGAAGAAGCCAGCCGGCAGACCGTCGTCGTGCCGTACAACGATCCCCAGGCGGTTGAGCGCGCATTCACGGCGTACGGCGACACGATCGCCGCCGTGCTGGTGGAGCCGGTGGCGGCCAATATGGGGCTGGTGCAGCCGGATCGAGCCTGGTTGAAGCGCGTGCGCGCGCTGGCCGCGCGCCACGGCAGCGTGCTGATCTTCGACGAAGTCGTCACAGGATTCCGCCTCGCCTATGGGGGCGCTCAAACAATGTTCGGGGTCCGGCCGGATCTGACCGTTTTGGGAAAAATTATCGGCGGAGGGTTTCCGATCGGCGCAGTGGCCGGGCCGGCTCGCCTGATGGACCAGCTGGCCCCGGAGGGCCCCGTGTATCATGCCGGCACGTTTGCCGGGCACCCGATGGCCATGGCCGCCGGGGTCGCCACGCTGACGGAACTCCGCCGCCGCCCGCCGTATCAGCGCTTGGAGCGGCAGGGAACGCGGCTGGCGCGCGGCCTAGCCGAGGCCGCGGAATCGGCCGGGTTGCGCGCGCAGGTGCATCAGCTTGGTTCGATGCTGACCCTTTTCTGCAGCGGGCAGCCCATCACCAAATTTTCCGACGCGCAGCGCGCCGATCGCCGGGCGTTCGCCGCGCTGGCCAATGCGTTCCGGTCCCGCGGGGTGCTGCTGCCGCCGTCGCAATTTGAAACCATGTTTCTCTCAACGGCGCACGGTCCCTCCCATTTGGATCGCGCGCTCGCGGCGGCCCGGCAGGCGTGCCGTGCGGCCGCCAAGATGACGACGCGATCCCAGCCATGACGTCCTCCCTGCGTCGCCCCATTCCGGAAGCTTCCGTGGAGCGGTTGTCGCTCTACGCGCGTGAGCTGGGGCGGCTGGATCGGCAGGGGATCGGGTTCATCTCGTCCAAGCGGCTGGGGGAAGCGCTGGGCTTGACCGACGCCAAGGTGCGGCGCGACCTGAGCTACGTGGGGCAATTCGGCAAACGCGGCCGCGGCTATGAGGTTCTGACGCTGCAGGGCGCCCTGAGCCGCATCCTTGGCATTGAGGGGCGCGCCTGGTCAGTCGCGCTGGCCGGCGTGGGAAACCTCGGGTCCGCGTTGCTGGCCTACCGGGGATTCCAAGAGCGGGGGTTTGTCTTCCGGGTGGCGGTGGATGCCGACCAGAAGAAAGTGGGCCAGGTCGTTCAAGGCGTGCGGATTGCCCCCAGCCGGCGGCTCAGCGAGCTGGCTCGGCAGCATGAGGTCCACATCGGGATCCTCACGGTTCCCTCGGAGGTGGCCCAGGAGGTCTGCGATCAGCTGGTGGCGGGCGGCGTGCGGGCGATTGTGAATTTCGCCCCCGCGCATCTGGAGGTGCCTCCATCGGTGCGCCTTCGAAACATGGACCTGGCCATTGAGCTGGAGGCGCTGGCGTTTTATCTGGGAACCGGACGGCCCAGCCGGCGCCCGGCGCCGGGATGACGATCACCCAAGAGAAAGGCGTCTTCATTCAGCGGCTCTTCACCGCCATTGCGCCCCGCTACGATTGGTTCAATCGGCTGGCGAGCTTCAATCTTGACCAGGGCTGGCGGCGCCGTGCGGTGGCGGCGAGCGCGTTGCAGCCGGGGATGCGGGTGCTGGACGTCTGCACCGGCAGCGGTGATTTAGCGCTCATGTGCGCGGCCTCGCAAGCACCTGGACGGGGAATCGTGGTGGGGCTTGACTTCAATGACGCCATGTTGCACACTGCTTCCTTCAAATCGCAGGGGTTAGAATTGCCGGTCTGGTGGATTCGCGGAGACGCGCAGCGGCTGCCGTTCGAGTCGCAACGCTTTGACCGGGTGTTCATTGGGTTCTCAACCCGGAACCTGAGCCAGCTCGAGACCGGCCTCCGGGAGATGCTCCGGGTGTTGAAAGCCGGCGGGCGGCTGGTCATTCTGGAAACCGGCCGGCCGCCCAACCCGGTAGTGCGAGCTGTCTATTTTGCCGCGTTGTTTACCGTGGCGCGCGTCGTCGGATGGCTGGTGACGGGCCGCCTGTGGCCATTTACCTATTTGGCTCGGTCGGTGAAAGGATTTCTTCGTCCCGAAGAAATGGTGAACTTACTGGCGGCGTGTGGAGCTCGCGCAGGGTACCAGCCGCTCTCCTGGGGCATCGCCAGCCTGTACGTAGCCGATAAGCCGGCCTAAGAATGCGTCCCAGCCTGCCTGGTCCGGCCTCTCCCCACGTCAATGGCGCCCGGCTCGAAGCCATCCTGCGCCCCATCGAAGGCGACCTCGCGCGCGTCAGCGCCCGGCTCGAGGCGTGCCTGCGCGATCCGATTGCGGCCAACGCCGTCTACCTGGTGGCCGCGGGAGGGAAGCGTCTACGGCCGGCGCTGGTCTTGCTGGCGGGGCGCAGCGGCGATTACCGGGGGCGCCGATCCGCCTTGATTGATGTGGCGGCCGCGGTGGAGCTGATCCATACGGCCACCTTGATTCATGACGACATCATTGATGAAGCGCCCACCCGCCGAAGCCAGCCGACGTTTCATGCCCGGTTCGGAACCGAGCGGGCCGTCTTGATGGGCGATTACCTCTATTCGCTGGCGTTTTCCATGCTGGCCGAGCTGGGCGATGCGCATCTCATGGCCTACACGGCGGAGGTGTGCCGCCGCATGTCGCAAGGGGAATTCCAGGAAGTCGCCGGCCGCTTTCGCCTGAACACCAGCGAAGCGGAGTACCTGGAGGTCATCCGCAACAAAACCGCCTCCCTCGTGGCGGCGTCCTGCTATCTCGGTGCGCGGGTTGCCGGCGCCAAACTGGACACCTGCGAACGGCTCGCTCGGTTCGGGTTGAGCTTCGGCATGGCGTTTCAGATCGTGGATGATTGTTTAGACCTCGTCGGGGATGAGTCCACGGTTGGCAAGCCGCTGCGGTCGGACTTGGACAAAGGCTCGCTGTCCCTCCCAGTCATCTACCTGGCGCACTCGTTGCCCAGCCGCCAGCGGGTGGCGCTCTTCGCGCCCTTGCGCCGCCGGGCCGCCAACCGCGCGTTCCGCGCCCGGGTCGCCGGCGAAGCGGTGCGGCTCGGGGCGATTGCTCAAGCCTTCGAGGCGGCGGGCCGGTTTCTGGACGAGGCCGGGGGCGCGGTGGCGGAACGGGACGGTGTCAAGTTGACGACGACCTACCGGCAGTTGGTGGACTATGCGCTGGAGCGCGTGCGCTGATGGGACGCCTCGGCCTGCCGGAACTGCTCGTGATCTTGTTGATCGTGCTGTTGGTGGTCGGCGGCAAGCGCCTGCCGGAGCTGGCGCGATCGCTGGGTGAAGCGATCCGAGAGTTTCGACGTGCGATGAAAAAATAACGGGTGAGAAAAAACCGATGGGGTCTGAGATCACGGGTCAGACGCTGTGGGGGCAGCTTGAAGAGCGGTTCGGGCGGCGCCAGTTTCTGCTCAAAGCGGGCTGGGCGTTTTTCTATCTCTTCCTCGGCGGATGGCTCCTCTCCAATCTGAAGTACCTGTTTCCCAATGTCCTCTACGAGCCGACGCTGTTGTTCAAGGCCGGCCGGCCGGAAGAGTTTCCGCTGGGCATCAGCGAGAAATGGAAGAAGGCCCAGCGGGTCTGGGTCGTCCGGACGCCCCGCGGGTTCTACTGCTTCTGGGCGCGCTGCACCCATCTGGGTTGCACACCCAACTGGTTTGAGGCCGAGGGGCGCTTCAAGTGCCCCTGCCACGGATCCAACTTCAATGCAGATGGCGACGTGATCGCCGGCCCCGCGCCCAAGCCGCTGTGGCGCTGCTCGGTCCAGCTGGCCAACGACGGTCAGCTCGTGATTGACAAGGCGCGGCTTGAGAACCGGCCCCAGCTGAGAGAGCAGGGCGACTTCTTCCTGCCGTTCCAGGAATCGTAGCGCGCGCTCCGATGGCAGACCAAGACCCCTCGCCGGCCCTGTTGCAGTGGCTCAAGAGAACCAAGCTCTGGAAGTCCATCTTCCGGCACGATTTTTCTGACACGCCCCGGACGCGGCTCCAGCGGATCTTCGGCAACGTCTTCCTGCATCTGCATCCCGTCCGCACCCCGAAGGATGCGCTCCGGGTGACGTACACCTGGGGGATGGGCGGGCTCTCCTTCTACGCGTTCCTCATCCTGGTCATCACCGGCATCCTGCTGATGTTTTACTACCGCCCGACGACGATCCACGCGTTTCAGGATATGAAGGACCTGGCCTATGCCGTCACGCTGGGCGGCCTGCTGCGCAACATGCACCGGTGGGCGGCGCACCTGATGGTGGTCGTCGTCATCCTGCACATGATCCGGGTCTTCCTGACCGGGGCGTACAAGCCGCCGCGGGAATACAATTGGGTCGTCGGCGTGCTCCTGCTCGTCATGACGCTGTTCCTCAGCTACACCGGGTACCTGCTGCCCTGGGACCAGCTCGCGCTCTGGGCGGTAACCGTCGGCGCGCAGATGGCGGCCAACACCCCGGTGATCGGCAACGAGGGCCCGTTCCGGCTGCCGTTCATCACCACCGCCAATGACGCCAGGTTCGGGCTCATCGGGGGGACCATCGTCGGTGATGCCACCCTCATTCGCTTCTACGTGCTGCACTGCGTGGCGGTGCCGTTTCTCTTCTGTGTGTTCCTCTGCGTGCACCTGTGGCGGGTCCGGAAGGACGGCTTCTCCAAACAAACCGGCGAGAAAGTGGATGTGTGGCCGCACCTGGTGTCGCGGGAGTTTCTGGCCGCCCTGCTGGTGACGATCATCCTGTTCGTCTGGTCCATGGCCTTGCAGGCCCCCTTGGAAGAGCTGGCCAACCTGAACGTCACGCCCAACCCGTCCAAGGCGCCGTGGTACTTCGTGGGGTTGCAGGAGCTTTTGGTCTATTTTGATCCCTGGATCGCCGGCGTGGCGCTGCCCGGCCTCATCGTGGCCGGCCTGATCTGCATCCCGTACGTGGATGGCAACCCGAAGGGGATCGGCCGGTATCCGGCGATGGGCTGGAAGCGGATGGGACCGCTGCGGCTGTGGTACCCCACCGAGCGGCCCTTTGCCGTCAGCGTCTTCATGCTGGGGGTCGTGCTGTGGTTTGCGCTCATCTTCGTCGGTTACTACTGCCGGGGTCCGAACTGGGAGTGGTACATGCCGGGGGAACTCTGGTCGCACCGGCGCATTACCAAGCTCACGCTGAAAAACCTTCCCAACCTGTGGGGCGGGCTGCTGCTGCTTGGCTATCTCTTGGAAGGCACGCCGATGCCCAAGGCCGTCAAAGCGCGCCTCATCGCCTCCAAGGGGCCGAACGCCCCGGCGAGGATCTCGGCCCTGCTCCACCTGGGGCTGGGTCTGGTGATGTCCACCGCGCTGATCCTGCCGCTCGTGACGGCGATGGACGCCGATTTCCCCGTGCGCAGCCGGTATCCCACGCTGTTTGAAGCGCTCGGCCGTGCGCCGAATGCGCCGGTCATGAGCTGGCTGTACCGTACGGTGGAGGGGCTGGGGCCCGCGCTGGGCACAGGGCTGATTCTGGCCTGCATCGGCGTCCTAGGGGCGGTGCTGGGGATCCTCGGCCTGAAATTCGCCTCCTTCAAGGACCGCATGTTTGACGAGTTGGGCTTGGTGAAATACAGCATCGTCATCGGCCTGTTCCTGATGATGACGGGCGTGCTGGGCAAAGTGATGCTGCGGCTGCTGTTCGGCATGAAATATCTCATCGCGTTTCCAGGCCTGAGCTTCAACATCTAATCATCCGACATGAAGCGCTTGCTGTTCCTGGCGTTCACGGTCATCTTGACCGTGTTATTCGGTGTGGCCGTGTGGCAGGACTCCATGCGCGAGTGGACCGGCTACCAACGGAAGTTTTTCCACTCCCTCACCCGGGCGGAGCGCCAAGGCCTGACGGGCGGCATCAAGCAGGTCATCCTCACGGACCTGCGCCGCGTGGACCGCTGCACCACGTGCCATGTGGCGATTGATAAGCCGCAACTGGCATTGGCGGAAGAGCCGTTTACCGCCCACCCTGGAACCTTATTGGAATCCCACCCGCCCGAGCGCTTCGGCTGCACCGTCTGCCACGGCGGGCAGGGGTTGGCCACGGACACCAAGGCGGCCCACGGGGAAGTCAAGCACTGGGAGCAGCCCCTGCTGCGCGGCCCGCTGGTGCAATCCTCCTGCTACAAGTGCCACGGCGACCTGCGCCCCATTGAATCACGCGCCCCGCTGTTATCCCAAGGCATCACCCTGTACAAGCAGCTCGGGTGCGCCGGCTGCCATTCGGTGCACGGGTTCGGACAAAGCGTCTCGGTGGATTTGTCGGAAATGGGAGAGAAGCCCTGGCAGTTGCTGGACTTGACCTTCGTGACCGGAGAAGAGAATCTCTCGCAGTGGGTGGAGCAGCACTTCAAGGAACCCCGGCGCGTCACGCCCGGATTCCGCGCGCATGAGCTGCCGCCGGGAGAGGAAGAGATTTTCCCGACGTTCATGCCCCAGTACGGGCTCAATGATGAGCAGGCGCGCGCCTTGACCGTCTACATGTTGAGCTTGAAGGATGAGCATCTGCCGGCCAGCTATGTCCGGCCGCCGGGCCCGCCGGACCCGGAGCCCACCTACGCGTCGCCGATCGAGGCCGGCCGCGCCGTCTTCCAAAAATTCGGCTGCGCCGGATGCCACGGGTTGGACGGCATCGGCGGGCGGCGCAATTGGAACGCCTGGCTGGGAGATGAGGTGCCCTCGCTGATCCCCGTCAAACAGTACTACGACCGGGAGACGCTCAAGGAGTTCATCCGCCACGGCCGGCAGCCGGTGCCGCGCAGCAATCCGCAACGGCCCAACCCGCCCCTGTATATGCCGGCGTGGAAAGACCGCATTCCCGATAAGCAGATGGACCAGCTCGTCGAGTACGTGCTGTCCTTGGGCGAGCCGCTTCCCGCGTCTCAACCGTCTGCATCTCAGCCACCCGCCGCCGCGCCCGCGGCGACGACGCAGTAGGCGGAGACAATCTGATGGCACGCCGCATCCTGGTCGCCATGAGCGGCGGAGTGGACAGCTCCGTCGCCGCCGCGCTCCTCAAGCAGCAAGGCTATGACGTGGCCGGGGTCACGCTGCAGCTCTGGGGCAAAGATGTCTGCGTCAGCAGCGGCACGCGGTTGTGCTGCTCGGTGCGGGACACGCTGGATGCCCGCGCCGTGGCGGACCGCCTGGGCATTCCTCACGAAACGCTGGAGCTCGTTGAGGAGTTCCGGGCGCGGGTCATGAATTATTTCGTCTCCACCTATGCCCAGGGGATGACGCCGAATCCCTGCATCGCCTGCAACGATCACATCAAGTTCGGCGCCCTCCTGAAGCACGCCGACGCGTTGGGGGCGGAGGCCATCGCCACCGGGCACTACGCCCGCTCGGCCTACGACGCCTCCCGCGACCGGTACGTGCTGAAGCGCGCGCGCGATCCCGGCAAGGACCAATCGTACGTGCTGTTCGGGCTGAACCAAACGCAGCTGCGCCGCGCGCAATTTCCCTTGGGCGAATTGTCGAAGGCCGACGTGCGCCGCGTGGCGCATGAGCTGGGGCTGGTGACGGCGGACAAGCCGGACAGCCAAGACCTCTGTTTCGTGCGGGATGGGAACACCACCGGGTTTCTTCGGACGGCGCTGGGGAATACGGAAGAGCCCGGGCCGATCGTCGATGCCTCGGGCCGCGTGCTCGGCCGGCATCGCGGATTGGTCGGCTACACCATCGGCCAGCGGGAAGGGCTCGGCATTGCCTGCGGGAAGCCGATGTACGTCGTGGCGATTGACCGCGCGCAGAACCGCTTGGTGGTCGGGTCCGCCATGGAGTTGTTGAGCCGCCGGTGCGATCTTCAAGACGTCAATTGGGTGTCCATTGCGCCGCCCGCGCAGCCGGTGCGGGCGCTCGTCAAAATCCGCTCCCGGCATGCCGGCGGCTTGGCGACGGTGACGCCGCGCGGCGCCGCCGGCGCGACGGTGGAGTTCGACGAGCCTCAGCCAGCCGTGACGCCCGGCCAGGCGGCGGTATGTTATGATGATGAGCTGGTGTTGGGGGGCGGCTGGATTGCACTGCCCCCCTCGCCTTCATCGCATCGCGATGCCGGAACCCCTCTTGCTGCAGCACAAGCTTGAGCGCGTGAGCACGGAGCTTGGCCGATACGGCCGGGTGATTGTCGCGTTTTCCGGCGGGGTGGATTCAACGCTGCTGCTTGCGCTGGCCCGGAAGGCCTTGGGGCGGGAGGGCGTGATCGCCGCCACCGCAGACTCCGCATCGCTGGCGCGAGCCGATCTCGATGAGGCGCGCGCGCTGGCCCGGCACCTGGATGTGCCCCACGCGGTCCTGGCCACGGGCGAAGTGGAGAACCCGGTCTACCGCGCGAATTCTCCTGCCCGCTGTTACGTGTGCAAGCGGGAGCTGTTTGATCGGCTCCGTGCGCTCGCGCAGGCGGAAGGCATCGTCACGATTCTCTACGGGGCGATCGAGGATGATCTCCTGGAGCTGCGTCCGGGCGCGGCGGCGGCGCGCGAATGCGATGTGCGGGCTCCGCTGCAGGCGGCCGGGTTGTCCAAAGCTGAGGTACGCGAAGCGGCACGCGCGTTCGGGCTGCCGAATTGGGACCGCCCGCAGAACGCCTGCCTAGCATCCCGTGTTCCGCACGGACTGGAAGTCACTGAACGCAAGCTCTCTCAAGTGGAAGCTGCGGAACAAGCGCTGCGGACATTAGGATTTCGCCAGGTGCGGGTCCGGCATGTCGGAACGCACGCGCGCGTTGAAGTGGGCCGGGAAGAGCTCAGCCGGCTTGATCAGCCTGCGGTCCGCCGGGACATCAGCGCGCAATTACTCGCGTTGGGGTTCGCGTCTGTCGGGGTGGACCGGACCGGCTATCAGGCAGGTGGAGCGGACCGACGGGCCGTGGAAGAAGACCTGCTCATTCCGTCTGGCGGTGTAGCTCAGCTGGTTAGAGCAGCGGAATCATAATCCGCGTGTCGGGGGTTCGAATCCCTCCACCGCCATTTTTATTTGATCGATAGAGGAGAGTCATGAAACGTCAACAATGGCTCGTGAGCTTCGTCATGAGCGCGGCGGCGCTTGCTCCAAGCCCAGTGGTCGCTCAGGAACGATCGGCAACGTCATCAGCCCCGGCGAATGCCTCCACGCCCGCGTCGAATACCGAATCTCCCATCACGGACTCGCCCGCCGCGGTCCCTACAGGACCGTTGACCTTGAATGACGCCGCGCCCGGCATGGCCCCGTCGGTCGTCGTGGAATATCAGCTGCTTCGCAGCGAAGGGGAAGCGCTGCAGGTGTGCGAGGCCTTCCTCGACCGCATCGAAGCCGGGAACTATGACGCCGCGTTTCAGGCGCTGCGGCCGTTTTTCCCGGTGTCGGATGCCCGGTTCGACAAGCTCTCCCAGGAAACCCGCCGGCAGCATGGGTTAGCGGAGCTGCAATTCGGCGCGCCGGTGGGCCGCGTGTTTTTGAGCGCTGAAACCGTCCGAGACAGCCTGCTCCGGTTCCGCTTCCTCGAGAAATTCGAATGGGATGCCATGTATTGGGATTTCGTGTTCTACCGGCCGGAGCAGGGCTGGATGCTCCACGGGGTCGGGTTTGACGACGAGGTTCAAACGGTGTTCAAATAACGTCCACCCGCGCCGTGCCCGGCATAAAGCGGCTCATCATCTATGATTTGGATGGCACGCTCGTGGATACCGGAGAGGACATCGCGAACGCCGCCAATTTTATGCTGCAGCAGATGTCCGAGGCTCCCCGGTCCCTGGACGAGGTGAAAGCCTTGGTGGGGCGCGGGCTGCACGATTTGGTGTACCGGTGCCTGGACACCACCGACCCTCAGCGCATTGAGCGCGGCCTGGAGCTGTTCCACGACTATTACCGCGCCCACCTCCTGGATCACAGCGCGCTCTATCCCGGCGCGGCCGACGTGCTCCAGCACTTCCGCTCCCGGATCCAGGCCATTGTCACCAACAAGCCGCATTCCTTCGCCCGCCAGCTGGTGGAGGGGCTGGGAATCGCCGCGCAGTTCGCGGAGATCATCGGCGGAGGCTCCCCGTACCCGAAGAAGCCCGATCCGGCGGCAATCCAGGCCTTGATGGGGCGGTGGCAATTGCAGCCGCGCGATGTCCTGCTCATCGGCGATAGCTTGATTGATTTCGAAACCGGCCGGAACGCGGGGGTCACGACGGCGCTGCTGACGCATGGCTACGAAGAGCAGGCAGCGCTCCAGTGCGCCCACCCGGACGCGCTGGCCGGGAATTTTCGCGAGCTGCTGGACCTGGCACTCCAGCAGGGATGGTAACCAAGGAGGACAGAGATGGCGCCCTATCTAGCTGAATTGATCGGCACGTTTGCGCTCGTGTTTATCGGGGCAGGTTCCATTTGCGCGGACATGACCAGCGGCGGGCAGGTCGGCATCGTGGGCATCGCCTTGGCCCACGGATTGACGATCATGGTCATGGTGTACGCGTTCGGGCACATCTCCGGCGGCCACTTCAACCCTGCCGTGACAGTCCCGATGGCCCTGACTAAGCGCTTAGAGGCGCCCCGGGCGGCCGGGTATGTCGCCGCTCAGCTCGGCGGGGCGGCCCTGGCAGGATTCGCGCTCCGCGCCCTGTTTCCCGACGCGGTTACGGACGTGCCGTACTTGGGAGCGTGCGCGCTCTCGCAAGTGTCGGTCGGGTGGGGCATCTTTCTAGAAGCGGTCCTGACATTTTTCCTCGTTACGGTCGTCTGGGGGATGGCCGTGGATCCCCGCTCTCCCAAGCCTCCCATCGGCATCGCGATCGGCCTGACCGTGACCTTGGATATCTTGATGGGCGGCGCGCTGACCGGGGCGGCCATGAATCCGGCTCGGGCATTCGGCCCGGCCCTGGCGGCGGGGTTTTGGAGCGACCACCTCGTGTATTGGATCGGACCGCTGCTCGGTGGCACCGTTGCCGCCCTGACGTATGAGGGGGTTTTCCTTCCCCAGAAACGGCGAAGTTGACGTGCGCGGGCGCATACACCGCGGTGCAGCAGTCACACGCCTGGTCGTTGGGATTTCCGTTGCGGCCACCGGCTGCATCGTTGATCCATTCGGCGCGCAGGTGCGCCGCGTCGAGTCGCGCGTTACGCTGCTGGACCAGCGAGTGTCGCAATTGGAGACGGACACCGGTGGGGCTGCATTGCCTTCTGAGCCCGCCGGCCTTCCGGGCAGCCAACACAGCGAGCAGCTGGGCAAACCCCGGCTGCCCTCGGTTCCCATCAATTGGAGGAAAGCGTTCGGCAAGCTGTGGCGCGGAGTGGTCAACGTCCTGACCGGATGGGTGGAGATCCCCAAGCGGGTGGATGAAACCACCAAGCGCTCCGGCCCCGGCAGCGGGGCGACCCTCGGTGTCCTGCGGGGAGTCGGGCATGGAGTTATCCGGACCCTCGCCGGAGCCTACGAGACGGTGACCTTCGTGTTTCCCGCGCCGCCGGATTACGTTCCAGTGATTCGTCCGGAATACGTCTTTACCTGTCTGTGCGAAGAGGGCGGCTGGTCATCCACGACCTCTCCGTCTCCATGATCATGTGGGGCGGCTTTCTGGGCCTCGCCGGCCTGCTGGCGTATGCGGTCTGGGTCGAACCGAACTGGATCGAGGTCACGCGCCATCAGATGACCGTGGATGTCGCGTCGCCGATCACCCTGGCGCACTTGACGGATCTCCATACGGTCGGCTTGGGCCGCCGGGAGCGCCGGTTATTGAAATTATTGGCGCGGCAGGCGCCGGACGCCATCGTCATCACCGGCGACACCGTCGCCACGAATGGCCAGCCGGACCAATGCCGGGCGTTCCTCAGCCAGCTCCGCGCTCCCTTGGGCGTGTGGGCTGTGCGGGGCAATTGGGAAAGCCGCAAGCCCACGGGGAACGATCCCGCGTTCTACCAGTCCCTGGGAATCCGATTGCTGGTCAATGAAAGCGCTCCGCTTCGCGCCGACCTCTGGGTGGCCGGGCTGGATGATTCGATCTTCGGTTCACCCGACCCTGCCGCGGCCCTGGCAGGCGTGCCGCCGGGCATGGCGACCCTCGCGCTGTTTCACGCGCCGGATGATTTTCCCGTCTTCGCCGGCCGCTGCGCCCTGGCGCTGGCCGGCCATGCCCACGGCGGACAAATCGGGATTCCCGGCCTGCGCCGATGGTGGCTGCCGCATGGCTGCCGGAACTTCATCGCCGGCTGGTACGAGCGGCAGGGCTCACGGCTGTATGTCAGCCGCGGTATTGGCACCTCGGTGCTTCCCGTCCGTTTTGGCGCCCGGCCTGAATTGGCTGTGATGCGGCTTGATCCGCGGAGGTCTTCTGTCCATGCCTAACCGTTCGAACAGTTCCCCCGCCGCTCCGCAATCCCCCCGTTCACGCTATACCACCGGAACGCCGGCGGCGGATGCGGCGATTGCCAACCTCGTCAAGGGATTCGGCGATGCGTCGTTCGATCAAACGCTGCTGGCGGAACTCATGACGTCGGCCTACCGGCTCGGCCAGGACGGCGCCACGACGGGGGATCTCAAAATTCTCAACACTGCGCTGAAGGAGCTGCGCTATGCCTTCGCCATCTTCCGTCCCTACCGGCATGTCCGGAAAGTGGCGGTCTTCGGGTCGGCCCGCACCACCGCGCGCCACCCGTCGTATCCCATGGCCCAGCGGTTCGGCAAGGTGATGGCCGAAACCGGCTGGATGGTGATCACCGGCGCGGCCAGCGGCATTATGAAAGCGGGGCACGAGGGCGCCGGACGCGAGGCCAGCTTTGGATTGAATATCCGGCTGCCCTTTGAGCAGGGCGCCAACCCGATCATCGCGCGGGACCGGAAGCTCATCACGTGCAAGTACTTTTTCACCCGCAAGCTGTTGTTCGTCAAGGAATCGCACGCGACGGTGCTGTTTCCCGGCGGGTTCGGCACGCTTGACGAAGGGTTCGAGCTCTTGACGCTGGTGCAAACCGGCAAAACGGATCCGCGGCCGATCGTCTTCGTCGAAACGCCGGCCGGGGATTTTTGGAAACCATTGTTGGAGTTCATGGACCGCCGCCTGGTGGAGACCGGGATGATCTCCGCCAGCGACCGCGCGATCTATCAAGTGGCGCGCTCGGCCGATGAGGCGGCGGCGATGATCCGCCAGTTCTATGTCGTCTACCACTCCGCCCGGTACGTGGGCTCGACCTTGGTCTTGCGCCTTCAACGGGCGCTGCCGCGTCCTGTCGTCGAGCAGCTCAATCGCGCCTTCACAGATCTCCTCCTCCCGAATACGGCGATGACGCTCAGCAAACCCCTGCCCGAAGAAGCGGAAGAGCAGGACCTGCAGCACCTTCCCCGGTTGATCGTGCCCTTCAACCGGCGCGAGTATGGGCGGCTCATCGAGATGATCCGCCACATCAACGCCTCTCCTGCCTGACGGTCTTGACGCGCGGCAATCGCGTTAGGTACACTCAAGCTAACGTAAGATCGCGCAAAGAAGTAGTGGTTCTTGACATTCTCGATACGCCTGCCTGAGGAAGGCGGGTCCGTCCCGCGAGGGGCGGAGGCACACTACCCGAGAGGGTAGGACCCCTGAGGGTCGCTCAGGGCGGCATCTCCGGATGGAGATGCCGGCAAAGCTTCGGGTCCAGCCGCACGCTGGATAGCCGGGTTGCCGAAAGAATGGACGCGATGTGGTCAAGCCTTCAACAACAGATTCGGCACGTCCGCTTGTGGCGGGCGTGCCGTTTTTTTACGGTGTGGCTCGGGTTTGGATGCTGCATCCCGGCCCAGCCGCCTGTGGCGGCAGCCTTCCGGCCGGCGCGTTCCCGTCGAGTCTCCTCCCACAGGCTGTGGTGCCATGGCTGACGTCATCGGATGGTGCCTGGGGGTGCTGGCCGTCGGCATGGCAGCGATGCTGGTCATTGCCGCGTTCCTGCTCCAGGAGATCCGCCGGATTCGGCATGACGTGGGGCGGGTGATGCCGCGGTACGCCCGGGCCGCCGACGAGGCGTCCGATACATTACGAGAGCTCCGGCGCCTGCTGAAACGGGCGAACCGCGTGGCGGAACACATTGAGTATGTCACCGGCGAAGCGCGGGGCATGACCCTTCGAGTGCTTGAGGCCGCCTCGCAGATGCAGCACCATATGTCGACGTGGCTGGGAAAACGAATGGGAAACGGCGCGAGGGTGGCCCCTCGGCGACCATCCCGGGTGTAGGAACAACACGGAGGGGAAGGGAGATGGCACCACAGACACCGCGCACGAAGCGGACGGTTCAAACCGTTGGGGTCTTTGCCCTCGGGGCGGCTGCGGGAAGCCTCATGGCGCTGCTCTTTGCGCCGGCATCAGGCCGGGTCACTCGCAAGCGCATCGCGATGAAGTTGCGTTCTGTCCGCGGCGCCGCGGTCCGGCAGATGGGCCAGGCGAAGAAAGTGCTCGCGCGCAACGCCGGGGTGCTCCGACGCGAAGCCGGCAAGCGGCTGGACCACGCGCGGGAGTGGGTCACGAACCGCATGAACGGCCACGCCAAGCGGCCGGTCCATCCAATTCGACACCGCGCCCTCCATCGCGCGTAAGCGCGCTGGGCGTGGGATTGGCTCAACACGGCAGCCGATGAGATGTCGGCTGCCGTGTTGGTTTTTCTGCGCGGCATCCGTCAGTTGACCAGCCAGGGCCGGTGCAGTAGACTAAATCTGGTCAGAGGCGGACGAGGAGGATATGATGAAACGAACCATTGAATTGAAACACGTTGGGCCCAAAGGCGTGGTGCGGGAGCTGCTCACCCAGCTCATTGGCAGGCTGGAGGAGAAATTCCACCATTTTCCTGACGAAGCCGTGTCACTGCACGCCCTCTTTGAAGAAAACGGATCCCACAAACTCTACCGAACCGCGCTGACGTGCCACATTCCCGGCCACACGGTCGCGGCGCATGTGGAGGATCGCGAGGCCGGTGTCGCCATCCGCAAAGCCTTTGAAGAGTTGGAACGGCAGCTCGACAAACGACATGCCAAGCTGCACGGCAGACACTTGCGCAAGCGCACCGGCCGGCTGGCCGGGATCGGACGGGAATCGCAGGAATTAGCGGATGCGGAGGAGCCGTCGTGAAGCGAGCTTGGATCGCCGGGTTGAGCTGCGCGTTGGCAGCGCTGGGCAGCGCGATGCCGGCCAGTCCGGCGGCGGATGCCCCCGCGGCAGCGGCCCCAAGCCCGGAGGCGGAGCGGCTCATTGCCCAGCTCGAGCACCCCGATGCCTACCAGCGGCAAGCCAGCTTCATGAAGCTGGAAATGCTGCGGGAACCGGCGACTGCCCCGGTCCTCCGGTCCTACCTGACCAATCGAAATCCCGATACCCGCGCGTTTGCCGTCCGAGCGTTGGCGGCGGTCGCCGGCGTCCAAGCCGTTCCGGATGTGGTGGAATGTTTGAAGCGGGACCGCCATCCGCGGGTCCGCATCGCAGCGATCCTGGCGCTGGAGCCGCTTGTTGATCCTGCGGTCTTGCCGGCGCTGATCGACCGGTTGCGCGACCGGCATCCTGAAGTGCGCATGGCGGCCGTGGATGCCGTCAGCCGCGTGAAGGATCCGCGGGCTAAGGAAGCCGTTCTCGCGCGCCAGCGCCGGGAACGCCATCGGGACGTCCAGCGCGTCCTGACCCAAGCCGTTCAGCGAGTCCAAGGTTCTTAGGCTTCCGGGGCAATGAACGATCCGCTCCTGGTGCGCCTCCGGGAGACGCTCGCCGACTCGCAATGGCTTCGGCCGGGGGAGCGAGTCTTGCTGGGCGTCTCTGGCGGCGCGGATTCCATCGCCCTCCTCCATCTGTTCTCCTCGCCTCAGCTCCGCCCATCGCTTGGAGAGCTGCGCGTGGTCCACGTGAACCACCAGCTCCGGCCTGAGGCCGGCGCGGACGCCGCGTTCGTGGAATCGCTGGGCCGGCGATGGAACGTGCCGGTGACGATCGTCAGCTGCAACGTTCGCGCCGAGCTGCGCGCCCGGGGCTGGTCGGTGGAAGACGGGGCGCGCCGGATTCGCTACGCAGCATTTGAGGAGGTGGCCGTTCGATATTCGGCCGGCCGGCTGGCGCTGGCTCACACGGCCGATGACCAGGCCGAGACGGTGATGATGCGCATGGTCCGCGGGGCCGGCCTGACCGGGTTGGCGGCCATTCCTCCCACCCGGCCGCTCGGCGCCACCCTGGTCATTCGTCCGCTGTTGAACGTCTGGCGCCGGGACATCCTAAGCTATCTCCGTCGGCACCGCCTGACCTTCCGGCACGATGCGACGAACGCCGACCCCCGGTTCCTTCGCAACCGCGTCCGCGGCCAACTGCTCCCGTTGCTGGAACGCGATTACAACCCGCAAATCAAGCAGCAACTGCATCAATTGGCGGAACAGTGCCGGACCGATGTGACGTTCCTGCGCGCGGCGGCCCGGCGGCATTGGAAACGCGTCGCCAAACCTCATCCGGCCGGCGGCTGGCGCCTCCAGCTTGCGGCGCTGCGGCGGCTGCCGGAATCCCTGCAATGGCAGCTGGTCCGGTTGGCCCTGCAAGACGCTGCGGACGTGCTCGTCGGCCTGGAGTTCCGCCACTGGTTGCAGATCCGGCGCGTCATTGCGGATCACTCCAGCGGCATCGGGCTGGATTTGCCCGGCGGAGCCCATGTGGAGCGGCAGGGCAGCGAGCTCCTCGTTCGTGCTGCCGTCCCAGACTTCTCCTTGCGCCCGTCCAACGACTCGCGGTATACTGCTCATCTGTTGTGAACTGCCCACGACGCCTGCCGTACTCTTAGCACAGGATAGACCTGAACGATGACAATGTTACGACGCCCCACCCGGCCCCGATGGCTGTGGATCATGCTGACCGCGCTGATGCTGGTCGCCCTGCTCAGGACGCTCTCATACCTAACCACCCAACTGCATCGGCCGATGACGTACGGGGAATTCTACCACCTGTTATTGGACAATGTCTCCACCCATCAAATCACCGAGGCCAAGCTGGTGGATGACCGCCTGGAAGGCCGGCTGAGCGATGGGCACAGCGTGGTCGTGTATCTTCCCCCGGGCGATGACGAAGTGCTCCACCTCCTGCGCACGAACGTGCCGGCGTTTGACATCCAGCCCACCCAAACCGGCTTCATGGCGGTGTTGATCGCGCTGTCGCCGTGGATCATTCTCTTCGGCGTGATGTGGTTCATCATGCGCAGCGCGCAGGGCGGCGGGAAGCTGATGGCCTTCGGGAAAAGCCGGGCCCGGCTGGTCAACTCGGAAGCGCAGAGCAAAGTGACCTTTGACGACGTGGCCGGCATTGATGAGGCCAAGGAAGAGCTGCGGGAAATCATCGAGTTCCTCAAAGACCCCAAGCGGTTCCAGCGCCTGGGAGGGAAAATCCCCAAGGGGGTCTTGCTCTTGGGGTTGCCGGGCACGGGGAAAACGTTGATGGCGAAGGCCGTCGCCGGCGAAGCCAGCGTGCCGTTTTTCAGCATCAGCGGATCGGATTTCGTGGAGATGTTCGTTGGCGTCGGCGCCAGCCGGGTGCGCGACCTGTTTGAGCAGGCCCGGCGCACGGCCCGGCAGAGCGGGCGGGGCGCCATCATTTTCATTGACGAGATTGACGCCGTAGGCCGCCAGCGCTTCGCCGGGATCGGCGGCGGCCATGATGAGCGGGAACAAACGCTCAACGCGCTCCTCGTGGAGATGGACGGGTTCGACACGCAGGAAGGCATCGTGTTGATGGCGGCGACGAATCGCCCGGATGTGCTGGATCCGGCGCTATTGCGGCCGGGGCGGTTTGATCGGCAGGTCGTCATCAACCCGCCGGACCTTGTGGGGCGGGAAGCGATCCTAAAGGTCCACACCCGGAAGATCAAGCTGAATCAAGAGGTGGACCTGCGCAAAATCGCGCGCCAGACCCCGGGGTTCTCCGGAGCCGACTTGGCCAACTTGGCGAATGAAGCGGCCCTGCTGGCCGCCCGGTGGAATAAAGACAGCGTGGGGATGGCAGAGCTGGAGGCAGCCATTGAACGGGTCATCGCCGGGCCGGAGCGCAAGAGCCGGCTCATCAATGAGCAGGAAAAGCGCATTACCGCCTATCACGAATCCGGCCACGCGCTCTTGGCGCTCTTGACGCCGCTGGCGGATCCGTTGCACAAAGTCTCCATCATTCCGCGGGGCGCCCAGGCGCTTGGCTATACCATGCAGCTGCCGCTGGAAGACCGCTATACGATCACCAAGCAGGAGCTGCTGGCCCGCGTCACCGTGATGCTCGGCGGGCGCGCCGCGGAGGAGCTGGTGTTCCAAGAAGTGACCACGGGGGCGCAAAACGATCTGGAGAATGCCACCGAGATCGCCCGGCGGATGGTGTGCGAGTTCGGCATGAGCGAACGCCTGGGCACGCTGACGTATGGCAAGCGGGAGCGACAGGTCTTCCTCGGCCGCGACTTATTCGAGGAGCGCAACTACAGCGAGCAGACCGCGGTCATGATTGACGAAGAAATCCGCCGGCTCATTGACGAATCGCATGCTCGGGCGCGCCAGCAGCTGACGTCGCACCGGCACGAGCTGGACCAGCTCGCGCACGCGCTCTTGGAGCGCGAAGTGCTCGATGGAGAAGAGGTCAAGCGCATTGTCGGGATGTCCACGCCGCCGGCAGGCGTTGATGCCGCCGCTGCAACCCCGCAGACACCTGAGCGAGGCTGATCGTTCTCGCGTGACGCCGGCGCGCCTTCACGCTCGCCCGGCCGTTCGCATTCCCTGCGGCCGGTTTCAGCTTGACTATCGCGGCCATCCCCTCGTGATGGGGATCCTGAACGTCACTCCTGATTCCTTCAGCGACGGGGGCCGCTATGCCAGGCTTGACGCCGCGGTGCGGCAGGCAGAAGCGATGGCAGACGCCGGCGCCGCGCTCATTGACGTGGGAGGGGAGTCCACCCGGCCCGGCGCGCCGCGGGTGCCTGAGCCGGAGGAGCTGGTCCGCGTGATCCCCGTCGTCCGCCGTCTCGCGAAACGGCTGTCCGTGCCGATCTCGATTGATACCTCCAAGGCTGAAGTGGCCCGGCAGGCGCTGGACGCGGGGGCCAGCCTGGTGAACGACGTGACGGCGCTGCGGGGAGACCCGGGCATGGCCGGCGTCATCGCTCAGGCGCGCGTTCCGGTCATTCTCATGCACATGCGCGGCACGCCGCGCACCATGCAGCGGAGCCCGCGCTATCGCCATGTCACCGCCGACGTTTGCCGATTCTTGGCGGAGGCGAGGCATCAGGCCATTGCGGCCGGCATTCCGGCTTCCCGCGTGCTGCTTGATCCGGGATTAGGGTTCGGCAAGACCGTCGCGCATAATCTTCAGTTATTGCGCGAACTGGAGGCGTTGGTGGCCTTGGGAGCGCCGGTGGTCGTTGGCCCCTCGCGCAAATCGTTTATCGGGCGGGTGCTCGATGCGGAGCTGCCGGATCGGCTTCCCGGGACGCTCGCCTGCGTGGTCGCCGCGGCAGCGCACGGCGCGCACGTGGTCCGGGTCCACGAGGTGAAACCCGCGGTGGATTTTCTTCGTATGTTCAACGCCATTGGAGCGCGCTGATGAGAAGTCGGGCGTCTTCGGCGGAATTGGCCCCCCCTCGCTTGGGCGTCAACGTGGATCACATCGCGACGGTCCGGCAGGCGCGGTTGGGAGACTCTCCTGATCCGGTTGAAGCCGCGCTCTCCTGCGTCCGGGCCGGCGCCGACCACATCGTCTGCCACCTCCGCGAAGACCGCCGCCACGTTCAACCGCGGGATGTGGAGCGGCTCCGCGGCGCGGTCAACGTGCCGCTCAACCTGGAGCTGTCGATGGCGGAAGACGTCGTGGCGGTGGCCCTGCGGCTGCGCCCCTATTCCGTGACCGTGGTGCCCGAACGCCGCCAGGAATTGACCACGGAAGGCGGGCTGGATATCCGGCGGCACCTGGGGCGTCTCAAGCGGCTGGTGGAACAGTTTCGCAGCCAGCAGATTGCCGTCAGCATCTTTATTGATCCGATCGAAGAACACGTGGCCGCTGCGGCCAACGTCGGCGCCGGCCAAGTGGAGCTGCACACGGGACGGTATGCGCGCGCCGGCGCGCCGGCGCAGCGCAAGGCAGAGCTCGCCCAGCTTCAGCGGGCCGCGCGGCAGGCGAAGCGCCGAGGCCTGGTCGTCGCCGCCGGGCATGGGCTGGATTATCATAATGTGCGCCCGGTGGCCGCGTTGCGCGACGTCGCGGAATTGAATATCGGTTTTTCCATCGTGGCTCGAGCAGTGTTTGTGGGGATAGAGCAAGCCGTCAGGGAAATGCGCGCGCTGATTCGGCGCGGGCCTGCCCGTTAGCCATGGCCGCGGCCGTTCGCCGAACCCTCGCGCGCGCTTCCTCCCATCGGTCGTCCTCCACAGGTTTCGGATGCGGGATTGACGTGGTGGAGCTTCCGCGATTTGCCCAAGCCCTTCAGCGCGGCGGGCAAGCCTTCCTGAACCGGATTTTTACGACCACCGAGCAGCGATATGCCCGTCGCCATCGCGACCCGCTGCCGCATCTGGCGGCGCGGTTTGCCGCCAAAGAAGCGGTGATCAAGGCCATCTCCCAAGCGGCGCCGGGGTCTCTGCTGTCCATGAAAGCCATTGAGATCCGCAATGCGGCCAACGGCCGGCCCTCGGTGACGCTGCATGCTCGAGCCCGGCATGTCGTGGAGTTGCAGATCAGCTTGTCGCACAGTGAAGGACTGGCCATGGCCTGCGCCGTCGCCATCCTGGCCTGATGACTATTCGCAGAACGATTCCGCCGGGTTTGCTGCCCCCGAGGCCTGTGACCACGCATAAAGGAGAGGCGGGACGGCTGCTGCTCGTCGCGGGGTCGGCCGGCCTGACCGGTGCCGCAGCCTTGTGCGCGCTGGGAGCCCTCCGGACCGGCGCCGGCTTGGTCACGCTGGCGATCCCCGAGAGCCTGCAGGACCTGATGGCCGTCAAGCTGACGGAAGCGATGACCGTGCCGCTGCCGGAAACTCGCGCCAGAAGCCTCAGCCGCCTGGCACTTCCAACACTCCTGAAGGAACTCGAGCGAGCCGATGCTGCCGCCATCGGTCCAGGGTTGTCACAGCACCCGCAGACGGTTCGGTTGGTCCGGGACCTCTTGCCGCGCATCCGCAAACCCTGCGTGGTCGACGCCGACGGGCTGAATGCGCTGGCGGATCCAACCCGGACCTTTCGTCGCGGCGGGCCGTGGGTGCTGACACCGCATCCCGGCGAGATGAGCCGGCTGGCGAAGATGCGGAGCGACACCGCGCAGAACGCCCGGGAAGCCACGGCCAAGGCCTTCGCGACCCGGCATCAGGTGGTGCTCGTGCTCAAAGGACATCGAACCGTCATCGCAGCACCTGATGGCCGCGTGGCCGTCAATGACACGGGCCATCCGGGCATGGCATCCGGAGGCTGCGGCGACGTCCTCACTGGGATGATCGCGGCGCTATTGGGGCAGGGCCTCGCGCCGTTTGACGCGGCCCGGTTGGGTGTGTATCTGCACGGGTCGGCCGGCGAGCTTGTGGCGGCGCAGCAGGGGCAGATCGGCTTGATCGCGTCGGATCTGGCGACTACAATACCCCAAGCGATCCGCCAGTATCAACGCGCGTCGACGCCGGTGTAGCTCAGGGGCAGAGCAGCTGTTTTGTAAACAGCGGGTCGGGGGTTCAAATCCCTCCACCGGCTTTTTCTCATGCGATGATACGATGAAGTGTGCGGGCAGGTGGCAGAGTGGCCAAATGCACGAGTCTGTAAAACTCGCGGGCTTGCGCCCTACCCAGGTTCGAACCCTGGCCTGCCCAGCTTTTCTCCCCACCATCTTGACCAATGCCCCTCAGGGGCAGGCCAGGGTGAGAGGGGAGCCGCGACATGTTGATTGACGTCGGCGCGACGAACAGGAGCGCCGACCTTCCTTGGGAGCGGCGGGTGGCCGACCGGAGTGAGTCGCACCACCCTGTGTTCCTGGCATCAACCATTACCGACTGGTGCGACGAGCGCAGGCGCCGAACCCTGGCCTACCCATGTTTTCTTTTCGTGGAACAACAAGAGGAGACGTGATGTCACGCGTGCGATTGTTTGCGCTGCTCGGTCTGGCGCTCTTGGCGTCCGGATGCGGAGTGGTAGTGGAAGATGGAACGGCCGGCGTCAAAGCCACCTTCGGCAAGTTTGATGAGCGTCCGCTGGGCACCGGTTGGCACTGGTATCTGCCGGGGATCAGCTGGGTCGAGGTCTGGAACGTGAAAACCCAGGAGATCAAAGAGCAGGCCCAGGTCCCATCCTCCGAGGGGCTGATTTCTCAACTGGATGTGTCGGTTATCTACAATATTCCGAAAAGCAATATCGTCACCCTGCGCACGACCATCGGCACGAACTATCAGGAAACGGTCCTCGAGCCCTACATTCGCGAGGCGATCCGGAACGTCGTGAGCGGCTACCCGGTGAAAGCGCTCTTCAGCGATGAAGGCCGCAAAGACATCGGCGAGAACATCCTGAGCTTTCTGCGCGCGAAGTTAGAGCCGCGCGGCATCCTGGTGCAGGATGTCCTGCTCCGGGACGTGCGGCTGCCACCCAGCTTTGCGCAGAGCATTGAAGCCAAGCTCCGGGCAGAGCAGGAGTCGTTTCAAAAAGAGTTTGAATTGGCCAAAGCGAAGAAGGACGCGGAAATTGAAGTCGCCCGGGCGGAAGGCGTGGCGAAGAGCAACGAGATTATCGCAGCCAGCATCAATGAAAATTACTTGCGCTATCGCTGGATCGATAGCCTTCGCACCAATGAGAAAACCGTCATTTACGTGCCGACGGAAACCAATCTGCCGATCCTCGAGGCCGGCCGCTGGAACGTTCCTTCAAAAAAGAACGAATAGGCGCGGGTATAGCACAGTGGTAGTGCACCAGTTTTCCAAACTGGCCACGCGGGTTCGATTCCCGCTACCCGCTT
>JAHFGX010000019.1:0-8130 GCA_023247215.1 Candidatus Omnitrophota bacterium
GGGCTGGGCCCCTCCTACCAAGCGCTGGTGCAGGAGTTCCAGCCGCTCTTCACCTGGGGCATCGCCTGCTGGGACTTCCTGCTGTCGACGGAAGGCTGCCGGTTCGTCGCGCGCACCAGTGATGAGCGTCGCAGCGTCCGCGGGGACTACCGCGCCTTTACCGACCGGGACTATTCGCGCCTCCTCCACCACATCTTCCGCCACTGCGCCTTCGCGTTCGCGCATGACCCGGCCGAATCATCGCTGGCCGGGTACTTGCGGGCGCGATTCTGGCCCGCCGTCGTCTCCACCTACGATAAGCTGAACGAACCAGCGGATCCCACCCAACGTAAGCTCACTTCCTACAGCTACTTGCGATGTATTCCGTATCAGTTTCTCAACAACGTGCACCAGATTATCGTCGCGGACGCGATGGCTCCCTTGCCGCAGGAGGAGCGCCAGGCTCTGGATTGGTATTTCCTCCACTTCCAGACCTTCTCCAGCACCGCGCAGCGCATGAGTGCTGCCGAAGACGCCGTGGAAGCGCTGCTCCACCACGGCCTCACCACCCTTCTCACCAGAGACCGGCTGGCCTACTGCCTCCTGAGGCAGATTGAGCGGTACTAGACCCCCCCCCGTCCCGCCGGCCGGTGCTTTTCCTTTGACAACCACCCCTGAAGCCGGTATCGTAGAGGCTGCGCTGTGCTGGCGCCTACCCAGAAGGAGACCAATGCCGATTACCCTTTCCGCCCCCGAACTGCAAGCGGTTGAGCAGGATTTAGACCGCCAGGCAGCCGCGGGCCTGATCACACCGAAACTCCGGATCAAGTGGGATGTTGCGCTGGGCATCCTGTTCATTCACCTGGCCGCGCTGTTCGCCTTGAAGTCGTCGCTCTTCACGTGGAAAGCGTTCTGGACGTTCTTCGTCCTCCAGTGGATCACCGGCGGCGTCGGCATTACCCTGGGGTTCCACCGGCTCTTGACGCACCGCAGCTTCCACCCCCCCAAGTGGTTGGAGTACTTCGTCACCCTGCTGGGGTGCCTGGCCTTGCAGGGCGGACCGTTGAAATGGGTGGCGACCCACCGCGTCCACCACGCCTTTTCCGACCGGCCACAGGACCCGCACAGCCCCACCAGAGGCTTTTGGTGGGCGCACGTCCTCTGGCTCTTCGCGTACGACGACGTGCTGGACCACCCGGTCAAGTACCTGCGGTACGTGCCGGAGTTGGCGCGCGACCGCGTCCATCGCTGGATGAACGACACGTACGTGTGGCACACCGTCGCGCTGGGCGCCTTGTTGTTCGCCTTTGGCGGCTGGCCGTGTGTGGTGTGGGGCATCTTTGTGCGTCTGGTGTTCGTCTATCACTCCACCTGGCTGGTCAATTCGGCCGCGCATATCTGGGGCTACCGCACCTACCAGACGAATGAGGGTTCGACGAACAATTGGTGGGTGGCCTTGCTGACGTATGGCGAGGGCTGGCACAACAACCATCACGCTTACCCCTCCTCCGCGGCTCACGGGCTGCGATGGTGGGAAGTGGATTTGACGTACGCCACGATCCGGCTGCTCGCCATGGCCGGCCTGGCCCGCGACATCCGACTGCCCCGCGGAAGCCCTGCCAAGATGACCCCGATTTCCGAAGCCGTGCGGCGTCTCCAGCGGTTTCCGCTGCCGGTCCCAACCGTTTTTTCCGTCTAGCCGTTGCTCGACTCGAAAGTCAACTGCACCGCGCCCGCCAACTGGCGGGCGCGGTGTGTGTTTGCGTCAAGCGGGGTACACAAACGTGATCGGGACGTCCGTCTCCGGACGGAGACTGTGATGGACCGGACAGCTCTTCGCCGCGCTCTCCAGCAGCGTCCGCTGCGAATCCGGGTAGTTTTTGGGGAAGGTGACGGTCGCGGCCAGCCGGCCGATCCGCCGGGAAGGATTGGACATCATCTCTTTCACCACGCAGGCCGTCGCGCCCTCCAGCGGGATCTGATGCCGCGTCGCCACGATGCCCATCACGGTCAGAATGCAACTGCCGAGGGCCGCCGCGACCAGGTCCGTCGGAGAAAACATCCGGCCTTCCCCGCCGTTGTCCAACGGCGCGTCAGTCCGGAACTCCTGGCCTGAGGGGCCGTGCGTCACGCGGCAGTGCAAGCCGCCTTCGTAGACGGCGCGGATTTCCACCATGCCGAATGGATTCTTACAGCTTCACAAGCCGGCTGGAGGCGACCAGCAGGACGGCGAGGACGATCACCAGCAAGGGAAACACCGCCACGAACGATAAGAGCTTGCGGTCCTGCTTGAGGTGCATGTAGTAGAGCGCGACGAGCGCCGCTTTGGCCGTCGAGAACCCCAGGATGATCCAGGCGATCAGGTGGGGTGCGAGCGGCAGCTCGGAGACTCCGATGCTGAGCAGCATCAATCCCGCCAGCCAGCCCCAGATCCACAGGTACTGCCGCGTGGCCGCATGCACGGTATTCGCCATGATCACCCTCTACCCTTCAGGTCGCAATCTTCTTTCACCTTCCAGGTGAAAAGAGACGGCTCCGCGTTACTTCGTGCAAACACGCTTGCACGCGCCAACTATGGCCGCATTGGCTCCGGTGCAAAAATTTAAGCTGGAACCAGCAATCGAAGTCGGCCAACAATCCACGCCCTGATCCGTCCAGCCGCCAGTCGGACATCCCGGTGGCTCACAACTCCCCATCGCGGAGGAGCCACACGCAATCCATCCGCACATGCGCTCGACCAGCCCACTCCCTGTCGCCGCATCCACGTATTGTTTCGTGGCCACGTCGGTATTATTGACCGGCAGGTCCACGTTGGTGACCGCTCGCGGGCTGGGCCCGGAGAGTTTGATGTTGCCGTTGACCTCAAGCTTCTCGCCGGGCGCGGCTGTGCCGATCCCCACCCGGCCCGTCGCCTGGATGATCAGGGTGGTTTGCCGGCATTCCTGGGGATCAATCGTGCCATCCCCATCCTCGTTGTACCACTCATAGCCGGCGGGGCAGGTGCCGCCCACCGGATCCGTCATCGCCCCGGTGATGGTCAGCGGGCCTGTGGGATCGCGCGTGCCCAGGCCCAGCTTGCCGGTTTCATCCAGGACGAGGGGGGTGGGATCATTCGGGGCATCCTCCACCAGGAGGGCCAGACTCGTCGCATCGGTGGCTCGCACGACCTGGAGCCGCGCCTGGGGGGTCCCGGTCGTGCCGATGGCCACATCCCCGCTGGCCCGCAGCTCCTTGTAGACCCCGCGCGGCGAGGGATAAAACGTGGTAAGGGTGAGGTCTTCGGCCAGGGCGTAGGCGACCACGCCGAGCACAATGACAAGCAGGAACCCGCCCCACCACCGTCGAGGAGTCATCCACATCAAAACAGGTACAGCATCGGAAAGAGAAACAGCCACACGATGTCCACAAAGTGCCAATACAACCCGGCCAGCTCCGCGCGATAGGCCTGCGACGGCCCCAGGCGCCCGCGGAGGGACCGGACCAAGAGCCACAGATTCGTGATGATACCGCCGAGCACGTGCAGCCCGTGGAACCCGGTCAGCGTGTAGTAGCACGACCAGAAGATGTTCGTGCTCGGCACAATGCCATGCTCCAGTTTCATGCGGTATTCGAACCCTTTGATCACCAGGAAGGCGCTGCCCAGCAGGATCGTCCAGAGCAGATAGAGACGCCCGGATCGCTGCCGGTCGGCCTGGAAATCCGCCAAGGCCATGACGATGGTCCAACTGCTGCCCAGCAGGATGAAGGTGTTCGCGGAGCCCAGCCACTTGTTGAGGTGGCCTTCCGGGCCCGGCCAGGCGGGATGGGAGAAGCGCAGCACGACGTAGGCGGTGATCAGCCCGGCGAAGAACATGACCTCCGACGCCAGGAACAGCCACATCCCCAGCTTGTTGGTGGGAATGCCGGTCTCTTCAACAACCGCCGCCGATGAATGCGCCGCGATGGATTGACTCATGGGATACCAGCTTACGCAACGGCGGGAATGAAGTCAATCGCGCCGGCCGCGGGCGTGGCTGCGCCACTCCTTCAGGATGGGGAGGAACGACAGGATGATCACGACGGCGATCACCCAATGGATCTTCCGATCCAGGTCGGGAATCATGCGGCCGAGCCCGTAGCCGGTCAGCGTCATGCTGCAGACCCATCCGATGCCGCCCAGGACGTTGAACGCGAGGAAGCGCCGGTAGGACATGCGCCCGACCCCGGCGATGGTGGGCGCAAAGGTCCTCACGATCGGCACGAACCGGGCCAGGATGATCGTCTTCGCCCCGTACTTTTCGTAAAACCGCTGCGTGCGCGCCAGGTGACCTTTGTGGAAGAGCCGGGAATCCTCCCGCCGGAAGATCCGCGGGCCCAAATGATAGCCGATCGCATAGCCGGTGCTGTCGCCGGCAATCGCCGCCACGCTCAACAGCAGGCACAGCTCCCACACGTTGAACAGGCCGTCCGACGCGGCCAGGAGCCCCGCCGTCACCAGCAGCGAATCGCCCGGCAGGAAAAACCCGGCCAGCAACCCGCTTTCGGCGAACACGATGGCGGCCAGCGCCGACGGCCCGCCCCAGCGGATCAGCTCGTCAAACCGGTACAAGTGCGAAAAAAATTCCACGAGGTGTTCCATGTTGCCTCTTCAAGTGTCAGACACTTTAAGTGTCAGACACTTGATTTATCCTCCGAGATACGCGGATTTCACGTGGGGATTGCCGGCCAGCGCCTTCGCCGAATCGCAGAGGGCCACGGCGCCGGTTTCCAGGATGTAGCCCCGGTGCGACACAGTCAAGGCCATCCGCGCGTTTTGCTCCACCAACAGGATCGCCGTGCCCCCGGCGTTGATCCGCACAATGATGTCGAACACCGCGCGCACCAGCTTGGGCGCGAGGCCCAGCGAGGGCTCATCCAACAGCAACAGCTTCGGGCGCGCCATCAGCCCCCGGGCCATGGCCAGCATCTGCTGCTCCCCGCCGGAGAGCGTGCCGGCCAACTGATGCTGCCGGGAGCGCAGCACGGGAAACAGCTCCCACATACGCCGCAGGTCCTCGTCCCTGGCGCGGCGATCCCGCTGCAGATACGCGCCCAGGTGGAGGTTTTCCAGCACGGTGAGGCGCGTGAAGACCCGGCGGCCTTCCGGCACGTGGCCGACGCCCAACGCCGCAATCGCCTCCGGTGCGAGCCCGTTCAGGCGCACGCCCTCAAAGGTGATGGCGCCCTGGCGCGGCCGCACCAGCCCGGAGATGGCCATCAGCGTCGTCGTCTTCCCCGCCCCGTTGGCGCCCAACAGGGCGACAATTTCGCCCGGGCGCACTTCCACATCCACGCCCTTGAGGCACGCCGTCTGCCCATAGCCCGCCACGACACCGCTCAAGGCCAGCATCACGCTTTGCCCAGGTAGGCCTCGATCACGCGCGGATCGCGCTGGATCTCCGCCGGCGTGCCGGTGGCGATGTGCTGCCCGTGGTCGAGCACCACGATCCGATCCGAGATCGGCATGACGAACCGCATGTCATGCTCGATGAACAGCAGCGTCACGTCCTGCCGACGCAGCTGCTCGAGGAGGCCGAGCAGCTCATGTTTTTCCGTCGGGTTCAAACCGGCGGCCGGCTCGTCCAGCAGCACCAGGGCCGGCTCGGCCGCCAGCGCCCGGGCCAGCTCCACCCGCCGCTGCAATCCGAACGGCAGCGACGAGGCCAGGTGCCCGGCATACCGCTCGAGCCCGAGCTGCTGCAGGATGCCCCGGGCGCGATCCTCCGCCCACCGCGCCTCCCGCCTGGCGGAGGGCGTGCGGAGCAGCGCCTCCCACACGCCCGCGCGGGTCCGGACGTAGCTGCCGATGACGGCATGCTCCAGCACCGTCATGTTGGCGAACAACCGGATGTTCTGAAAGGTGCGCGCCATGCCGCACTCCGTCACCTGATGGGGAGCCAGCCCGACGAGAGATTCGCGGACCTGTTCGCCGAAGACGATCTCGCCCTCCTCAGGCCGGACCAGACCGGTCAGGCAATTAAACAATGTGGTTTTACCGGCGCCGTTGGGCCCGATGAGCCCGACGATCTCATGGGGCGCGACGGTGAGGTGCGCGCGCTTGAGCGCGACCACGCCGCCGAACTGCTTGCTGAGCTGGCGGACTTCCAACAGATGGCCCATGCGCGACCGGATCAGCCCCGCGTGAGCTCTCGCCGGATCTGCGGCCCGCCCAGCAATCCTTGAGGGCGCCAGCGCACCATCAGGATCATCACAACCCCGAAGAGCAGCATGCGGTACTGGTCCAGGCCGCGCATCACTTCGGGCAAGGCGCCGAGGATCAAGGCGCCGACCATGACACCGACGATGCTGCCCAGGCCGCCGAACACGACCATCGCGAGCAGCATGACGGAAAGAATGAAATCGAAACTGTCCGGCGTGATGGTGCCCTGCTTGGCCGCAAAGATGGCCCCGGCCACCCCGGCGATGGCCGCGCCGCAGCCTTGCGCGAGCAGCTTCAGGTGCACGGCGGGAATGCCGGCGCACGACGCGGCCAGCTCATCCTCGCGGATGGCCATCCACGCGCGGCCGATCCGGGAATCCGCGAGCCGCCAGCACGCCGTGGCGACGAGCGCGACGGCCGCCGCCACGAGATAATAATACGGGAGCGAGTCCACGCCGAAGTCGTACCAGCCGCGCCCCGGCAGCCACCCCACCGGATGGGCGATCCCGAGGAGCCCGTTGGGGCCGCCGGTCCATTGCTCCAGGTTGGTGAACGTCAGCCGGACGATCTCGCCGAAGCCCAGGGTCACGATCGCCAGGTAATCGCCGCGCACCCGCATCACCGGGATCCCCAACGCCACGCCGCACAGCCCGGCGACGACCGCCGACGGCACCAGCCCGCCCCAAAACGGCACGTGCCAGTGCAGGTTCAACAGCCCGTAGGTGTACGCGCCGATGGCGAAGAACGCGGCATAGCCCAAATGCAGCAGCCCGGTGAACCCGACGACGAGGTTCAACCCCAGCGCCAGCAGGACAAAGATGCCCGCGCTCGTCAGCACCTCGACGTGATACGCGTTGAGCCCCAGGAGCGGCACGAGACAGGCGCCGGCGAACCCGAGCCAGCTGAGCCAGGGGAACCGACGACGCTGGGGGGGAGAGGGCGGATGGCCGCCGCCCGCAGGCTTCATGCGCGATCCGCCACGCGCTCGCCGAGCAATCCGGTGGGTTTGAAGAGCAGCAACACGACCAGGACGACGAAGGCAAAGACATGCTTCCATTGGGCCGAGAGATAGCCGGCGCCCAGCGTCTCCAACACGCCCAGCAGCAGCCCGCCGACCATGGCGCCGGGAATGTTGCCGATGCCGCCGAGGACGGCCGCGGTGAACGCCTTCAGCCCGATGAGATAGCCGTCGTGGAAATTGACCGTGTGGTAGTACAGGCCGAAGAGCACCCCGCCCACGGCGGCGAGGCTGGAGCCGATGGCGAAGGTCACCGAAATAATGCGGTCCACCGGGATGCCCAGCAGCCAGCAGGCGGTCGGGTCCTGGGCGGTGGCGCGCATGGCCTTGCCCAGCCGCGTGCGCATCACCAGCACCTGCAACCCCGCCATCATGAGCCCGGCCGCGGCCCAGATCACCAACTGCAGCGTGGTGACCGTCGCGCCGCCCAGGTTCCATCGCACCGATGGCACGAGCGCCGGGAACCGCCGGTCCGTCGCGCCGTAGACCAGCATCACGGCATTCTGCAGGAAAAATGAGAGGCCGATGGCTGTGATCAGCGCGGTGAGGCGGGGGGCGCGCCGCAGCGGCCGGTAGGCCAGGCGCTCAACCGCCAGGCCCAGCAGCGCGCAGCCGAGGATCGACGCGCCGACCACGCCGACGAATCCCCACGCCATCGCCCCGCCCGGCGCCACACCCTCCAATCCCAGCCAGAGGCAGGCGGATAAGCCCACATACGCGCCCACCATGAACACCTCGCCGTGGGCGAAATTGATAAGCTGGATCACCCCGTAGACCATCGTGTACCCCAAGGCGATCAGGGCGTAGATGGACCCGATGGTCAACCCATTGGCCAGCTGCTGGAGGAAGACCTGGAACGGGGTCATGGATGGATGCATCCGTGAATCAGCTTGGGGGGGTTGAGGGTAGCCGCCACGGGTGACGCGGAGCGGGGGCCTCGCCGCCCAAAGCCGAC